>JAICXX010000057.1 GCA_025934485.1 Chitinophagaceae bacterium
ATGGTGGCGATACTTTCATTTTCATCCCGCGCCGGCCCACCCCAAACGGGCGACATCCGCATACATCCTAAACCTAGTTTCGACACAAGAGGGCCATTCTTGCCCAGCGTAATTTTTTTTATCGCTGCCATTATCATTATTTTTCTGCAAAGATCGGCATCCCTGCCCACAACCGCTTTCCCCCATAGCTCAATTTACTTGTCTGAACGGCTCACCTGCAGCTTCCGTGCCACCGCCGCGTCTCTTCTCCATTTTTACCCATTCCTACCCGGAATTTCTCTCCAGGATCAGCCTAATAGGCAAATGCCTTAACTTGTCAGGACTAAAACCGACGCTGCATGCCCCTCGATAGAAGAAACTTCCTCCGCCTCTCCGCCGGCAACGCTGCCTTGCTTTACGGCCTGCCCGCGACAACACTGCACCACCCCGCGACAACATCGCACGGGCCCATCGACATACCCCAGCGATCGAACGCCCCCATGCTCGCCGGCGTAAGTCCTATCACCCTCGAAGAAAGGCAAACCCGCATACAAAAGGCCCAACGCCTCATGGAAGAAAACAAGATCGCGGCCATCGTGCTCGATTGCGGCACGTCGCTGCAATACTTCACCGGCATCAGCTGGTGGCCCAGCGAGCGGACCATGGTCGCCATCATCCCCGCAAAAGGTGAGGTAAGCTATGTCAGCCCCGCCTTCGAAGCGGAAAGGCTGCATCAGCTCATCACCATCGGCAAGGAAGTACGGGTGTGGGAAGAACACGAAAGCCCCTATAAGGTGGCCGCGGGCATCTTAAAAGATTACAACATCCAATCCGGGAACATCGGCATGGAAGAGCGCCTGCGATTCTTCATCTTCGATGGCATCCGCAAAGAAGCACCGCAGCTCGGTTATGTCAGTGCCGACCCGGTGACCATGAACTGCCGCCTGATCAAATCCCCCGCAGAGATCGCCCTGATGAAAAAAGCCAGCGATATCACCATCGCCGCCTATAAGGCCAGCGTGGCGCTGCTACACGAAGACATGACACCGGCCGATTTCTCCGCCATCGCGGAAGATGCACATGCCCGGCTTGGTGTGAAAGGCGAGCTCTCGGCCAATTTCGGCGCAGCGTCGGCCTATCCGCATGGCAGCATCGAGCCGCAACATCTTAAAAAAGGCGATATCGTCATCATGGACGGCGGCTGCAAAGTGGAGGGCTATCAGAGCGACATCAGCCGGACCGTCGTCTTTGGCGCGCCGCCCACCGGCCGCCAGCGTGAGATCTGGAACCTGGAAAAGAAAGCTCAGGCAGCGGGCTTTGCCGCGGCACGCATCGGCGCCCCCTGCGAACAGGTAGACGCAGCCGCCCGAAAGGTGATCACCGACGCCGGCTTCGGCCCCGGCTATAAGATACCCGGCCTCCCACACCGGACAGGCCATGGCATAGGCATGGATATGCACGAATGGGGGAATATGGTCAAAGGAAACCAGCAGCCGCTACAGCCGGGTATGTGCTTCAGCGTCGAACCGATGATCGCCATCTATGGCGAATTCGGGATCCGACTCGAAGACTGCGCTTATATGACAGAAGACGGACCGCGCTGGTTCTCCGAACCCAGTCCAGCCATCGATCAGCCTTTCGCATGACTCTAATGCGTTTCGACCCTGGCATTTTCGGGTATCTTAAATTGCAAAGAATCTAAAATGGAATAGCGGCCAAGCACCGCAACCAATGAGTCATTCTGATACCACTTGGTAAAGATCGGTATAGCCCAACCGCTGTATTTTGTTTTTAAAAGCTCCAACGTCCATTTCTTTTTTTTATAGATCTCCATCTGAATATAAACCGAGTGCATTTTAGGGCTCTGCGGCGAATACTCCTTAAAATACGCAAACGCCTCATTTATTTTCTCCAAAACCGTGTCATTCGTGACGATCAGATGTCGGGAGGGATCAAGAATGCTACGGAATTCGATCCGGTCGATCCTTTCTCCATTCGTGATCCCCTTGTACGTTCGGTAATCGGCAACGCCCTCATACAACCAGGCGCCGGCAAACATCAAAATAAAGACACCGGTCAATATCAATAAAACGCTTCGCCCGCCAATTCTTGCCATGTGTATCAATATTTTATCGACAGGTTATTGAAGAGCCGCCGGAACCGGCCATCGACCAGCCCTAACAGCCAAATTGCCTCAGATGATGATCGCAATGTTTGTAGATGAACTCACCAAGCTGCTCACGCGTCATATTCCCAAAAAACCAATGATTAAAAAAAGGCTGGTCATAGGAAGCATAGCTGGAGAGCGCCGACTTCCATTTTTCCTTTTCCGCATCCAGGTTCTGCAGATCTTCGGCGACCCGAAAAACCGGATTGGTAGGTGCATTCTTACCAAGAACGGTGCTGTCGTTTTTCAAAAGCCCCTTGATCGCCATCCCGCCGATCAACCTGCCCAAAAACGATCTCTTCACAGGAGCATTCCCCAAATAATATTCCTCACAACGGGTGCAATGCCTCACCATTTGCGTTACGGTCATTTTGCCCCACACCGGCGTACTCCCGGGCTGTAACCGGTCAACACGGCTGATGATCTCGTTCCTGGTCTGCGGATCGAATATCGATTTCATAAATTAAGGATTCAGTTGTGAAAGCGAGAACCAATTACCGGAATCATCTACAAAAAGGGCTTCATAACCATAAAACTCTTTTGTCGGGGCTTTCTTGAAGACCACGCCCTTGGTCTTTAGCTCTTCATAAGTAGCCATAAGATCGTGGCATGTAAAGACAGCCGCTCCAAAGGTTCCTTTCCTGACCAGCGCGGTCATAGTCTTCACGGTCTCCTTATCGAATATATCGCCCTCTATCACCAGGAACAAGGAGATTTCGAGCTCAGGCTGTTCGGGCGGAGAGACCGTAAGCCACCGCACGCCCTCCCCCATGGGGGCATCCGTGTGGACAATGAATCCAAGCTTGTTCACATAGAAATCGTATGCGCTTTCCTGGTTCAGGACATAAATACATAAATGGGTCAATTTTGTGATCATGCCGTTTTTTTGACAAAAATGAGACCTTTAGCTAAACATCATCTCTTAAAAATTGCGATTTTGTCCAGCCATGCGTCTCGGCAAAACAATTCGGAATGGCAAAAAAGGGATTGCTACCGATATCCTGCTGCCTCACCCGCTCCCGCTCTTTGAACACGCTCGGCGCCTGGCCTGTCGTTTTTTTAAAAGCGGCGGCAAAAGAGGTCGGGCTGTCGAAACCGCTCATCTGGCTCACATCGAAAACACAATGCCCTTGCGATAAGAGTAGTTTGGATCGCTCGATCCTGATCTTCAGGAGATAATTATGTGGGGTCCGCCCATACAGCGTCTTGAAAAGCCGGATAAAATGGAATTTCGAAAAACAAGCCTGATCGGAAATATTGTCGAGATCGATCTTTTCCGCATAATGGTGATCAATAAACAGTTTTGCCTGCACGATCCTCTTGTACAAATAGAGTTTTTCAAACTGTTCCATAGTGTGTTAACCGGTTTTTACCAAATCTACCCAAAAAAAACGGTAACTTTCTATACCATGAGAACCATTAGCCTGATCTTAAGCATCGCGTTATGCAGCACCGTGGCCACCGCCCAGCCGCCGGTCCAGGCCGCCACTGCCCAGCCGCCGGCCCAAAAGGATTTTGTCGTCAAAGGCTTCCACCTCGACCTCCGCATCCAAACGATGCCAATGCCGGCACTGAAGGCGCTGGCCCTGCAGCTGCATAACCAGGGCATCAATACGCTGATCATGGAATGGGAGGCGTCCTACCCTTTCGAAGACGACCCGCAGATCGCGAATCGTTACACCTATACCCGTGCGCAGATAAAGGATTTTATCGGGTATTGCCATCAGCTAAACATCGACGTTATACCCCTTCAACAAAGCTTCGGGCATGTGGAATATATCCTCCGCCACAATAGATACGCCGCCCTGCGCGAAGACGAACACGACCTCTCCCAGGTATGCCCGGCGAAGAAAGAACTCAACAAAACCCTCTTCACCCGGCTTTATAAAGACCTCGCCTCCACCCATAATTCCCCGTATATCCACATCGGCTGCGACGAGACCCATCTGCTCGGCCATTGCCCGCTGTGTAAAAAGCTGGCGGCAGAAGAAGGCGTCTCCAAACTCTATTTCGACCACGTCAAAATGCTCTGCGATATCGTCATCAGCCTCGGAAAGATACCGGTGCTCTGGGCCGATATCGCACTGAAATATCCGGAATACCTCGGACTCCTGCCCAAAGGCACCGTGCTGGTCGACTGGAACTACGGCTGGGATCTCGACAGATTCGGCGATCATAGCAAGCTGGCGGGCAGCGGCTATGAGATCTGGGGCGCACCAGCCCTGCGAAGCGACCCCGACAACTATTATCTGGAGACCTGGCAACACCACTTCGACAACATCGCCCGTTTCATCCCCGAATGCCGTCGGCTCGGATACAAAGGCATCATCATGACCTCCTGGTCCACCTCCGGCGTCTATGATCCGATCTTTAACTCGGGCGACGAATTGGTCGATCTCTATGCTGTCCGTCATGTATATCCGCTCAGCGGGTTTCAGTTGCTGATCAATGCCTTTACGCAGGCGGTAAAACAGCCCGACTTCGATTCCCACGCCTTCATCGTCACCTACTGTCATGACCACTATGGCCTCGATGCGGACGCGGCCCGACACTTCGAAAAGGCCCTCTTCAATGCCCCTTATAAGGTCGTCGACGGCAAGGTCCGCGTCGGTTCCAATGATCGGTCGGGCCCTGAGGAAATGAGCCTCGAAGCCCTCCTCGACAGCGCACGCGAGTCCGCGAAGATCCTGCACGATCTGAAACCCGGAAGCAACGCGCAGGAATTCGAACACTACCGGCTGATGGCGGATATCCGTGTTTACTATCTCACCTGCCTCGACATCAAGGCCCACGCCGACTCCGCCCGTTCCATTCGCGACTACCACGACTTCGCGCCGCAAGTCAATGCGCTCATGAAAACCGAACCCGGGCTGGAGGAAACTTTTCGCCGCCTCAACGGCGACGCACTCTACCCCGCAGCCATCCGCGAAGAAAATGCCATCCGCGTCTATCCGACCCATCAGCTTTATCAGCGACTTGCATTATCAAAGTTTTAATAATATATTCACCGCGTTATTAAGACCACGCCGCTTATGCTCAAAGAAGAACGTTTCCAATACATCATCAGCCAGATCAATATCCACAACAAAGTCCTTTCCTCCGACCTCAGTGCAAAACTCAAGGTCTCAGAAGATACCATACGCCGGGACCTGAACGAACTCACCGATAGCGGACAGATCATCAAAGTCCACGGCGGTGCCATCTCGAAATCCTTTCATTTCCCCTACTCCGAACGCGATATCTACAAAAAGGAAGAGAAAAAGGAGATCGCCCGAAAGGCCGTCGAACTCATAGAAGACGGCATGCTCGTGATCGCGGGCGGCGGTACGACCATGATCGAGCTGGCCCGCCTCATCCCCGCCAATGTCTATTGTACCTTTCTGACCATTAGCCCCGTGGTCGCCATCGAACTCGGCGAACACCCCAATCTCAATGTCCATCTCATCGGCGGCAAGCTCTCCCCCGAAACCCAGATCCTCATCGGCGCCCAGGTCATCCACCAACTCGCCGAGATCGAGGCCGATCTTTGCTTCATGGGCACTCACAGCCTCTCGCTCACCAAAGGCATCACCGACTCGGATTGGGAAGCCGTACAGGTAAAAAAAGCCATGATCCGCTCCGCCCAACAAACCGTGATCCTCAGCATCGCCGAAAAACTCGACTCTATTCAAAAGATCAAGGTCTGCAGCCTCGCCGATGTCACCCACCTCGTCACCGACCTCCATCCCAATGACAAACTCCTCAGTAAATACGCCCCCCACGTCAACATCATCTAGCCGTTCAGTCACCCTCGACAGCCAGCCCCCACGATTTCGAACGCGCCGCACACCCCGGCAGCACGGCGCGCTACCTAAGCCCTGCGGCTTTTTGCAGCTTTTTGCGAAAAAATGCAGGAATTTGCGGGTTATCTGACTTTTATTTCCTAACATTACGTATGCCTCTAGCGTCATTCACTGGTTTGCGGTTTTGTGCACGTTTCACCGGGTGGATCATTGTCCTGCTCGCCCTCTTCACCATCGCCCGAGCCCAGGATCACAACGAAAACCTGCAAGCGTTAACACAGACCCATGCGGCGGTCAGCAACATGGTATTGCTCAATAACACAAGAGGAACCCTACCGATTAGCGACCTGCCCGGTCTATCTATCGCCGCCGTCCGCTTTCATTTCGCTCACCATGGACCCTTCGACAGCCTTGCGAATAAATACTGGAAGATCACCCCCTTCGACGGCGACACCATTACCGATCTAAACGGCTTGCACGACCGGCTAAAGCTCTTCAATCTCGTCATCCTCGAACTGTCCGGCCCTCCCGCCACCCCACTCACCGAATTCATCCGGGACCTCGGAACCCGCACCCGGCTCGTCATCGTCCTCTCCGGCCCCGGAACATCCCTCGCCGGGCTGGATCAAATCACCAGCCCCGTCCTTTGGTATCCCGACGACAACGACGCCGGCGCCGCACTGGCCGCCCAGGCCATCTTCGGTGGAGTCGCCATCCCGCGCACGAACCGCCTCAAAGAAACGTTTAGCCCCTACTATCGCAAAGGCGCCGGCTACACGACAGCCAAAACCCGGCTCGGCTACTCCGTTCCCGAAGCCGTCGGCGTGAATAGCGATGATCTCGATAAAATAGACACCATCGCCCTTGCCGGCATCGCCGCCCATAACGCCCCCGCCGTCGTCATCCTCCTTGCCAAAGATGGCCAGGTCATCTACAACAAGGCCTTCGGTAACCATACGTATTGGGGCAACGACACCACCCGGCTCGACGACATCTTCGACATGGCCTCCTGTACAAAGGTGACCGCGACCACCCCCGCCATCATGCATCTCTATGAAACCCACCAGCTCGATCTCGACAGCCCCATCAGCAACTATGTCGCCGCGTTGAGAAATTTTCCCGACAAAAAGGATATCCGCGTCCGCGAAGCCCTGCTCCACGAAGCCGGCTTTACCCCCTATATAAAATTCTATGAGAAACTAACACCGAAAGACCTTAGCACCGACTCTTCCGCCGCTTATCCGACCCCGGTCGCCGATCATTATTATCTTCGCGCAAACTATTTCAATGAGGTCATGTGGCCCGTTACACTCGCCTCACCGGTGCTAACCCGCGGAAAATACGTCTACAGCGACCTGAGCATGTACATGATGAAAGAGGTCTTCGAAAACATTTCCCACCGCAGCCTCGACGAATACGTGCTCCATGATCTCTATCTACCCCTCGGCATGCAATCCACCGGCTACCTGCCCAGGAACCGTTTCCCGAAATCGCGCATCGTTCGCACCACCGAAAATGACCGCTGGTTCCGGAACATGCCCGTCCAGGGCTATGTCGACGATCCCGGTGCCGCAATGGCCGGTGGCGTAGAAGGACACGCAGGCCTCTTCGCCGATGCTAACGACCTCGCCATCTATTACCAGATGCTCTTGAATAAAGGAGTCTACGGCGGAAGAAAATATTTCGACAGCGCTACGGTGAGCTATTTCACTTCGCGGCAATCCAGGATTACCTACCGCGGCCTCGGCTTCGACCGCACCGATCCCGATAGGCTGAAACCCGGCGATCATCTGTCTGATCAGGCCTTCGGCCATTCGGGCTACACCGGGACCTATGTCTGGGTCGATCCCAAATACGACATCATCTATATCTGTCTGACGAACCGGGTCTATCCGGACGATGGCAAGACATTCGGCGTTTCAAAGGTCAATATCCGGCCTTTGGCCCTGAAAGCCTTTTATAACGCCGTCGTCAAGACGTCTCACTAATACTTTTTCAATACATTTTCATGGAACTAATCACAGAAACAGAATCCTATTACAAGAACCTACAGGAGCTATCACTCGAAGAGATCTTATCCAGCATCAACAAAGAAGACCAAACCGTCCCTCTCGCCGTTGCCAAAGCGATGCCGCAGATAAAGGCCCTCGCAACCGCTATTGTCGAAAAAATGGGCCGCGGCGGTCGTCTCTTTTATATCGGCGCCGGAACCAGCGGCCGTCTTGGCATCCTCGACGCTTCGGAATGCCCCCCGACCTTTGGTGTACCCTATGACCTGGTCGTCGGTCTCATCGCCGGCGGCGATACCGCGATCAAAAAAGCCGTCGAAAACGCGGAAGACGATCTCATCCAGGCATGGACCGACCTGCAACAATATCAAATCGACGAAAACGACGTACTCGTAGGCATCGCCGCCTCCGGTACGACGCCATATGTATTGGGGGGATTGAAGATCGCCACCGAGCATAACATCGTCACCGGCTGTATCGTATGCAACACGGATAGCCCTATCGCTAAAGCCGCCCGTTATCCCGTCGAAGTCATCGTCGGGCCCGAATTCCTCACCGGCTCCACGCGCATGAAGGCTGGGACCGCACAAAAAATGGTGCTGAACATGCTCACTACCTCCGCCATGATCCGCCTGGGAAAGGTCAAAGGCAACAAGATGGTCGACATGCAGCTGACCAATAGCAAGCTCTACCGCCGCGGCGTCAGGATCATCGTCCGCGAGACCGGCATCGACGAACGCCAGGCCGAAACCCTCCTGAGGAAATACGGCAGCATCCGCAAGGTCCTTGAACTAACCAAGACCCGATAACCCATGTCCCCACTGCTACTGCTGCTGTTTATCGTCAGCTATTTTACGGTGCTTATCGGTATCTCCTTCCTGACCTCGCGAAAGGCCGCCGATGACTCCAGCGCGCTAACCGCCCTCACTACCTCCTTCTGCATCGATTTCCTCGGTTTCGACAAACGGCGCGACCCTTCCGGCTCGGGCATGAAACCGGGCGCCCCGGAAGCCCGCAAACGCCGCACCCGTCACCTGGTCCACCTGTTCTTCTCGGTCCTCATCCCGCTCACCGTGATCGCCTTCAACGCCCTCAACAACGAAGCAGTGGTAAGCGCGATCTTCAAGGTAGCTTCCTATACCTATGGCCCCCTGCTCGGCCTCTACAGTTTCGGCCTCCTGCTTCATACCAGGAAGGTCCGCGACCGCTTTGTCCCTTTCATCTGTCTCATTTCATCCATCTGCTGTCTTTATTTGAACGCATATTCGCAAACATGGCTGGGAGGTTATATTTTTGATAACGATCTGATCATAGTCAATGGAGGACTCACCTTCCTCCTCTTATTAATTTGTAGCAAAAAATGCCCGTCGACCTCAACACACTCACGAACGACTATACCGGAGAATGGTATTTCGATGACTCCGTAAAACACCGGACCATAAGGATCGCCTATTCTACCGACGCTTCCGTATACCAGGAAATGCCGCTCGCCGTGGCCATACCAAAGAACGCGGCCGATATCCGTCACCTCATCGATTTTGCCCGCACGGGCCAGCTCACCCTCGTACCCCGCACCGCCGGAACCTCGCTTGCAGGCCAGGTGGTAAGCCATGGCGTGATCGTGGACGTTTCCAAATACATGAACGGCATCCTCGAGATCAACCCACAGGAAAAATGGGTGCGCGTACAACCCGGCGTCGTCCGGGACGATCTCAACGCCTGGCTAAAACCGCATGGGCTGATGTTCGCCCCCGAAACCTCGACCAGCAGCCGCGCCATGATCGGCGGGATGATCGGCAACAACTCCTGCGGACTTCACTCGATGATCTGGGGCAATACCCGCCAAAATCTACTTGAAGTCACCGCGCTCCTCGCCGATGGCAGCACTGCCGTTTTCGGCCCCCTCGATCTCGCGGACGCCCCACGTCAGTCCGATTCACTCGAACATAAGATCTACTCCCGAATCCTTTCCCTCGTTGAAAACCCCGGCAACCGGGAGATCATCGCAAAGAATTTCCCCAAACCCACCGTCACCCGCCGCAATAGCGGTTACGCCCTCGATCACCTCGCCGCCCAATACGACAACGGCCATATCAATCTCGGCAGCCTCATCGCCGGCTCCGAAGGGACGCTGTGCATTATCACCGAAGCCAAACTAAAGCTCATCGACCTCCCGCCCAAAGAGGCCGGCATGGTGGCGGTACATTTCAATAGCCTCCACGAAGCCCTGAAAGCCAACCTGATCATCGTCCGGTCGGGCTGCTCGGCGTCCGAACTGGTAGATCACGTTATCCTGGAACAGGCCATCAACAATCCCGAACAGGCCCAAAACCGTTTCTTCCTCGTTGGCGAACCCAATTCGATCCTCATGGTGGAATTCTTCGACGCCACCCCCGAAGGACTGCAGTCGAAATGCGATGGTCTCATCCGCGAGCTCAGGAATGCGGGCCTCGGTTATGCCTATCCGACCCTCACCGGCAGCCAGACGAAAAATGCCTGGGACCTGCGGCGCGCCGGTCTCGGTTTACTCAGAAACCTCAAAGGCGACGCCCAGCCCGTGAACCTCATCGAAGACTGCGCCGTCGCAGTGGAAGACCTGCCCGACTATATCGCCGACCTCGAAACCCTGCTGCAAAAACATGCTACGGCGTACTCCATGTATGCCCACGCCGGCGACGGCGAGCTGCACGTAGAGCCCATGATCAACCTCAAAACCACCGAAGGCCAGCAGCTCTTCCGGACCATCCTTACGGAAACGGCCGACCTCATCAAAAAATACAACGGCGCCCTCTCCGGCGAACACGGCGACGGCCGTCTGCGCGGAAACTATATCCCGGTCGTCATGGGCCTCGAAGTGTACGAGTTATTCAAGCAGGTCAAACACATCTTCGACGAGAACGGCCTCTTCAACAAGGGCAAGATCACCGACACCCCGGATATGCTCGCCAACCTCCGCTACGAGGCGCAGCCGGCCCACCAGCTCCCGGCCACCGGTGAACCGCAACCCCTTGCTCAGACGGCCGCCGCGACGATCTTCGATTTCTCCGCCGAAGAAAGCATGCTCCGTCTCACGGAAAAATGCAGCGGCTCCGGCGACTGCCGCAAGACCCATATCACCGGCGGGACCATGTGCCCCAGCTATATGGCCACCCGCAACGAGAACGACACCACCCGCGCCCGCGCCAACGTACTCCGCCAAAACCTCAACAGCAAACCCGGCGAGACCTTAACACGAGCCGCATCCCCCGGCACGGCCGCATCCCCCGGTAAAGCCGCCCCTGGCGCGACAGCCGCAGCCGCCGACGCCGAAACGGTCAAAGAGGTCCTCGATCTCTGCCTCGCCTGCAAGGCCTGCCAGACCGAATGCCCCAGCTCAGTCGACATCTCCAAGCTGCGCGCCGAATTCCTTCATCATTATCACCAGACCCACGGCACCCCCTTCCGTACCAAACTCATCGGGAATTTCAGCAAGCAAATGAAGCTGGCGTCCGCGCTGGCTCCGCTGTACAATGCCTTCACCCGCGCCCCGCTCTTCAGAAAGATGCTCAACAACCTCGTAGGCTTCCACCCTCACCGCTCGCTGCCACCCGTCGCCGCCGAGACGCTGAAGTCCTGGCATCAAAAGCGGCAAGCCTTTGTAGCGCAAACCACCTGCAGCGTCGTCTACCTCTTCTGCGATGAGTTCACGAACTACAACGACGTCGAAGTCGGAAAGAAAACGATCCTGTTACTGGAAAAGCTCGGCTACACCGTCGTCATCCCCGATCACGCGGACAGCGGGCGTTCCTTCCTGTCAAAAGGAATGCTAATCCAGGCAAAAGCCTGCGCCGAACAAAACGTCGAAGCACTACACGGAAAGATCACCGCAGAAACCCCGCTCATCGGCATCGAGCCAAGCGCCATCCTCGGCTTCCGCGACGAATACAAAACATTGGTAAAGGAAGAGCTCAGGCCAAAAGCCAGGTCACTTAGCCCGCATGTTTATCTGTTCGAAGAATGGTTCCATCGGGAGATAGAAGCCGGCCGTATAACACAAGACAGTTTCACCACGGAAAGGAAAAGGATCATCCTTCACGGCCATTGTCATCAAAAAGCCCTCTCCAATGTAAATCTCGCCAATGCTATCCTCAGCCTCCCCAAATACTTCACGGTCCATACCCTGCCCACAGGTTGCTGCGGCATGGCCGGCTCCTTTGGCTACGAGAAAGAACATTATGACGTATCGATGAAGATCGGCGCTCTGGTGCTGTTCCCTTCGATCGAAAAAGAACCGGCAACGACGATCATCGCCGCCGCGGGAACCAGTTGCCGCCATCAGATCAAAGACGGCGTACACCGCAAAGCCCAACACCCCGCGGAGATCCTGTTCGATGCTTTGGCCTAACACCTGGCTGCGTATCCGTTAGCCAGGCCGACTGCGCGGCCGCGGGCCGCCTTAATTCCCTGGCCGCTGCACGGGCGCCACCTTATCGATAAAAAACAACCCATCGAAAACCTCCGGCCATGCCCCCTTCGCCGGACCATAGTCGGCAATACATCCCGGGATACTCTGCCGCAAGGAACGCGGCGCATGATGATAATCGAGGAAACCATACGCATCCCCGGTAGCAGCAAGCTTCGCCTCGATGCTGCCCGCCATCGGCGCCGGCACGTTGATGATCTTGGAATCCACATAATTCATATAGCTTCCCTCGCCGCCCGTAAAACCAATGCAATAAGCCCGGCTGCCGAAATACCGGTGGATCGTCTCGCCCATGGGGACAAAAGCATTCGGATCATCGGTCAAAGACTTCGCGCCCAGCGCCGTGAAACTTTTGGCGATATGTACATTGTGCGCCCAGACGATGATCTTCTTACCGGGATAGGCCTTCTCCGTCAGCCAAATGAGGTTCTTGGCCATCTGCAGATCCCGCACGCTATTTTCGTTCTCATGGACCAGCTGCCAGTACCGGTTCGCCTGCGATTCGATGCTGCACACTACCTGGTACCAGAAACCCGCGCTCGAAGTAAGTGAATCGATAACTTTCGAGTCGTCATTCAACAGCTTCTTCAAAGTAGCCAGCTTGTCGAAGAACCGCTGCTGCTCTACAATCGAAGGACGATAGTCCCTAGAGGCAAACATGTCGCCCGAAACCCGGCGAAAAAGCTCCCAGTCGGGATCGAGCACGCCCGGGTGCTCCTTGCTCAGGAATCTGCCGAAATCATCGAAGAGCACGGTCTTGGATTTTTCTCCGGTATGCTGACTGTCAAAACCCGCGATCACCAACGGCCGTTTCGACGAAAGATCACCCTGTAGATAACCAAAAAGGTCGCCCATCTGAACACTCGTCGCATACATATAGAACAGGCTGCCGACGACCTCATCCGGCACGCGCCCGCCGGCTTGTACATTTTCCCAGATCCGCGCGCAGTCGTAGAACCCGCTCTCGAAGGCTAGCACATCGAAACCCATTTTTTCATGAAGGAATTTGACCAGCCGGATCTTGGCCTGAAACGTTGTCGCCTCGCCATGTGTCTGCTCACCCAATAACACGATTCGCGCATCACCCACCGCCGCCCGCACGCCTGCGAGATCGCTGAAATCAGTATCGTTCGGGTCGATGGACCGCACCGCCACCACGGCTTTCTTCTCATCCGCCGTCTGCGCCCTGCCGACCACCGGCAGAACAAATAATAAAAACATCAAATATCGTTGCATGCCGGGAAAGTACCACTATTTCGCAATCCGCAGGGTGCCGGAAGCCTTGGTTAACAATTGGTAAACGTCTTTCCTTTTCAGCTACGATATTCTTTTTTACCCCATTCCGCCAATAGCTGCATCACATCGTTGAGTGACATCCCCTTTTCAGTGAACGTATACTCCACCTTTGGCGGGACTTCGGCGTATACCTTCCGATGGATGATACCGTCAGCGTCCAGTTCTTTTAAATGTCTGGACAATACCTTTAGCGCTATACCCTGAACTGCTTTATGAAGCTCCCCAAATCGCTTGGGGCCTGATAATAACATCCAGATGATAACGGGTTTCCACTTGCCGCTTATGATTGATCGCTCCGATAATCGAGCATCCCGCTATCATCCCAACTACCCCCTCTATATAAGGTAGCCGGAGCCCTCCAACTCGGTCGGCTTATCCCCGCGGGACTCCTGAAGATAGCCGCGATTACCAGGCACAACCTCACCATGCCGGGCGCCCAAAACCGGAAGCTCATGCGCCAGGTCATCCGCGACGGCAACAACCACCAGATCCGCTGGGCCCTCAACGCCGTCCTCGAATGGCACAACGACACCCTTCCCCACCCCTTTTCCACCTCCACGGCACGCGCGACGAGGTCTTCCCCTTTCGCCGTACCAATCCCACGCACGTCATCGCAAAAGGCGATCACATGTTTATTATGAGCCGCCCGGCCGCCGTCAATCAGATCCTGAACGACATCCTCCCGCCATTCCAAAACCGAACACCGGCCTGGTCAAAACCGAACGGCCAAACACCGTAAAAAATCATAATTAACTGATTATCAACGTCACTGTTTTGTGGCATCCCGCTGGCCTTGGATAGGATGCCCGCAGCGGTGTACTTTTCGACTCATGCAGGCCAGCTCTTTGATCGTTCATCCTTGTTTTTATACCGCTTAACCCAGTATCAAGCCATTCATGGTACTATGTATTGTAAAGTACCTGCCTAATCCTATATCTTTGTATCGTAAACAGCAAGCAAAAAAACTAAAAAACCTAAGTATATGTCACTCACAAACACCAACCTCAGCCAGACCCTTATTAATGGGAGTAAGAAAATCGTTTTAGCCGCAGCCCTGCTCCTGACAGTCGGCATCAGCAGCAGCTTCGCCACACCTAAAGACGGTGGCAATGACGCAGCAACCGTTAGCTTCCACAAAGACTTCAAAAAGGTCGAAGTCATCGAAAAGCACGCCGGTAAGAACTTTATCAAGTTCACCTTCAAAATGAACGATGTGGTCATGTCCGCCTTCTACAACGAGAACGGTCAGTTGCTGGCTATCACCCGCAATATCCAATCCAGCCAGCTGCCCCTGCAGCTGCTGATGCAGATCAAAAAGGATTATGGGAACTACTGGATCTCCGACTTGTTCGAATACGATGGTGACGGCTCCAGCTGTTACTACATCACCCTCGAAAGCGCCGACTACTGCGTGATCCTGCGCTCTAACGGTACGGAATGGGAAATGTACGATAAAAAAGCAAAACAATAACCCCCCGGCCAACCCCCGGTTCCAGCTAATCGCCGTTGCTGACCCATCGACACCTCAACCCTGCGCTACAGTGCGGGGTTTTTAATTTTATACAACCACTCCAACCCAAAACCGCTGATGAGCAACCGCTCTTTCCTGTTTCCCAGCAGCTGCTGTGTCCAGTCCACGAATCCTCCGTCGGCTATCTCCCAGACACGCTCATCCGTATTTACATATAGCTTGAACTGGATTCCCTTGTAATAGTCGTTATCCGCCGGCGCATCCTCCCGCTCGATGGTCTCATCCGGCAGCGCCTGCACCAGATGAGCATGTAGCCGATCGATCAACGGGTTCCGCTCATCATATCCACCGCGTCTTCTCAACACCAGCCGCAGCGAGCCGAGTCCCCCTTCCGGTGGGCCGTCCGCGCCCCTTTCCGCCGGACCGCTGGCGCGCCCCTGACTTGCGCGCCCGTCCGGCTTCCGCGTGCCCAGCTTCCGAAGCAATCCAAACAACACCCGCAATTGCTCCAGCAGCGCACCGCACTCGAACCCATAGTTGCCCACATCCAAACCCGAGCTTACCATACAACCGATCTTGAAATGCGGAAAATAACCGGCGGGGAACGGCTGCGTCCGGATATGCCGGTGCACGGTACACAAACGGTTCCTCCCCCCGGACCGCTGCGCCACTCTGTCTTCGTGGCGCCGTCCGGCTTCCGCACTGCGGTCGCCCGTCGCTCGCAACGTTGCAGCAATATGTAAAGCCAACGCATTGGTGGCATCCGCCATGATCTCCGTATTCCGCACGGCCGAGAGTACCTTTTGCTGATCCACCGTAGCGACCACCGAACAGCTCCCGAACTGTGCAGCCGGCGATAACTCCACCGCATGAAATCCATGCCCCCGCATATAACGCAACACCTGGAGTTCCAGCTCCAGCAAGCCGATCATGTCGATTGGAGACGGCTGCACCAGCCGGTTATTTCGGTACCGCGCCAGCAGTTCCGTCGCATCGATCTTCGCCGCCTTCTGCCGGTAGACCTCCAGCAGCAAAGAATTAAGATCCGAACCGCTCAATCGGTCCACCAATCCTTCGATTAATCCCGGTAACCCGGCCTCTCGTTCGAGCCTGGCCGATAAACGCTCTTCCATGAGTAAATCCTCCGAATCGTAATATAAGTAAACCTCGCAGAATTGCAGACATTTGTCCCTCCCTGAGGAAAATGCTCTACAATATTCCTCATTTTCCCCACGACCATGCGGCTTCGCGCGCTTTGCGAGATATGGACCATGATTTGCAATAGTATTAAGGCTTTTAATAGGATATTGGATTTTAGCAACGGCCTGGATTTTTATCTGGGCTTCTTTTTTTTGATTACCTTCCAATCCTAAAATCTACTTCCGTAAAAGTGCTCAGCCGGCTCCTGCTTATTGTGACTGTTTTGTCCTTCTTCCTCACTGCCCGGTGCCAGGACAGTACTGCCCTCCTGCTCAACCGTCTCAACCAGGCTATCGACGCCTCCCCCCGCTACGACTCCACTAAAGTGCACACGATCCGGCAACTCACCACCGGCCTCGCAGCCACTCCCCGCAACGATTTGCATGCGCTTTTCAACGGCTATTTAAAGCTCTACGAAGAATACAAGGTCTTCAATTACGATTCCGGTTTCTCCTATGCACGGCTATTGCAGGCTACGGCCTTAGAGCTCGGCGACCCTACCCTCACCACCTATGCGCGGTTGAAACTCGGCTTCTGTCTGCTTTCCTCCGGTATGTTCAAAGAGACGCTCGACTCACTCAACAAGATCGATATCCATGGTGCGCCGGATAGCCTGCAGGCAGAATACTATGCGCTAAAGGGCCGCTTTTATTACGATCTCGGCGATTTCGACAACGATGCCTATAACACGCCCGCCTATACCCTAAGAGGTAACTCATATATGGACTCGGCCTTGCAGCTTTATCCCGCCGGGTCCTTCAATCATTCGTATTACACCGCGCTCCGCGAGATAAAGATCAACCAACGCGACAAGGCCCGCGTCCTTTTCTGGGACATCCTGCGCCGCCCCGATCTCACGGGACACCAAATCGCCGTGGCCGCCAGTACGCTGAGCGATATCTATATTTATTACGACCGGCCCGATACCGCGATCATGCTCCTGGTCAAAGCCGCCATCGCCGATATCCAGACCTCCACCAAGGAGACGGCCGCCATCTTCAACCTCGCACAGCTGCTGTACAAAAAAGGCGATGTCCGCAACGCCTCCTCCTATATCGAGATCGCCATCCGCGACGCCGTGTTCTACGGCGCCCGCCAGCGCAAAGTGCAGGTCAGCGCTATCCTTCCCCTCATCGAAGGGGAAAAGGTCAGCCGCGTCGAAGAACAAAAAACGATCTTCGTCACCTACTCCATCATCGCCACCTTTCTGCTGCTCATCGTCATCGCCCTCGCCATCACCGTTTCCCGCCAGGTTCGCCGCCTCAAGACGGCACAACGCATCATCACCGAAGCACACGCCAATGTCCAGGGGATCAACGGGCAGCTGCGCGAGACCAACAACAAATTGTCCGAAGCCAATAGCAAACTCTCGGAAGCCAATAAGATCAAAGAGGAATACATCGGCTTCTTCTTCAACGCGGACACGGAGTCCTTCGCCCGCATCGAAAAATTCAAAAAGTCCCTGGAACAAAAGATCGCCTACCGCAAGTGGGACGACATCATCACCCTGGTCAACAACACCAACTTCAAAAAGGAACGCGAAGAGCTGCTGCAAAACTTCGACAAGGTCTTCCTGAAACTCTTCCCCGACTTCATCGAACGCTTCAACGACCTTTTTGCGCCCGAAGACAAGATCCAGCTCAAAGACCAGGAATTCCTCAACACCGACCTCCGCATCTTCGCCCTCATCCGCATGGGCATCCACGAGAACGAAAAGATTGCCCGTATCCTGGAATATTCCGTAAACACCATCAACACCTACAAGACCCGCATCAAGAACAAATCCCTCGTCCCAAACGAGATCTTCGAACAGCGGATCATGGAGATCAAAACGGTCTAATTTCAACTGCACTTCCGCCCCCCGGCGCCAGCCAAAGCTTCAACACGCTCTTGGCATCCACCACAACAGTCTCGATCACATACGCCTCAGGTCTCAACTTCCAGTCGGCCCCCGGCGCATCCTTATAGATCGTCGCCTTGTATTTCCGCCCCGCATCAAGGAACCCAAGCGGCAAGTCGAGTGTCCGCGCATGCTCATCCGTGATCGCCCCGAGATACCAGTTGGCAGCCCCCTTCTCCTTCCGCGCGACCGCAACAAAGTCACCAGGCTCGGCAGCCAGGATCTTCGTATCATCCCAATCCACCGGCACGTCGCGGATAAAAGCAAAAGCATCCATATGCGCCGCATAATTCTCGGGCAAGTCCGCGGCCATCTGCAACGGACTGTAGATCGTTACATACAACGCCAGTTGTTTGGCCAGCGTCGTATGCACCTGCCGGCCCGGAACAGCGGAATAACCCTGTATCCTGAAAATACCCGGCGTATAATCCATGGGGCCGCCCATCAGCCGGGTAAAGGGCAAGATCGTCTCGTGATCCGGCGCATTGCCGTTACTGAACGCATTGTATTCATTACCCCGCGCCGCTTCACAGGCCATCCAGTTCGGATACGTCCGCTGCAACCCCGTAGGCCGCATCGGCTCATGCGCATCTACCATCACATGATACTGCGCTGCCTTCTGTGCCACCCGGACATAATGCCGCACCATCCATTGCCCATCATGATGCTCGCCCCGGGGAATGATCTTACCGACATATCCCGTCTTCACGCTATGATACCCATACGCCGTCATAAACCTAAAGGCGGTATCCATCTGCCGTTCATAGTTGGTGGCCGAACCGCTGGTCTCGTTGTGCATGATCAGCTGCACGCCCTTCGACCGGGCATAGGCGGAAATAGCCCTGATATCGAAATCGGGATAAGGCGTTACAAAATCAAAGACATCCTCCTTCCAGTTGCCAAACCAATCCTCCCAACCCACATTCCAGCCCTCGACCAATACCCCGCCGATATGATTGGCCGCCGCAAAATCGATATAGCGTTCGACATTCGCCGTATTCGCGCTATGCCTGCCATTGGGGATCAGGCGCCCCGCGGCATCAAGACTGTCGGCAAAATCACTATAGCTCCACGTACCCTTCCCCGTTTGCATCTCCCACCAAACGCCTACGAACTTCATGGGATGGATCCAGTCCGTGGTGGCCAGACGCGACGGCTCATTGAGATTCAGGATCAGCTTCGAAGCCAGGATATCGGCCGCCTTGTCGCTCACGATGATGGTCCTCCAGGGCGTATGCGCAGGCGCATGCAGATAGGCCTTGTTGTCTACTGCATCCGGCACCAGCCGTGTGGACAACGTCAGCGTCGCCGCATCGACATGCAGATCCATGGTGGAATAATTCATCAGCCCCGCTTCATGGATATTGATATAAAGCCCGTCCGCACTCTTCATCATCAAGGGCGTCTGCACCGCGTACCGGTCCGGCGCCACGCGAACGGCGATATCCGTGGAAGCAGCAACCAGCGCAGCATTGTCGACAGCGCTCAACGCCGACGTCGTATAAGGATATTCGTTGGTATCATAATCTCCCGGGATCCAAAAGGTTTTATGATCACCCGCCATATGGAACTGCGTCAGCTCATCCGTAACCACGAAATACTTCAGCCCCGGCTGCCGCGGGAACTCATACCGGAACCCGACCCCATCGGCAAAGACCCGGAACACGATATCCAACAACCGCCCCGGGCCCGCCGTCGAACCCGCCGCGCCACCCTCCGCCGCACCGGCCACGCGCCTGTCCGACTTCCGCAGATGAACCCTCAGCTGCTCGTAATGGTCGCGGATCTCACGCACCTCGCCCCACACCGGCTTCCAAACCGAATCGAACGAACTCCGCTCGACCCCGAGCAAGGTAAACCCCTTATAAAACGTAGTGTCTTCCGCCAGCACAAACCCTAGCCGCGAAAGCAGGATCACAGGCCTATCCCCGTAAGTAACAGCATACACCGGCTCCCCCGCGGCATCCAAAGAAAAACTAAGCCGCACCTTCCCCATCGAAATCTCCTGCGTTGCCCCACTCCCCCCCTCTTCGGCGGGGATCGCCTGCTCGGCGCGGACCACATAAAAAGAAAAAAAGCACAAGCAAAAGCAAGCAATAGCCTTGATCATATAGGAACCTTTGTGTCAAATATACATAAAAGTGAGGGCCGTCAGGCCCCCACTGCCCATCAATATCCCGGATTCTGCTGATTCGCGATCGCAGAATTTGCATTGATCTCCAACAACGGTATCGGCCACGCATAACTCTTGTCAGGGAAGGAAAGCGGCCCGGCCTGATCAGACCCATAGAAAGCCGCTTCCGAAGCGCCCAAATGCCAACGGCACACATCCATCCACCATTGACCTTCATTGAAGAGCTCGGCCCAGCGTTCGTAATACAACGGGTTGTTGCCAAGCACCGGATCACTGGCAGCAGCCGCGGCCGTCGGTGCCGTCAGGCTGGCATAATCCACCGGCGAAGGCGCATTCACCGGATAGCCATATGCCCGGCGCTTTACTTTGTTCAAATATTCTAACCCATCGGTAGGATCATTCGTATTGATACAAGCCTCCGCATACAACAAATACACATCCGCCAAACGCAACAGATAAATATTCGCCCCATCCGCCTGGCCGCCCGGCACATTGTTGACATTGCTGAAGATCGGCGCATATTTCCGGAAACTCCAGCCATAGCTGTTTTGACCCGTACCTTGCGGATGCGAGACCGGAATAAAACCGGATGTCGGATACGTCCCTGGAACCCAGGTCGACGATGGCGTATTGACGGCACTGTCGATCCACGGCTGCATACAGTTGACGAATAGCCGCGGATCACAGGTCTGGTTGGCACGGACCGCAAGCGAAGCGGCCCTGTACGCCGGGTCCATGATCATCGCAGGGTTGCTCGGCGAAGCCGGCTTCGCAGCGTTAAACGCCGGATTCGACACCAGGCTATAATACCCCAGAGGAAACCCGAACCGCAGGATATTCTTATCATGAATGAACTCATTCCCATACCCCAGCGAGATGGCATCGGACTCCGCACCATCCGTTCCCAACACATCCGGCGACCAGATCAGCCCGTTGATGGACGTCGAGTTGGGCGCACCACCATAGACCCCATAATTGCCATTGGCGGAATAATCGATATTCAACTCGAATAATGACTCCTCATTAAATTCGTTAGCAGAGATACCGATAAAAGCATTCCGGTATTTCGCATAAGGCATCAGCGACTTGCCGCTATTGTTGATCACATCCAGCAGCGCCGTCTTGGCGTCCGCCCAGTCCTTGGTAAACACATAGGCCTTGCCCAGCAGACCCTCGGCGGCCCATTCGCTGCACCGGCCCTCGTCATTGCCGCTCCACACCTGCCCGTGTAACAGCGTGGCAGCCTGCGTGAGATCGCTTTTGATCTGCGCCCACACCTGCGTGATCGTAGCGCGGGCAACCTGCGAGCCCTGCAAGGTCGTCGAAAGCGTCGTGTCGATCGGCACCCCCATCGTACCACCCGACGGCAAATGGTCTTCCCCAAAAAGCATCTCCAGTAGCATGTAATAATACCCGCGAAGACAATAGGCCTGACCCCGGATAAGATCTACCGTCGCCTCGTCGCCGTTTAAAGCATAATTTTTCATATACACATTGGCACCCGCCAATAACGTATTACAGTTCTTGATTCCGGCGTAGCATACCTGCCAAACACCCAGCGCATAGGAATTCGAAACCGTAAAGCTGGTTAAACACATCTCCGTCCAGCCGCCATCGAAACCGGCATCCTGGGCCACATGCGTGGCATTCGCCATGGCCTTGGGAAGATAATTGAACCCGAAAAGGTTCGCATCCCGCATCGCCGAATAACAGGTGGCCAGCACGCTATTCAGACCATTGATGGTATTGGGATAATTGGTGGGCGAGTACAGGTTGGTGGGCAACACCGCCTGAGGGGTTTTGGAGCAGCCACCCACGAGCAATATCCCCGGCAATAAAAGAACAAATATTCGCTTAAGCATATAAAGATTTTAAGAAGTAATTATTGAAAATTGATATCGATACCGGCAGTATAGATCCGCGTTTGAGGATACTGCGACACAGCATCCAACCCGCGCGTGGTAACGCCTACCGACGTCCCGACATAACCGCTGGTAGCTGCCTGCGAATAAGCACTGCCGACCTCGGGATCGATACCCGAATACTTGGTTATCACAAAAAGATTGTTCGCCATCACGAACACCCGGCAGCTCTTGATTTGCAGCGTCCGCAACAGACCATCGCTGAACGTATAGCCTAGCTGCAGATTCTTCAGCTTGAGATAAGCGCCGCTCTCGACAAAATAGCTGTTCGGGCTCGTGTAGTTACCATTGGGGTCGAAAGCAAACGTTCCATCAGACTTTGTGAACCCCATCCGCGGCTGCGACGTCAACCCATTGCTCCCAAAATACGAGTCATGCAAGGCCGCCGTGGTAGTGGTGGCATCACTAACAAACGGAAATTGTTCATACGCTTTTACCCCATTGAACAACTGCACCCCCGCCACACCCTTGAACAACGCGGCGAGATCGAAACCCTTATAGTTGAGCCGGATATTGATACCATAGATAAGTTTCGGATTGGGATTACCGATCACCTGTTGGTCAGCCGAGCTCAGCGACCCGCCATTCTTGGAATTATGGGCGAAGATCAGATCCCCGGCATGGGCATTGGCAGCTTGTGGGCTGGCGGCCGCTTCGGCATCCGTCTTGAACTGGCCAACGACCTTGTAACCATAGAAACTACCAAAGGGCAAACCGGTCTTTGTAATGGTCAGCGTCTTGTTCGCCATCACCCCATACGAAGTATTCCCGTTATTATAAAAGTTATAGCCGTCATACAACGCATCGGTGGCGACGCCGTCCAGGTTTGTGACCTTGTTCGTGTTGAAACCGGCATTGGCGCTGATATCATACCCCAGCTCACCGGCCTTGTCGCGATAGCCCACGAGGAGATCCACCCCCTTGCCGCTCACATTCCCGATATTGGTAAAATACGGTGCGGAATACCCTGAATTCGGCGGCAGCGGCAGCGCATACAGCATATCGTCCGTCACCTTTTTGTACCATTCCGCCGTAAAATAGATCTTGCCGTTCAGCAGCTCTCCATCGATCCCGATATTGGTCTCCTTCACCGTTTCCCAATGCAGATTCGCATTGGGGATCGTATTGATCGAACTTCCGATGTACAACGGCGCCCCGGGCGCAAAGTTGGCGCCATTGACACTGGTGTTGCCAAACCCCGCGACACCCGAATACGCGGCATAGAAAGCGGCATAGTTATACGGCGGGATATTGCTGTTCCCCAGGGTCCCATAGCTGCCCCGCAATTTCAATGAATTCACGACACCCGCAAGCGGCTTCCAGAAATCTTCGTCGCTGATATTCCAACCCACGGAACCGGCGCCAAATACCCCCTTTTGTTTGTTGGGACCAAACACGGTATAGTTGGCATCCTGCCGGATCGATCCCGAGAGATAATACCGTTTGTCGTAATTGTAGTTCAACCTGCCGAAATAGGATTTGATCAGTCCGTTGGGATCATACTGTCCGCCGGCGGTCGTAGTGGATTGCGACGTCGTGACGATGGAATAGTTCGGCAACCCATTGTACGACACGGAAGCATTCAGATTATCGAGCTTGGTCGTGATCTGCTCATAACCGGCCAGCGCCGTGAGACTGTGCTTCCCGAACTCCTGGTCATAGGTAAGCACAAAGTTGTCCAGTAGTTGGCCACTCTCATTGTACAGCTTCGTGAGCATATTGGTAGGATTGCTCACCGCGCCAAAATTATAAGGATACTGATAGTAGTCCATGGTTTCCAGGAAATAGGAATAACCCAGGGTACTCCGGAAATCCAGGTGGAACGGAAGCTTGATATCGCCGTATACATTGCCTTGGAAATTGTTCTGAATATCCAGCGCATCGGCGGAATACGCGGCACCTATCGGGTTCGGCGCGCCGAACTGGATGCCGTATCCGGGCGGCACCGTTCCCCACGCCCCGTCCGGATTCTTGATGGGGATCACCGGCGAAGTCCGGAACGGCGCATTGTGCAGTTGCGCTTCATCACCTACCAACGGCTTTGTCTTCCGGGTCGAGAACGAGACCTCCTCGCCGATCTTGATCCAGTTGCCCAACTTGAAATCCGTGTTGACCCGCGCCCCGCCGATGTTGGAGTAGTTTCGGATAAAGATGCCATTCTGGGCATTGTAAAAACCCGAAGCGAGATAGTTGACCACCGGCGTACTCCCCGCGACAGAAAGATTGTAGTTCTGTTCATACGCATTGTGATATAACGCATGCACCCAATCCGTATTGGCGAGCGTATCCGTCTGTGTGGCGCCCTTGAAATAATTAGGATTGATGACATTCTGCAGCTGGATCCATTGATCCCTGTTCAGCAGATTGTCGACAAGTCTCGGATGTGTTGCCCCATAACGCATATTGAAGTTCACCTGCGGTTTGCCCGAACTCCCCTTTTTCGTCGTAATCAGGATCACGCCCCCTGCCGCCGCAGAACCATAAATCGCGGCCGCCGAAGCGTCCTTTAAAATGTCCACCGACGCAATGTCCTGTATATTTATATTGTCCCCCGGCACCCGCACCCCGTCGACGATATAGAGCGGCGCCGGCTGGTGCAACGAAGAAACGCCCCGGATAATGATCTCCGGCGCGGGCCCGCCGGGTTGCCCGGAATTGTCGATCACCTCCACCCCCGCGGCCCTTCCCTGCAAGGCCGCCGTGACACTGGTCACCGGCAGATCCTTGATGGCCCCGCCTTTTACCGAAGAGACCGAGCCCGTGAGATCCTTTCGCCGCTGCGTTCCATACCCCACGACAACAACTTCATCAAGACTCGAACGCGTGGTGATCATATTGATGTGGAGCTCCGCACCGGTGATCGGCACAGTCTGCGGGGTGTAACCCACAAAAGAGATCTCCAGCAGCCGCGCACCCGCGGGAATGGTCATCGTGAACTTGCCGGCGCCATCCGTATTCACCGCATCCTGGCTTCCTTGAACCTTGACCGTGGCTCCGGAAAGTGGGGCGCCTTTTTCATCGAGGACCGTCCCCGTTACGGTCTTGCTCTGCGCCCTGGCATAATGAAAAACAAAGAGGGAAAAAATGCAAACAAGCATTTTCTGCAGCAATCGTTGCTTTGACATAAACAGATTTTGTTGGTTAATGAAAATGTGCCGGAAATGCGCTTCCGCATTTTCATGCGAGAGCGAAACAACAAATTGCCACCGCCGGCCACAACTTATATTCGCTTTGTATAACAAATACAAGTCGCTTTTCGCCTCATTAAATTCCTAACACGCTGTCTGTCAAAGCTCACAGAACAAATTAAACTTTCTTCTATATAACGGGATTGTAGGGCCGAAACGCCCGATTCAAATGTGTATGCACAACACGATCCGTCGCACGCGCGGGCTATCAGAAGATCTCCAAACGCCCCCGCCTTTCAGAAGATCTCTTTAATGATAAGATTGATAACCTCGAGCGCTACGAGGATGATGACGATCCATTCCAGCACCGTGCTGTTGCGGTATTGCAGCAGGTCTTTGAACAGCTCCAGGTTTTCCCCGATGATCTCCAGACCCTCGCGGATATCCCGGTACCTTTCCTGCAAGTCGAAGGTTTTCTTGAGCCCCTGGTCGATGCGATTGAGATTCTCATCCTCCCAGGTCTCCGGTGGCGAGTCGAAAATATACAGATTCTCCGCAATGCGGTTCTTGAGATTCAGCGTCTTGCCGATATACATTTTGAGACTCTTGCCCGAAATGTTCAGCCGCCCGCGCCGCTCCAGCGTCTGGGTATGGCTATGCGTCTCCTCCTGCAGCCCGTTCGTCAACTCGGAATAATAGTCCAGCGAAACACTCTGGCTCACATTCAGCATGATCAGCCGCAGGACCTCGATATCCGGTTTGACGATCTCGATCTTGTTGAAGCCGAATTTGTTCTCCGGCGTATTGGTCTCCACCTCGAACTCCTCGCTCAACGGCTGTTCGAACACGTTCTTGCAAAAAGGATTCATCCGCTGCAGGAACGCCTTCCGGGCCTCCTCCGCATAGTTCAGGAAACAAACAACACCATATTTAAAGACATATACAAAATCCAGCTCCCCGGTCTTGTAGAACAATTCGTCCGCATCATACCGATTAATGCCTTCTTTGTTGGCCCCCCGAAAAGCCCTTACGTCGATATTGTCCGCGATTTGGTAAGCTACTACGTGCAACATAGTTCAAGTAAGTTAAGTATTTCTTTTTTGACAGAAAACTAATAATTTTAGTATATTTATGCTAAAAATTATGGAATCTTTATCCCCCAATCTTTTCGTAAAAGACATTCGCGCTACGCTCGCTTTCTATCAACAGCTCGGCTTCACGCTGACCATGTCCGTGCCCGGCGAAACCCGTGACGAGCCGCAATGGGCCATGGTCACGAATGGCAAAGTGACCTTCATGTTCCAAACGTTCCAAAGCCTGGCGGGCGCCCTGCCGCCCGTGAGCCGCAACGAAGGCGGCGCCCTGCTCTTCTACATCAAGGTCGATGGCATCCGCGGCTTCTTCGAGAACATCAAAGACAAGGTCAACGTCATTCATGGACTGGAAAAGACCTTTTATGGCGCCACGGAATTTTCGATCACGGACAACAACAATTTTGTCCTGACCTTTGCCGAGGACGAGGAAGGATAGACCTCACCCACGCGGCCGAATGAGCCAAAACTCCTATTTTTATCAAATGACGCGCCGCCCTCAACAAGTCATTCTCCATATTCTCGGCTGCACAGTATTTCTGGCCCTGCCCTTTCTCTTTTCACCCGACTCGCTCAACCTCCGCACCTATCTGACCAATCCGCCCACGCAACGGGATGTCATCGCCTACATTCTGCTGCTGGGCGTTTTTTATGGCAATTATTATCTGCTGATCCCCCGCCTTTATTTCCGCCGGAAGTACGCGCTGTTCATCGCCTTCAATCTGCTCTGGCTGGCCAGTATTCTCTTTCTTCCCGTTGTGTTGATCCGGCGGCATAATATGTCGGAACCCTTTGGTTTCATACATAGAGCTCCGGATGGCCGCGTCTTCGGTCCCGACGGCCCATTCCCCGACTCCTCTTTTGCCCCTCCGCCCGGCCAGCCCGCGAATCCCTTCGCACAAGGCCAGCCCCCCTCGTCCTTCCATGTTATTGTCCACCACGGCCCGCCCATCCGTTTCATCCTTGACGAACATTTCTTCCTCTTCCTGGTCGTCCTCTTCCTCGCCCTGCTGCTAAAGATCCGAGATCGCTGGATCAGGGCCGAAGAGGAAAAGCTGCACGCGGAACTCGCCTATCTCAAAGCGCAGATCAATCCGCACTTTCTGTTCAACACGCTCAACAGCATCTACGCCATGGCGTTGGGGCGATCGGAACAAACGGCCGGAGCCATCGTCCAGCTTTCCTCGATGATGCGCTACGTGCTGGTCGAAGCAGGCAAAGAAAAAGTACCGCTGGAGAGTGAGCTCGCCTATCTCACAGACTATATCCAGTTGCAACAAACCCGCTTCGAAGGCTCTCTCGAGGTCGTCTTCGAGATCAAGGGCTGGCCGGACGGCCGGCAGATATACCCGCTCCTGCTGATCCCCTTTGTCGAGAACGCCTTTAAATATGGCGTCAACCCCGAAGCGCCTTCCGCCATCGGCATCGGCATCGACATCGGGGACCATGGCCTCCAGCTGCGCGTCACTAACAAAAAAGTAGCGGTGGTTCCCAATGACTCGCCGGGCGGCCTCGGCATCAGCAACACCCGCCGCCGCCTCCAGCTGCTTTATCCGGGCCGGCATTCGCTGATCATTGAAGACGAGCCCGGGACGTTCACTGTTTTATTAAATTTGTCAGGGATATGATCACCGCAATCGCTATAGACGACGAAGCACCGGCCTTAAAGGTCATCGAAAATTTCTGTGGCCGCACGGAAGGCATCCGGCTGGAACGCACCTTCCTCCGCCCCGACGAAGCCCTGGCCTACCTGCAAGCAAAACAGGTAGACCTGCTGTTCCTGGATATCCGCATGCCGTCCCAAAGTGGCCTCGATCTCTACAAGACCCTCGACCCCGGCCCGCTCGTCATCTTTACAACAGCTCATAGTGAGTATGCCGTCGAAGGCTTCAACCTCAACGCTATCGATTATCTGCTAAAACCCTTCACCCTCGAACGATTTCAACAAGCGGTGAACAAAGCCACTCAATTCCTCTCTTTCCGCCAAAGTCCCGACCAAACCGAGACCCTGCTGATCAAGGCGGACTATAGCCTCAGCCGTATCCGGACAGGCGATATCCTGTTCGTCGAAGCCGCCGACGACTACCTCAAGATCCACCAGGACAACAAACCATCCCTGATCGTCCGCATGACCATGAAAAGCCTCATAGGCATGCTTCCCCCGGGTGATTTCATCCGTACCCACCGCTCTTATATCGTAGCCCTCCGCCGCATCGAAAACGTCCGCAACCGGGTCATCTCCATCGCCGGCCGCAATATCCCCATCGGCAACAACTACGAAGCCGCCTTCTTCCGGCAATTCAAAGCCTGACGCGCCGCGACACTTCACCGCAGGAATTCACACCTTCACCGCACATGAAAAGTTAACCGGCAACCCGCCGCCCGCACCCGCCGTTACCCTATAAAATACTATCATGGAACACACTAGAGCCAACTTCCTCAAAAGCCTTTTGCTTGGCGCCAGCTCCGTCCCCGTCCTCATCGAAGCCTGCAGCAAAACGGGCAGCAGCAGTAGCAGCGAAAGCGGCAGCACCAGCACCTCGGACAGCACGTCGACCGGTACAACCAGCACCACCTGTACCGCCACGCCATCCGAGACCGCCGGGCCCTATCCGTATGATCTTAGCAGCGACTCGGCCATCTATCGTACCGACATTACCGAAGGCAAAACCGGTGTCCCGCTAAGCCTCGCGCTCACCGTCGTCAACTCCAACGCGGACTGCGCCGTGCTCTCCAATGCCCGCGTAGACATCTGGCACTGCGACAAGGATGGCTATTATTCGGAATACAGCGAACCCGGTTATCTCGGCACAGAAGACAATACCGGCAAGACCTTCTTGCGTGGTATCCAGCTCACCGATAGCAATGGCCAGGTCAAGTTCACCACCATCTATCCCGGCTGGTACACGGGCCGCGTGACGCATATTCACCTGGAGATCTATATCAGCTCGGTCCTCAAACTCACGACACAGCTCTGTTTTCCCGATAGCCTCAACACGACGGTCTACCAGACCTCACTATATTCAGCACACGGCGAGAATACCATCACCAATTCTACCGATCAGGTTTTTTCGGACGGCTACAGCACAGAGCTCGTCTCCATTAGCGGCGACACCACCAATGGCTACACCGCTACTTTCAAGGTAGGAGTGCCCATCTAGTGCCTGCACCTACTACACATGAGCATCCTGAATGAATGGCCCCGCAAGGGGCCATTCATTCGTACTCAAATTCCAGCCCAGCCTCTCCATCCTGAGCTATACTACCACAACCCCTTCAATTTCTCAAACTCCGCCGGACTCAACGCCTCCTTCTCCATAAGATCGATATCATGATTGATCATCACCATCTCCCCATCCTTCAATACCTCCGGTTCATTATCCGTATCGGAATGATAACTCTTGTGGACCCGCAACGACCCGCTCAGCACATCGACCTCTTCGCCCGGCTTATTCCGATAGGCATTTACCTTGAACCGCGTTCCCAGCACCTCGATCACCAGATCCCGGGTGCGGATCACCATCGGCCAATTCGGCTTCCCCGCCACATCGAACCGCGCCTCGCCATCCAGCTCGATGGCCCGGTCCTCCTTGCCGAAACCCTTCGACAGCGATATCGTCGTCTCCGGGCTCGCCACAATTATAGTCCCATCAGGTAACCGAAAGGTCTGGCCGGAACCCTTCCCAACATGATAACCTGCCCCCTGATGAAGCTGGGTAGCTTCCCCCGTCCCGCAGGAGACCACGGTGAGGCTGGCCGCCAGCGTCAGCAAAAGAGCCGCCGGTGCCGGCAAAAAATAGGATCGTATGAACGACAAATTCCCTGGCATAAATCGTGAAACTACGTAATCTTTTCGATCCGCCATAAGAGCGCATTGCTAAAGCAATTGTCATACCTTTGCCGCATGACGCGTGTCGGCGAATACAACACCCTAAAGGTCAAAAAAGAACTGGATTTCGGGCTCATCCTCGACGATGGCAGGGACGGTATCCTGCTTCCAAAGCGATTCGTTCCCCGGGGCGCCCGCATCGGTGACGACCTCACCGTATTCCTCTATCACGATGGGGAAGATCGGCTGATTGCCACCACCCAACATCCCAAAGGGATCCTTGGCGATGTCGTAAAACTCCAGGTCGTCAGCGTCACCCCGCAAGGTGCCTTTCTCGACTGGGGACTCATGAAGGATCTCTTCGTCCCCAAATCCAAACAGCTCAGCGGCATGCGCCTCGGTGGCGACTATATGGTAAAGATCTATCTCGATGAGCACACGGGCCGGCTGGCCGCCACGGAAAAGATCGAGCCCTTCCTTAACAACGAGAACCTCACCGTAAAAGAAAAAGACACCGTCGAACTCACCGTGCTCCGCCGCACCGATATCGGCTATGTCGTGATCATCAACAACCGGCACACCGGCGTACTCCATTTCAACGAGATCTTCCGCGAGATCGCCGTGGGTGACCGCTTCGAGGGCTTCATCAAGAACATCACACCCGCTGAGAAGTCCCCCTCCGGCGAAACGCAGATCGACGTCGTCGCCGGCAAATCCGGTTACGAACGCACCGAAGACGCCGCCGCAAAGATCCTCCGCCTGTTAAAAGAAAACAAAGGCCACCTGCCCTATCACGATAAATCCGATCCCGAGATCATCTACTCCGTCTTCGGCATGAGCAAAAAGACCTTCAAAATGACCATTGGCCGCCTGTATAAAGAAAAGAAGATTGTAATCACCGAAAAAGGCATCGAGTTGGCCAGGCCCTAGCTCCGGCCATCCCTTAATTCGTCCTCGTCCATACCTCCGTCCGCCCAAACATCGAGATACCCACATATCCCCGGACCCTCAGCGTATTCGCATCCTTCAACGTCAGGATACAGCTATACGTCTTCCCGCTCTCCGGATCATAGATATGCCCATCGTTCCATTCGTCACTATCGAATGTAAACCCCGTGAGCAACACCAGTCCGATCACCGGCTGCCCGCGTTTCGCAACATCGGGATTGTTCTTGTCGACCACCGGCCTCCCATTCTCCAGCGGGTCCCGGAGCGAGATGATCTTGCCATAATACCGGCCAGCCGAAAGATAGATCTGGATCTTCGCCGGCTTATCGCCATGTGTCTGCCATATCCCGAGGATCGCATCCGCCTTACCCGGCCC
>JAICXX010000097.1 GCA_025934485.1 Chitinophagaceae bacterium
ATGACGATCCGCTATTGCATCGCGGTGGGGAATAAGGCCAGCGGGTTCTATTCGAATCATCATCTCAACGGCAGCTTTTGGTATAACAATACCGCCTACCACAATCATATCAACTTCAATATGCTCAACCGGCTGCTCGGGAATGTCTATGCCGATGTGCCGGGATATAAACATGTGCTCCATAATAACCTGGGTTTTCGGGCGCGGGACGTCGCCGTCGCCAACCTGGATACGACACAGTGCGAGCTGGTCAATAACGATTTTGATGTGTCGCCCGCGGACGCCGACTTTATGAGCCTCGATGAGACGCAGCTGATGGCCCCTCGGCAGGCGGATGGGAGTCTGCCGGCGATAGAGTTCTTGCGGCCAAGGCCAGGCAGCCGGATCGCGGGCATGGGGGCGTTTGCGGGGGACTCGGGCACGGCGAGTTCGGCTGGGTCGCGACTCCGCGGTGCGACCGGGCTGCCGGCGGACGGGCCGGGGCGGCTGGTTTTTTCAGACGACTTCACGGCGCCGCTGGATACCACCGTTTGGATCGCGGAGATCGAACCGAAGGCGGGCGCCGTTTCGAGCGTGTATACCCGCGATAGCGCGCTGGTGCTGGACACGCGTGGGGGCGTCACCGTTTGGTTGAATAAACTGCTGAAGGGCGACCTGCGGATCGAATTCGACCGAAAGGTTCTCATAGACACCGGCCGCAATGACCGCCTCTCGGACATGAATGTCTTTTGGATGGCGACCGACCCGGCCAATGCGAATCTTTTTACCCGGCATGGCCATTTCGAGTCGTATGACGACCTGCAACTTTACTACGTGGGCATGGGCGGCAACACGAATAAGACCACACGATTCCGAAAATACTATTCGGGTGGCAACAAACCGGTGATCAAAGAGTACCTGGACAAAGGCCATCTCCTGACCCCCAATAAAATGTATCACGTGCGTATCATGGTGGCCGGGAATGTAACGAGTTATTGGGTCAACGATGAATGTTATTTCACCTACGCCGATCCCACTCCGTTAAAGGAAGGTTATTTTGGCTTTCGCAGCACGTGGTCGCGGCAGGAAATCGAACACTTCAGGGTGTGGGATTGAGAAAATCCCGATCTTTAATTTATGAAATGTTTTGAGCGGGAAATCGCTGTTTAGCGGCTCGCGACGGACAGCCCCAGCTTTTTCTCGACCAGCGGGAGGATATCGGCGGCCGGCGGGAAAACCTGCAAGCTCTCTTTTTCAAACACATAGGTATAGCTGTTGTCACGCGCTACCCGGGTGATGGCGTCTTCAGCCTTGCGTTGAATGGGGGCGAAGAGGGCGGAACGTTTTTGATTGAGCAGGTTGCCGGCTTCCTGATCGAACCCCTGGATCTTATTCAAAAGATCTGCCAGGTCTTGCCGCTTTACTTCGAGCTGGCCTTTTGTAAATTTTACAGTGTCACGGGAAGAGAGCTCCGCGGCCTGGGTCGTGTAATCAGTCTTCATGTCGTTGAACTCTTGTTGCAATGCGGCCTGGTATTGAGCGAGGGCGGTATCGGCTTGTTTCGTCTCCGGCATGGCATTGACGAGTTCGTTGAGGCTGATGCAGGCGAATTTGCTTTGGGCGTAGGAGGGGAGACCGATGCAAACGAGGAAACCGCCGAGGAGCAGGGATAGAATAGTTCTGGCCATGTGTCGTATTTTCTTAAATGTACGAATTGCTTCGTTTACACGCGATGGACGCACCGGCGTTTTAACATTTTTTATGGAAAATGGTGTAACTTATGGACATGAGAAAACTACTACTGTTTTTGCTGACGCCGCTGGTTGGGCTGGCACAACCGTCGCCCAGCGAGATCGTCACCGGGTTTCTTCCTTTCAAAAAATATCCTTTTCCCACGGAGCTCACGGCCGCCGCTACCGGAGCGCGCATCGCCTGGGCGATGAATGAAGAGGGCCGCCGGAATGTCTATGTGGCCGAAGGGCCGGATTTTGCGCCGCGGAAGCTCACCGCCTTTACGATGGACGACGCGCAGGAGATCACGAGTCTGGAGATCTCGGATGATGGGCAATGGGTCGTTTTTGTTCGGGGGGGTGATCATGGGGCTAATTGGGACGATGATCTTCCGGTGGACCCCGGTGGTGGAACCGAGCCATTCAAGGTACAGGTGGGTATTATCCCTTTTAGTGGGGGGACGGTAAGGTATCTTTCGGAGGGTGATGAGCCGGTAATTTCTCCGGATAGTAAGCGGGTGGTTTTTATTAAAGGGGGGCAGGTGTGGGGCTCGGCGCTTGATTCGGGAGTAGCAAAAAATCTTTTTACTACTCGTGGTACTGTGGGTTCGCTGCAGTGGTCGCCGGATGGGAAGCGGTTGTTGTTCGTTGCCGGGAGAGTCGACCATTCCGTGATAGGCATCTATACGCCGGGGTCTTCTACGATCAAATGGATCGCGCCTTCTTTTAGCCGGAACGAATCGCCCAAATGGTCCGGTGACGGGGGCCGGATCGTCTTCGTACGGCGGCCCGGTACTGGCGGTGCACCTGATTCCATGCTCGTACGAAAACCACAGCCCTGGAGCATCTATACGGTCGATACGGCGGGCGGTCAGCCTACGCTGTTATATAAGGCGCCGGCCACGCTTCGCGGGTCTTACCCCGGCGATGAGGAGTCGAATCTGTATTGGGCGGCGGGCAACAATATTGTTTTCCTTTCTTACGAGGATGGCTGGCAGCATCTTTATGCCGTTTCCGCCCATGGGGGAAAACCCGTGTTGCTGACGCCGGGTAAGTTTATGTGCGAGCAGGTGCGTATCTCGGCGGATAAACGCTTTCTGGTGTTCGCAGTGAACACGGGTCCCGATCCCGAAGATATCGACCGGCGGCATATTGGTATGGTGAGCGTCGACAAGCCGGGTGCGGGGATCGTCACCTACGGCACCGGGCTCGAATGGACTCCGGTGGTATCGGGTGACGGGAGGACGCTGGCCTTCTTCAGTGCGACGGCGCAGCGGCCGCCATTGCCGGCTGTGATGGATATGGGAGCTTGGGCTCGCCCGAAGCTCTTATGCGAGGATAAGATCGCGGATTACCCGGTCGACAAGCTGGTGACGCCGAAGCAAGTGGTCTTTACCTCGCCCGATGGGGTCGTGGTGCATGCGCAGCTTTTTATGCCGGCGGGCGACGGGGCGGGGGGAACGCCGGGTGGTGTTGGGGCGGCGCGCAGACCGGCGATCGTCTATCTGCATGGTGGTCCGCCGCGGCAGATGTTGCTGGGCTGGCACTATTCGGACTATTACGCCAATGCTTATGCGTCGAATCAATATCTGGCGAGCCTGGGATTTGTAGTCCTTTCCGTGAATTACAGGCTGGGCATCGGCTATGGCTATGAATTTCACCAGGCTCCGAAATCGGGTCAGGCGGGGGCTGCGGAATATACGGATGTCAAGGCGGGTGGAGAATGGCTGCGGCGGCAGTCTTTTGTCGATGGCAACAGGATCGGTATCTATGGCGGTTCTTATGGCGGGTATCTTACCGCTATGGGGCTGGCGCGGGATTCGAAGCTGTTTGCGGCAGGGGTGGACTTTCACGGCGTGCACGATATGGTCGCTGCACGGGGAAGCCTCGTTGCGGCCAGGGACCGGTACGAAAAGGCGCCTGACTTCGACCTGGCAATGAAAACGGCGTGGCTTTCTTCGCCCGTGGCGTATGTCTCGGGCTGGAAGTCGCCGGTGCTGATCATCCAGGGAGATGATGACCGGAACGTACGCTTTAACCAAAGTGTCGATTTGGTGAACCGCTTGGAAAAGCAAGGGGTGCCCTATGAGACGTTGATGATCGTCGACGATACCCACCACTGGATGCGTTTCGCCAATGCGGTGACGGTATACGGGTCGGCCGCGGATTTCTTTGTACGGAAATTAAAACCCTAGCTTTATTGTATGAATTATTTTCAAAACGTGTTACGCTCGCTGCGGAAAAACCGCGCTCATAGTGTGCTGAATATCTTCGGACTGGCGGTGGGTCTGGCCTGTGCGGGGCTGATCTTTCTGTGGGTAGAGGACGAACTGAGTTTTGACAATAATAATCTGAAGAAAGACCAGATCTTTCTGGTGAATGTCAACGAGAGCGCCGGCTCGGGTGTCATCACGCACTCCTCTACCCCCGGGCCCCTGGCAGCGGCTTTGCCATCGATGATCAACGGTGTTGCGGGCACCTCGCGTACGACGGATCCCATGCCGGTATTGTTCCATATTGGCGATAAGGCTATCGAGGCCTCAGGCATCTATGCCGACGCTTCGCTTTTCGACATCTTTACACTGCCTTTTGCAGCGGGCAATGCGAACGGGGCTTTTGCCCAGACCTACTCGATAGTGCTTACAGAACAGACCGCGCGAAAATTCTTTGGCGGCGCGAAGGGCTGTATCGGCAAGACCATCGTGATGGACGACAAGCAAGGTTATGTCGTCACAGGTGTATTGAAGGACCTGCCCGAGAATACGTCGTTGCAATTCGAGTGGGTGGCGCCCATGGACGCCTATATCCAGCATCGCCCTGATCTAAAAGGCTGGGGGAATTTTGCATTGGATACCTATGTGGAGATGCGGCCCGGCGCCGATATCGCGGCCATCAACACCCGGCTCACCGAGCCGAAATACGATTTCACGACGCAACACCTGGAGACCGATGTCTCGAGCGATCATATCTTTCTGTTCCCGATGAAGGACTGGCGGCTGCGTAACCAGTTCGAGAACGGCAAGCTCACGGGCGGCGGAAGGATACAATATGTACGGCTTTTCTCGATGATCGCGTGGATCGTTTTGTTGATCGCCTGCGTGAATTTCATGAACCTCGCCACGGCCCGGAGTGAAAAACGGAGCAAGGAAGTCGGCGTGCGGAAAGTACTCGGGGCAGGCAGGGGCAGTCTCATGCGGTATTTTCTCGGCGAGTCCCTATTCATGGCGACGCTGGCGACGGTGCTTTCGGTGTTTCTCCTATGGCTGACCCTGCCGGCTTTTAACATGCTGGTTGGAAAAGAACTACATCTGGACCTCCTTTCGCCGCTGCATCTTTCGGCCCTGATCGCGCTGACGCTGTTGTGCGGATTGATTTCGGGAAGTTATCCTTCGTTATACCTGAGTTCGTTCAACCCCATATTTGTGCTAAAGGGTGTCAGGATAAAAACGGGCGGCGCTACGGTTATACGGCGGGGTTTGGTTGTTTTGCAATTCACGGTGTCCATTGTGCTGATCGTCGCTACCCTGGTGATCTATCTGCAGGTGCAGCATGTGAAGAACAGGGACCTGGGTTTCAATAAAGCGCAACTGTTGCAAATGAATGTCCAGGGCAACATGCTGACGCAGTTCCCGGTGATCCGGCAGGAGCTGATCAACACCGGCGCCGTGAGCGATGCCGCGCTGGCCGATCTCAGTGCACTCAAAGGCGGGAATAATTCTACGGCGATCGATTGGCCGGGTAAAGAGCCGGGAAGTTCCATCGTTATATCGGAGCGGTTTGTAAGCCCCGAATATCTTAAGACCCTGGGCATGCATATAGCCGAGGGGCGTGATTTCGAGCAGACGGATATCTTCGACCCGGCCTTGCTGGCGAGGGCCAGGGATTCGGCTCTGACCGCGGGTGTGGTGGTCACCAGGACGATGGCGGACCTTTTGGGTTCGGAAAGTGCTATCGGAAAACCTATGGACTTGCATTTTAATTTTGGAACCCTGCATATGATCGTCAAGGGCGTCGTGGACGATTATGTTTATGGCGATATGTATGGGAAGCCGGCGCCGGTGATTTTTTTTTGTATGCCACAGGCGACTAATCTGCTGTATGTGCGGATGAAACCTACGGCGGATCCATCACAGGCGCTGGCCAAAATGAAGGCGGTGTTTAAGAAGATCGACCCCGGCATACCTTTCGAGTACCAGTTTGTGGACGACGAATTCAACGCTTTGTTTGTGTCCGAGGCGTTAGTCTCCAAGCTTTCGCGGGTGTTTGCTTTTCTGGCCATCTTTATCTCGTGTCTGGGACTGTTTGGGCTTGCGGCCTATACTGCGGAGAGCAGGGTGAAAGAGATCGGCATTCGCAAGGTCCTGGGGGCGTCGACGCTGGGCATCACCTATCTTTTATCAAAAGACTTCTTAAACCTCACGCTGCTTTCCTGTGTGGTGGCCTTCCCTCTTTCCGCGTGGGTGATGAATGGCTGGCTGCAGGGCTATAGCTATCGCATTACGCTGAGCTGGTGGATCTTTGCGTTGGCCGGCGGGCTGGCGGTGGTGATCGCGCTGGTGACGGTGAGTTGGCAGGCCGCTCGGGCCGCAATGACGAAGCCGGCAATCTCTTTGCGTAGCGAATAAGCCGCTCCGCGGCTTTTGGGCTTCCGCTTATTTATGCATCTCCAAAAATGCTTCGAGTGCGCGGGAGGGTGGCTCGCCCTTACGGAAGGCCAGGCTATTGGTGAGGGTGCCTAATTCTTTGTTAAGTCCAAAAGTTTTTAATTTTCGGTGCGGATAGTATTTCGTGATCACCTCCAGCGGCAGAATGCTGAGGCCAATGTCCGATTCTACAAAGTTGACGATGCCTTCGATGGAATTCAGCACGATGCGTTTGTATTTGACGACGCCTTTGGAGCTGAGCCAGGCCTCGAGGCGGCTGCGATAGACACAACCCTGCTCGAATACGACGATCGTGGGCGGCTCGCGTTTGAGCAGATCGGCGGTCGTCTTAGCGGTGGCCGGACCGAGCAGGACGAGCCGCGTTTGCCGGATCGGGAGCTGGTCGAGACCCGTGTCGTGGATGGGGCCGGGGATAAAGGCGGCGTCCAGCCGGTGATTCAGCAGGTCGCTCACGAGGCTGCCGCGCATGGCGGATATGAATTCGAGTTCTACATCGGGATAGGTCGCGGAAAACTTCAGGAGGATGTCGGGACCTTTGAGGGCCATGGTGGTCTCGATACAGCCTATCTTCAGTGCGCCGGCGACCGTGCCGGTATTCTTTATCTCATTTTTCGCCTCTTCCAGCAGGTGGTCGAGACGTTTGTAATATTTCATCAGCGTCCTGCCTGCTTCGGTGAGCTCCACCTTTCGGGGCGACCGGCTGAATAGCGGTGCGCCAAATTCTTCTTCCAGACTCTTTATCCGGGCGGTGACATTGCTTTGTACCGTATACACGGATTCCGCGGCCCTCGTGAAGCTGCCGTGACGGGCTACGGCTTCGAAGATCTTGAGGTCATTGGTATTCATCTATCTTGATTTATGATGATTATGATCATGATTAATCGTTTTCAATGATCAAAGGTGGGAATTAATTTTGGGCTGGCAAAAATTCAAATTATGACACACTATCGCTATCTCACCGTCAAGGGTTTAAAGATCTTCTATCGCGAGGCCGGTCCCGTCGGGGCGCCGGTGATCCTGCTGTTGCATGGTTTTCCGACTTCCAGCCATATGTTCCGAAACCTGATCCCCGCGCTCAGCGGGAGGTATCGGGTGATCGCGCCGGACCTGCCCGGGTTTGGGTTTTCGGAGATGCCAGGGGGGGCGGCGGGGTCGCCGGCCGAATCGGGGGTGTCGGCTGGGTCGGGGCGTCAGTCGGGGTCGCCGGCTGAGTCGGCGGGTGCGTTCGGGCCTACCTTTGATGGGCTGGCAGGTGTGATGCAGGGATTCATCGATGCGTTGGGGTTAAAGCGTTTCGCGCTTTATGTTTTCGATTATGGGGCGCCGGTGGGATACCGGCTGGCGGTCGCCAACCCCGAAAAGATCAGCGGCATCATCTCGCAGAACGGGAATGCCTATGCCGAGGGGTTGAGTACTGGCTGGGAGTCGCTGCGCAGGTATTGGGAAGACCCGAGTGCTGTCAACCGCGAGGCGTTGAAGGCGATGGTGGCCGCGGATTTCACGCGGTTCCAGTATGTGGAGGGCGTCGATGATCCTTCCGGCATCGCGCCGGAGGCATATATGCTCGATCAATATTTTCTGGACCGGCCGGGGAGTCTGGATGTGCAGCTCGACCTGATGCTGGATTACCGGAATAATGTGCGGTTGTATCCCGTGTGGCAGGAGTATTTCCGGAAGTTTCAGCCGCGGTTGCTGGCGGTGTGGGGGGAGCGTGATCCGTTCTTTCTGCCGGCGGGGGCGGAGGCTTACAAACGCGATAATCCCAATGCGGTCGTGAAATTTTATCCCACGGGGCATTTTGCCTTGGAGACGCATGCGGCGGAGATCGCGGCGGATATACTTGGGTTCCTGAATGCGGAAATATCTTTTTCACGCAGTGAAAAAAGATATCCAATACCTCCTTTTACGCGGGAGACGGCCTTGCAAAAGGTACAATTGGCGGAGGATGCGTGGAACAGCAAGGATCCCGAAAAGGTGTCGCTGGCGTATTCGGTGGACACGGAGTGGCGGAACCGAACGGAATTCATCAACGGCCGCGAGGAGGTCAAGGCTTTTCTTCGGCGGAAATGGAACAGGGAGCTGGATTATAAACTAAAAAAGGAGCTATGGGGTTTCCGCGAGAACAGGATGGCGGTGCGGTTCGAATATGAATGGCGCGATGACGCAGGGCAGTGGTATCGCAGCTATGGCAATGAGCTTTGGGAGTTCGATGAGAATGGATTGATGCGGAAGCGGTATGCCAGTATCAACGATGCACCGATCAAGGAGGGGGAAAGGCGGGTCAGGTAGGCGCCACGCCGCCGCGAAAGGCCGCGACATAAAAAGCCGCCCCAGGAATGAGGCGGCTTGCTCTAGTGTTATCAATGAGAAAAAACAAAACTTACTTGAGCCGACGGAGGAGGCTCGTCCGAAGGACAGACGTTATTTCTTGAAGTCGTTGATACCGTAGTAGTAAACGTCCTTACTGTCGGGATAAACACCCTGGATCTGGAAGTTGCTACCTTGTTTGGAAAGGGCATCCTTGAGTTCGGCCACATTGTGGACCCGGATGTCACCGATCTTGGTGATGATGAAGCCGGGGCGCATGTTGGTCTGATTGCTCAGCACGCCATTCTGGATGTCGTTGACGACTACACCACCGTCGATACCCAGGCGGGCAGCGTCGTCCTTGCTGACATCGGAGAACTTAGCGCCAAGCGATTCTACGGCTGCGGTTTCGGTGCTGGCGAAGTTGCCCAGCTTACCCTGGAGGACAGCATCGGCGGTCTTCGTTTCGCCATTGCGGACGAAGGTGAGCTTCACATGGTCGCCGGGTTTGTCGCGGGCGATGAGTTCAGCCAGCCTTGCATCGGAGGTGACGGGTTGGTCATCGACGTTGGTGATCACGTCACCTTTCTGGATACCGGCCTTGGCGGCAGCACCGTTGGGGGAAGTTTCGATCACGTATACGCCGTCTACATCCGTATTGGTCATACCTAATTTCTTCTTGGAAGCATCATCGAGTCCTTCCGGGGCCATGCTGATGCCGAGGTAACCACGTTGTACGGAGCCATACTTCATGATATCGCTGATGACCTTTTTCATAAGGTTGGAAGGGATAGCATAGGCATAACCTGCGAAGGAACCTGTGGGCGAAGCGATAGCCGAGTTGATGGCTATGAGCTCGCCATTGGTATTCACAAGCGCGCCACCACTGCTGCCGGGATTAACGGCTGCGTCGGTTTGAATAAAGGATTCAACCGGTGCAACGGCCTGGGTATTGATGCCGATGTTCCTGGATTTGGCACTGACAATACCCTGGGTAACGGTAACGTCGAGGTTCAGAGGATAACCGATAGCCATGACCCATTGCCCGAGCTTGACATCATCGGAGTTGCCAATGTTCATTACCGGGAGGTCTTTGGCGTCGATCTTGATGAGGGCGAGGTCCGTGTTGGGATCGGTACCGACGACCTTAGCCTTGAAATTTCTGCGGTTGTTCATAGTGACAACGATGTCGGTGGCACCATTGACCACGTGGTTATTGGTTACGATGTAACCATCGGCGCTGATAATGACGCCGGAGCCAGATGCTTTCTGGTCGGGTTCGACAAATTGATGCCCTCCCTGGCCGCCATCGCCGAAGAAACGCCTGAACATGCCGCCAAACGGATCATCCTGGTCGTCGCCCCCGGGACCCTCCATATGAGATACTTCCTTTGCTTTCATAGTCACTTTAATATGTACTACGGAAGGTACGGCTGCGGCGGCGGCCTTTTCGAAGTCTACAGGTTGAACGGCAGGACTGGTCGTGGTATATGTCGTTTTTACAACGGGGGTCTGAGGTTCGTCCAGCACACTATTGTATGCTCTCTTTCCGGTAACGCCGGTGGCAAACAACAGGCCAGTTCCGACCACTGCAATCGCACCGATAAGAATCGCCTTACTTTTCATTTTCATGGTTTATTGTTTTAAAAAAATGTTTGTAATACAAAATTAACGCACGACGAAACTCTTCGTTGATGATGGAATGTTAATATTCTTCTAAAGCAATGCATTCGCCGTGAACGTGTTAAAAAAATTTAAATACTTTGTGAAAGAATACCTATGGCGGCGTTCATTTCTTCCGGAAGGAGGGAGGCGAAGCCGATGCGCAGGCCGTTAAAGGGGATGCCCGCGTTATTGTAGTCTTTCCCGTTACTTATATATAAGCCTTTTTTTGCTGCGCGTTGGGCGATCTGTGAGAGATCGTACCCGGGTTTGAATCTCACCCATGCCGCCATGCCGCCGGTGGGGCGGCGATAGATGATCTTGTCAGCGAGATAGGTTCGGAGCAGCAGGTCGAGGTTGTCTAGGCGTTCGGAATACGTCTTATTTGCCTTTTTGAGATAGCGGTGGATGTCGCCATTGGTTATCAGGGTCGCGAGGGCGTCCTCGAGGAGGTTGTCGTTCCGCAGATCGACGAGCCGGCGGTACTGCGCGGCCTGGGTGATAAAATCAGCGGGGCCTACCATGAAGCCCAGGCGGACAGAGGAAGCGAGGGATTTTGAAAAGGAGCCGATGTAAATCACGCGGCCCTGGTGACGATAGCTAGCGAGAGGTAGATGGGGTAGGATGTTGTAATGATAGTCGTAATCGTAATCGTCTTCCAGGATGGCGAAGTTGTACGTCGTGCAGAGGTCCAGCAGGCGAAGGCGGCGCTCGGGACTCAGGGTCACCGTGGTAGGATGGTGATGGTGGGGAATGAGATAGAGCAGCTTTACCGGGTACCGTTTACAGGCCTTTTCTATGGCGGTGATATCCATACCATGATCGTCGACGGCGATGCGGATGATGCGGGCGCCGGTGTTTTCGAGCACCTGTGTCGCCACGGGATAGATCGGGTCGCCGATGATCGCGTAGTCGCCGGGGCGCAGCAGGGTCTTTGCAGCAAGATAGATGCTCATTTGGGCACCGTGGGTGACGATGAGGTGTTCGGCGCCGGCTTGTATCCCCCGGGAGCGCTGCAGGTAGCCTGCTAATGTTGTGCGTAACCGTTGGGTGCCGGCTGTGAGCGAGCCGGGGATGATAGTCGGGCGTTGTGCGTGTTTAATACGGCTCGCGTATTCTCTCATCAGCAGGGGTAGAGGGGTGAGCCGGGGATCGGGATGTCCATCGTCGACGACCAGGCGGATGGGTGGTTCATTGGCTTTCGTCGTCATCGCTGCCTTTTGGCCATAGAAGGGAACCGCCATCCGGTTGCCGTAGGCTGCGCTTTGGTCGGGGCGGAGGCTGCGGGCCTTGAGTTCGGGGAGATTGCGGGTGATGTTGAAACCTTTTTTTGGTGTCACTTCGAGCCAGCCCTGGCTGAGCAATTCGTTGTAGGCGGCGACGATCGTTTTTCGGTGCAGGGAAAGCTGGGACGCGAGCTCCCTGGTGCCGGGAAGCAGGGCGCCGGGTTTGAGCACACCGCTGCGGATGTGTTGCACGATCTGGCCGGCGATCTGCTGATAAACGGGTTGCGGCGACGCTTTGTCGATCTGCAGGAGGGTTGTATACGGAAGCATCTGGACTACCTGAAATTTTATATCTGGCACTCAAAGGTAGGCCTTACCCGAGTTATTTTTGGATCACAATTCAGTACTATGTCCAAACGAATGTTTTTGAGCGACGCCGATTCCAAGGCGTTTGCCGTGTTAATGGGATTCGAGAAGTATCTGGCGGAGAGTTCTCTCGATAAGATCCATGCCCATTTGATCAAGATCCGGGTATCGCAGCTAAATGGTTGTTCGTATTGTATCGACAAACATGTCCAGGAGGCGCTGGCGTTGGGGGAGGCCGGCCGGAGGCTCTTTCTGCTGACCTGCTGGCGAGAGACGCCTTTCTTTTCACCCGAAGAACGTGCGATCCTGGCCCTGGCGGAGGAGATGACCCTGCTGTCGCCGCATGGCGTTTCGGATGCGACCTATGACAACGTGTTGGCCTTATTGGGGCAACAGTATACTACAGAGGTCATGATGGCCATTGTTGCCATGAATGCGTGGAACCGGGTAGGTATCGCTACTAAAAGAAGACCCGTATAAAACAGTTTTATGAACCAGATAAACTACAAATTCGACGTTATCCCTGCCCCCGATGCGGTGATGGAACTGTACGCCGATGCCGGCCTCAAAAGGCCGGAGGATAGGGATCGCATCACGCGGATGTATTCGCAGTCCAATCTTATCGTAACGGCCTGGGACAAGACCAGGCTGGTGGGTGTCTCCCGGGCGCTCACTGATTTTTGTTATTGTTGCTATCTGAGCGATCTGGCGGTGCGCAGGAAGTATCAGCATCATGGGATCGGCAAAGAGCTGATCCGGCTGACCAAGGAAAAGATCGGCGACGAGTCGATGTTGCTCTTGTTGTCAGCGCCTGCGGCGATGGAGTATTACCCCAAGGTGGGGTTGTCGAAGGTCGAGAATGGGTTTATTATTCAGCGGGCGAAATAAGGAGCCCGGGCGGGCGTGTTTTGCGCCGGCGCCGGCGGTGGCATGGCCGTTGCGGATGGGTACTAAAACGCTATGAGTGAAAGGAATAAAGGTGCGTTGGGAAAGAAGAAATCAGGCGTAAAAAATCCGCAGATCAATCCTTCGAAGGCCCAGGGAGGCAACCCTGCCGGCAGTAGCTTGTCTCCCACCAAATACATCAACAGGTTACGTTGGGACGACAAGGCGAAGATGTTTACGGTGATCGATATTCCCAAAAAACGCATAAAGAAGGATTAGGGGAGGCCCAGCCGGGCGCGGCAGGCGGCGCAATAGTCGTTTGTGCTGTTGTCGACGACTTCGTGCTGCACGCAGTCGAGTAGAGGCTTTTTCATGGTTGTTGCTGTGGTGGCGGATGGTGAAAGACGCGGACCTCTACGCGCATATTCTTGTCGCTTTCTTCGCGGGTGGTGGGATGGGCGATCACCGGGCTGGCGTTGCCCAGGCCTTTGTAGCGCAGGTGAGTGGAGTCGAAGCCCTGCTGAATGAGATAGTCGTAGATGAATTTCGCGCGTTTTACGGAAAGGACGAAGAGCGGGTCGTTTGGTGGCAGCGGCGCCCCGGGGGAGTTACAAAACCCGTCGATCTCGAGATAGTGGTCGGAGAAATGGCGGAGGAAGGCAACGCTGCTGGGTAGGGCTTCACGTGCGGCATCGGTGAGGATGGGTGTATTGGCGATGAAGTTGATGTTGTCGAGGCCGAAGGTCGTGTCCGGTTCGTCATCGGGCCGGGCTTTGGGTGTGTCGGCGGGTGGGGCTTGCGCGACGTCTCTTACCTGATAATATACGAGCACTTCTACGCGGCGGCTGAGGCTGTCGTCGCCGGGGATAGGATTCGTTTTTCCGCGGGCCTCGAGACGCATGGGTGGCACCCGCTGGGCCAATGCACGGGCTTGTGCAGTGGTGAGTGCGCTGAGCATAGCCGTGCGGGCGGCCTGGGCGCGAAGGCGGGATAGTTTCAGATTGTAGCCGTTGCCGCCTACGGTATCGGTGTAGCCTACGATAAGGATCGAGTCTGCGTCGGGACGGGCATTTGCAAGAATTGCCGAATCGCCAGGCTGTACGATGCTTTTATCGAAGGCAAAATGTATCAAGAGTGTATCGGTCCGGGACCGTTGCGACATCGTCGGGTGGGTGGCGGCAAGCATCGAAACCAGGATCAGACATCGTACCAGGCTGGGCATGCTACAATTTACTAAAAAAGATCGGTGATGCGCGCGATCACCAGAGCGCTTGAGCGGCTTTATGGTAGATCGTCGATGTTAAAAGGCGGGGAGGTCTGCTGCGCTGCGGGGCGTTCGAACCAGGAATCGAGCGAAGTGTAGGTGTCGAAAAATCCACCGTTGTGCAGAAAGAACCTATCCCCCTGTAATCCTCCCTGATAATCGTGTCGATAGCCTTTGCGGGCCGTGTTATCGCCGGTGAAGCGGGCGCGGGTGAGCGGGGTCCAATGGCCGGTGGAATCGCCGATCCATTGGTTGCCGTAATAAGCACTTCGGTCCAGGTCGCCTTGCTCCGGTTCGAAATTTTCCAGGAAGGAATGCAGATGGGTCAGCCAGGTGTGGGTCGCCGGCCGGTCCCAGCAGGCGATAAGCAGCCAGTGTCCCTTCTCCGGTGGATAGAACCAGGCGGTGAAACGGGTATGGTTATCCGCCTGCGGCTCGGCGTGCAGCAGAAAGCGGTACGTGTTGCCGGCGATCCAGGGATAGACGAGATAGGATTGGCCGCCCGCGCCTTCGTCGCCGAAAGTGCCGGCATGAACGCTGTCGCCCTTACGGATGAGAACGATACGCAGGCTGTCGGGAATGGCCCTGGGGTCGTCGGTGGTGAACGGACTCCAAACGGAAAAGAGGATGCGGCGTTCCGCAGAGCTATTGACCTGCATACCGAAATAGCCGGCGCTGAAGCCATCGGCCATGAAATAGGAACCGACCCTATCCTGGTCGGCGGGTACGGTCACTTCGTTATAGAACCAGGCAACCTTTTCCGTCGTATCGGGCACGGGATAGTTGAGATGGACGGAGGGACCACGACGGCCCCAGTAAAAGAAATTGCCTTCGTTGTTGGGGACATAGGACATGGGCGCCGCGGTGGCCGGGCCGGAGAGGATCAGGCTTTGGATCGCTTGCGGGGTCAGGCCCTCGGCGCCCCGCCGGTTTATGTCGACGATCACGTGCTGATAGCCGGTGTCGCGGATGAGCCAATGGCCGGTATTGGTCGTCCGGTCGGTATGCGCGGGCAGATGCAGAGTATGTTTGAGGCCGCCAAGCGTGACGCCGATATCGGCGGGAGTATCCGTAGGCGTCGTCTTGACGGCGATGTCGAGCTTGCCGGGGTGCGAGAGCCGAAACCAGACAGTGTCACCCCAGGCATTACCGCCGAGGGGAATGGTCACCGTGGTGTCCTCCGCGGAGGCGGCGGCATGCGGCTGCGGCTGTGCGAAAGCGGCGTCTCGCGGGAGCAGCAGCAGGGCCGATACAGCGGCGATGATCAGGAAACAGCATCTCATTAGAGCTGCAAGATGCGGATTTTTTCGCGGGTGGTGGCGGGCAAACGATTGCGTGGGGTTGACAAGGTCAGCGTGTAGAAAAGGCGGATAGTCGTGTAGTTCCGCCTGATAGTCGTGTCGCGAGCTTTACGGTCGTACATCTACCAATGGTGATAGTAGTGCGGGTGTGCATAGACTACACAGGAGCTGAATGCGGCGGCGATGACGAAGGCGATGATGGCGAATTTGATAATGTTGAACGTTTTCATGATAACCGGAATCGGGCGGAGGATGTATCGAAAGCGGACAGCGGCCTTTGCCAGATGAGGATAGGATGTTGATTGACAGCATCTTGAAAGACGGCATCGGGCTTGCATGATTTTAAGATATGTTTAAGAACTATCTCAAAACAGCGATCCGGCAACTCATACGCAGCCGGCTTTTCAGCACCTTGAATATATTAGGCCTCGCGGCGGGGTTTTGCGGCAGCATCATGATCTTTCTGTGGGTACAGGATGAATTGAGCTTCGACCGGCAGAACCCGCAGCCGGAAGATGTCTTTCGGTTGAACGTGAACTTTAGCGATGGCACGGCGGCGACCACAACGGCCGGTATGGCGCCATTTCTGCACCAAACTTTGGCGCAGGTAAAACAGTTTGTGCGATTCTTGTCGGGAAACCCGCTCACGATATCCTATGGCGAGAAGCGCTTTATTGAAAAAAGGGTCTGGTACGCAGACAGTAATTTTCAACAACTCTTTAATTTTCCGCTGGTGAAGGGCGACCAGGGCCATGTGCTGCGGGACCCTAATGAGCTACTCATTACCGAGAGTGCGGCGAAACGATATTTTGGAGACAAGGACCCGCTGGGCCAACGCCTGAGCATTCTGGGGAGTTCCGATGTAGTCGTCACCGGCGTTCTCAAGGATCTACCGGAGAACAGCCATATTCAGTTCGATTTCCTGATGCCGATCTCGAAAATGGATGGGTCCGATCTGCAAAACAATCCGTGGAATAATTTTATTTATTACAACTATTTGCGTCTTGACCATACGACGGCCAGTAATCCCGCGGCCATTGCCGGACTGGAGAAGACTATCGATGCGATCTATAAAAAGGATGGGGACCCCAGGATCACGCCGACTTTCAATCTTCAACGTCTGACCGATATCCATCTGGGCGAACATTATATCATGGACGTTCCGGGCGGCGGGAGCTTGCAGTATGTGCGCATCTTTTCTATTGTAGCCTTCTTTATTCTATTGATCGCCTGCATCAATTTTATGAATCTGAGCACGGCGCTGTCCAGCCGGCGCGCAAAGGAAGTGGGTTTGCGAAAAACCATCGGCGCGATGCGCTGGCAGCTGGTGGCTCAATTCCTTGGTGAAGCCGTATTGCTGGCGCTGGTGGCCCTGGTATTGGGTTTGGCACTGGTGTGGCTGCTGATGCCGTTGTTCAACGAGCTCACGGGTAAACATTTTTCCATTCAGGCACTGGGTGGCAGCCGTATCATGTTGTTGCTGGGTATCGCCATCGTTTCGGGGCTGCTGTCGGGGTCATATCCTGCCTTGGTATTGTCGCAGTTTCAACCGGTGAAGGTGCTTAAAGGTTTGAAGGTGCTACAACCGGGCAAGGCCTATTTCCGGAATGGATTAGTCGTGTTACAGTTTACGATCGCGATCGCGTTGATGGTCGGTACGCTGGTGGTATACCGGCAGCTTCGGTTTATTCGCGACCGCGATATGGGTTTTGATAAAAGCAATCTGCTCTATGTCAGGATCCCGCAGCTGGATTCCGCCAATATGGAAAGGGGGGCACGGCAGATCGATGCTGCTTTGACCGGCGAGCCAGGGATCGTCTCGCATACCGTGGTGGGTGATCTGCCAACCTATCTTGTAGATGGGGACACCGATTTGAAATGGCCGGGCAAGCCGGCGGGGGATCAGACCGTTTTTCCGATGTTAGGTTCGGATGAGAACACGCTGGACGTTTTCGGGATCCATTTGCTAAAGGGTCGAACCTTTTCCAGGGCGTATGGTAACGACAGCGCCTCGATCCTCGTGAACGAGACCGCATTGCAGACCATGCATATGAATCCCGCTACGGCGGTGGGTCAGCGGCTCGAGTACGATGGCGTTGTCTATACGATTATCGGTATCGTCAAGGACTTCAACATTAAGCCGGTTCAGTTCCATGTGGACCCCTTGCTGCTGCTCTATCATTTTTCGCATGGGTATGACTATGTGGTGGTGAAGACGGCGCCGGGTGCGATGAAACAGGCGATCGGGACGTTGAGGAAACAATTTGCCATGGTCTATCCGCAGGCCGTATTCGACTATGGTTTTGTCGACAAGGATCTGGATGCTTTATATGCCTCGGAGCAGCGGATGGGGGAATTGTTCAACGTATTTAGCGTGCTGGCGATCTTTATTTCGTGTCTGGGGCTGTTCGGGCTTAGCGCTTATACGACACAACGGCGGATCAAGGAGATCGGGGTGCGGAAGGTCCTGGGCGCCAGCGTGCAGGGTATCGTAAGACTGCTGGCGGGGGAGTTCCTGATCCCGGTGGCGCTGGCGACGCTCATCGCCTTCCCGCTGGCGGCATGGGGGATGGATAAATGGTTGCATGCGTTTGCCTACCGGATAGGGCTGGAATGGTGGTTTTTTGCCGTTTCCGGCGGGCTGGCCTTGCTGGTGGCACTGTTTACGGTGAGCTATCAGAGCTTTCAGGCCGCCAGGAGCAACCCGGTGAAGGCATTGAGGACGGAATAGGCCGACGCAATATTAAGGTCAGCTGAACGTTTTTAAAGGAGCTAAACCCTTGTGTATGCGCGCCTCCGCATTAGTCATACTGGTGTTGCTGGCCGGCTTTCTCTCCTGCAACAGTCCTGATAGCGCCAATGGCCCCACTGGCGGCGAGCAATTGCCGACGACGACTTTTTCTATCGATCCCACAAAAGATACGGTTTTAAAAACGCCCGATGGCGCCCTGCTGAAGATCACTGCGGGTACCTTCGACGCCGGTGGCGCCAAAGTGGTGAAACTGGAGGTCAAGGAGGCGATAACGCCCGAGGAGATGCGGAAGGGCAGCCTGAGTGCCCATGCCGGTGATACCACGCTTACCAGTAGCGGGGTCATCTTTGTGCAACTGGCCAGCGGGCAGAATGTATCGATCCTGACGTCATTCGACGTGTCGATCCCTGCCCGGACTTTGCAACAGAATATGAAATTGTATAAAGGCCGGCTGGATGAAAATGGCTTTGTGAACTGGGGTGTCCCCGAGCCGCTCGGGAGCACGCCGGTCCCCGCCTCGGATGGGAAGGCGATCTATCTCGCGAACTGTGCAAGCTGTCATCATCTCAAGGGCAATGCCACGGCGCCTTCGCTCGCCTTTTTAGCATCACGACGAGATCAACGCTGGCTTTTTGCCTATACCCGACGCAATGACCTGCTTTTGTGGCGCGGTGATCCCTATAGTTGCTATCTCTTCAATCGCTATAAGGCGTCGGTAATGCCCGAGTTCAAGGATCTGAGCGACGCGGATCTCACGGCGATCTATCAATATGCGACAAGCGCCAGTGAGTCGATGGGGATCGACAGCAATGCCGTGGCAGACCTCAAGCCGGCGTTCGACAGCTGTGCAAAGAATGATGCCACTTGCAGCGGTGTGATCGCGGATAAGTCGAAGACGCCGGCCGTGGATTCCAGCCAGGCGATCTATGCCGGGGCTTCCCTGTCGGAGAATGCCTATTATACGTTTGCTGTCGATAAACATGGCTGGTACAATGTCGCTGCTTCCGGCGACGATAAGGCGACGGTAGACTCTACCGCGGTGGGTGACGGCACGATGCTGGAGCCGTTACAGAGCTGCCCTTGCGGGTGTAACGAGAATGCTTATCGCAAGGCGTCTCATATCGCCCGGGGCAAGCCTGCGAAATAGTCGGCCCAAACCTTTTATCATATGCGTTTCCTGATCCTTGCATTTTTGCTGGCTTTCTGCGGCATCGGTTGTACGACGCGGATGCCCAAACACACCCTTACCGGCGAAGACAAGCTGGCTTCTACATTTTTTTCCATCGATCCTAACCGGGATACGACAATCACCACGCCACAAGGTGCCTTGCTGACCATTCCGGCGGGTGCGTTGGAGGTGCCGGCCGGTGCTACGGGGCCTGTGAGGTTGGAGGTAAAAGAAGCGTATACTATAGCGGATATTGTTCGGGCCGGTCTGGTGACGACAAGCCAGGGACGGCCGCTGAGCAGCGGTGGCATGATCTATATCAACGTGGCGGATGGCCAGGATGCAAAGCTGCACAAACCCATCAAGGTCGCGCTGCCGACCAGGGGCTTAGAGGAGGGTATGAAGGTATATAAGGGGAAGCGGACGGATAAGGGGCAGATCGACTGGGTCGACCCCAGGGCGCTCAATGTGACCCAGGCGGCGAAAGACTTCGCCATGGGAAGGAAGATCTTCCAGTCATATTGCTCGACCTGTCACGACGTGAATAAGGTGCTAATCGGGCCGGCGTTGGCCTATATCACCGAACGCGATACAGATAAGGTGTGGTTGAATACTTTTATCAGAAATAATATAAAATTACTCCGGTCGTGCGACCCCTATTCGTGCTTTTTGTTCAATGAGTACAATAAAACGCCGATGACTCTTTTTCCCGACCTAAGTGATAAGGATATGGATGCGATGCTGAATTATATCGAATTGGCGAGCCAGCGGGCCGACAGCGTTTCGGTATGGGGCAGCCGGCGGGACTTTGACAGCTGTGCGCGATACCTGCGTGGCAAGGATAGTTTGTCTGGCGGGCTAAAAGATGCCCGGCGCCGGCGGGACTCGCTGATAGCGGATAATGGCGCGCGGATCAGACATCGGATGTTCGATGGGTTGGGCAATCCGCTGGGAAAGCATGTCCTGAAGACCCCGAAGCCGCCGGTGGTGGTACCGGCGCACAACGCCGTCTACTATGAATTCTCCGTAGATAGCTATGGCTGGTATAATGTAGACGTCCTCCTTAGCGACATACCGGGTGTGGTCAACAGCAAACTCACGGTATCCGTGAAGGGCGGTTATGGCGGCGAGGCGGATGTGTTCCTGGTGATCCCATCGATGAAGATCTATCAGCGCGGCGGCCTGGTGGGGGCTAAGGATGGGGAGTTCGGCTTTTTAACCGTGGATGGGATGATCCCGCTGCCGCAGGGCGTACCGGCCTTTGTTTTATGTATAGGTGAGCTGGACGGGCAGCCATTCCTGGGTCGTGTAGATTGGATGACAAGCAGGAAGCAGGAACTCAAGGTGACGCCGGCTTCGATGAGCAAGGAGCAATTCAACGCGGCGCTGGTGGATCTGCGATCCCAACGGCTGGTCATACAGGCGCAGGACTCCAAAAATGCCGATTCCATCCGGGCTTTGGACAAGGCATTTAGCAAGGCGGATTCGACTTTAAAGGTGTTAGGCTATGTCAAGCCGCAGTTTTGTGACTGCAGCTGCGAGGCTAATGATTCCGCGCGTTAGGTTTTGGCGGTGGAGTTGGTTTTACGTAAATTGGCGTATACACTAATTCTACTGCACATGAGAAAATTTCTAGTCCTCCTGTATCTGGGGCTTACCATGACATGTGTTGCTCAGCACCCGGTGGCCAGCATCAGCGCCGTGACGCAAAATCTCAAGAAGTTCGACGGCTTTTACCCCTTTTATTATGACGAGAAGACGGGCAAGATCCTGCTGGAGGTCGACCGCTGGGATCAGGAGTTCCTGTACTTCAGCAGCCTGCCGGAAGGCATCGGCAATGGCGGCGCCGAACGCGGACAGGGGTCGGCGGTGGTCGTGAAATTTATCAGGGAGGGACCGAAGGTCTTTTTGTTACAGCCCGATCTTGAACATCGGAGCGTCACGGGCAGCGACGACGAAAAAAAAGATGTCGCGGACGCGTTTTCGCAAAGCGTATTATTCGGTTTTTCGCCGGTGGCGCTGGAAGGCGACAAGGCGTTGATCGATCTTACCCCTTTTGTGGTACGGGATGCTTTGCATATCGGCGACAACATCGGCTCCGGCAGGGGTAATCCCGGCAGCGCCTTTGCAGCGGCGGCGGCTAATCGTGCGGGTGGGGGAGCTGGTAACGGTTATCATATGGATGAGACGCGGAGCGCCGTTTATATGGAGAACACCCGGAATTTTCCTAAGAACAGTGAATTCGAGGCATTGGTGACCTTCACCGGGAACCCGGCCGGCGGTGGTGGCGGCGGTTTCCGGCATGGCGGCGGTGTGGCGCCCGACCCTACCGCGGTGACGGTGCGGATACATCAGGCCTTTGTTCAGTTGCCCGACAGCGGTTATGTGGCCCGGAAATTCGACCCGCGTTCGGGGTTCAATGCCTTTAGCTATTATGATTTTTCGACTCCCATGAGCGAGCCGCTGATCAAACGCTTTATCGAACGGCACAGGCTGATCAAAAAAGACCCCAATGCCGCGGTAAGCGAGCCGGTAGAGCCTATCGTGTATTATATCGACAGGGGCGCACCTCCCCTTATCCGCAAGGCCCTGATCGAAGGCGGCTCGTGGTGGAGCGAGGCTTTCGAGGCGGCGGGTTTTAAGAATGCATTCTTCGTGCGCGAGCTGCCCGAGGGCGCCGATCCGATGGATGTCCGGTACAATGTGGTCAATTGGTTAGACCGCAGCGGCAGTCCCCAGCGGGCCTTCTCTTACGGCATGAGCTATACGGACCCGCGCACCGGCGAGATCATCAAAGGGATGGTGACACTGGGGTCGGATAGACATCGGGAAGATTATCTGATCGCCGAAGGATTGTTGCAGCCTTATACAGATGGAAAGCCGGTGCCGAAGAAGATGGAGGAAATGGCGCTGGCCCGTATCCGTCAGCTAAGTGCGCACGAGATCGGGCATACGCTCGGGCTGACGCATAACTTCGAGGCTTCGGTGAAAGATCGGGCATCGGTGATGGACTACCCTTTTCCGCGGTTCGAGCTGAAGGCCGATGGCACCATCGATGTTTCCGACGTCTATGCCAAGGGCATCGGCGGGTGGGACAAACGGGCGATCGTATGGGGTTATTCCGAGTTCCCGAAAGGTGTTGACGAAGACGCC
>JAICXX010000062.1 GCA_025934485.1 Chitinophagaceae bacterium
CTATCCCGTTCGTCATAGATCTGTCTGGTCTTGCCCGTGGCGATGGCACTCAAAAAGAGTTTGCTATCATTTTGCTTGCGATTCAGCTGCTGGAGGACCAACTCGTTTGAATTATCCGCCCATTCCATCCGCGGTAGATAGGTGTTATGTGGATCACCCGGGATATCCATCCAGGTATTGCCGCCGGTTGCGACATCCAGCACCCCGATCTTGTAAGGCGAAGGGGGCTGCCCCGCCACCGGATATTCCACGGGTATGACAAAAGGATACGTGGAATCCGTGGTATTGATCATCAGGTAATCCTTCACCTGGTTGGCATCGATCTGCCAATAGGCGATATGTTGTCCGTCCGGGCTCCAACGAAACCCGTCACGGTCTTCCAGCTCTTCTTCATACACCCAGTCGAAGGTCCCGTTAATGAGCTTTCGGGTACCATTAGTCGAGGTCATACACCGGTTCTGTCCGGTGGTCAGGTCCTCGACATAGATATTGTGCTCGCTGACATAAGCCACCTTGCTGCCGTCCGGTGAAAATTTCGCGAACATAAGCGAACTGGCTGGCCGGTCCTTGCCCAGTTGCGTCAGCTGATGGCTGGCTCGGTCGAGCACCCAGTAATCACCACGCGTGTCATACCGCCATACACGTTTGGCATTGGTATAGATCAGCACTTTTTTACCATCATCGGAGAAGGCAAAATCCCGAACACCCAGCGCCCTGCCCATGCCTGCGGGTCGCAACCAGTCTTCGGGTATCAGCACGGTCTCCTTCCCCGTTATGTCCACCTGGACGATACTCCCGGAACTAGCTTTGTAAAAACCCTTCCCGTCGGCGGTCCACTTTAACAGCGTGGAACCGGGCTGGGCAGATACGATTTGAAAAAGGAAAAGAAAAAAGAGCAAAGCCGGATAAAAGGCCCTTCTGGATAGGAACATAACAGGTTGATTTCAGAGCGAAAGGTATGAAATGTGCGGGAGATGCGCTTCCCAAAAAATAGCGCATCTCCCGCAAAAACACTTTGTCCGCAGGCCTTCGGCCCGCACCACTGGTGCGGCCCTCGATCGCACCCATCGCCAAGCTCGGGCGTGGACGAGCCGCCACCGGCGGCTCCAACAAAAAGCCCGGTTTTGAACCGGGCTATGAACATTGTTTTCATTCGAATTAACGACGACGCCAGTGGCCGGCAACCCACCAGTCACCACGACGCTCATGCGCCCAGTGACCAGGGATCCAAACCGCACCGGGATGGGGCGGCATCGCCCAGTGACCGCCGACAGCTACATAGGTACCGCCACGGGCTTCCCATTCTTCATCGATCCACACATGCCGGGGGCTGGGAGCCACAGGACGTGCCACAGGATGCCACACAGGACGCACCGATACATAGACCTGAGCGGAAGCCTGATTCGTAATCGAACCAGCCGCTAACACTACCATTACAAGAAATGCCAGTTTTACAACTTTACTCTTCATACGTTGGTTTTTAAGTTTACAAATACGCTTAGTAGGAAGGTTAGCAACATAAAAAGTTAAGCAGTTGGAAAAACTTTAACGCATAGCGTATCCCAATAGTACGTATCGATCAAAAATTAAGCCCCTCTCCAGGCGGCACGGAGGGCGCCGTCCGAAGGACCGACATAAGACAAAAAGCCCCGCTCCAGGCGGCACGGAGGGCGCCGTCCGAAGGACCGACATTAGACAAAAAGCCCCGCTTTTTGGCGGGGCTTATAATCGACATATTGAATTTATTTATATTAGGCACCTACCTTCCTGCCCTTCACCTTGGCGATCACTTCCTCGGCGATATTGTTCGGCGCCGGAGCATAGTGAGAGAATTCCATAGTAGAAGTAGCCCGGCCGGAGCTCATCGAGCGAAGCTCGGTTACATACCCGAACATCTGCATCAACGGCACCTTGGCCTTGATGACCTGCAGATTGTTGCGGCTATCCATACCCTCCAGGATACCCCGGCGGCGGTTCAGGTCACCCGTAACATCACCCATGTACTGGTCAGGCGTCAACACCTCGACCTTCATAATGGGCTCCAGCAGGATCGGCTTAGCCTTGCGGCCTGCCTCCCGGAAACCCGATTTGGCGCACAATTCAAAACTCATACCGTCGGAATCCACATCGTGGTAGCTACCGTCGAATACACGCACCTTCATATTGGTCATCGGATAACCCGCCAGCACACCCGTAGTCATCGACGTTTCAAAACCCTTCGAGATCGGCTGAATGAACTCCTTGGGGATAGAACCACCGAAGATATCGTTCACGAACTGGAAGGACTTACCCTCATTTTCTTTCAGCCATTCTTCATCGGCAGGCCCGATGGCAAACTGGATGTCGGCAAACTTACCGCGACCACCCGTTTGTTTCTTCAGTACCTCACGGTGTTCGATAGTGGCATTGAACGCTTCCTTAAAGGCAACCTGGGGAGCACCCTGGTTCACCTCTACCTTGAACTCGCGTTTCATACGGTCGAGGATGATCTCCAAATGGAGCTCACCCATCCCGCGGAGGATGGTCTGACCGGTATCTTCATCCGTATTGACGCGCAGGGTGGGATCTTCTTCCACCAGCTTGGCGATGGCCATACCCATCTTGTCGACGTCAGCCTGGGTCTTAGGCTCGACGGCGATCGCGATTACCGGCTCGGGGATGAACATATTCTCCAGGGTGATCGGATGATCTTCGTCGCAAAGCGTATCACCGGTCTTGATCTCTTTGAACCCAACGGCCGCACCGATATCACCGGCTTCGATGAAATCGATGGGGTTTTGTTTGTTGGCGAACATCTTCATGATGCGGCTGATCCGCTCCTTCTTGCCGCTCCGTACATTCAGTACATAGGAACCGGCATCCAGATGACCGCTATAACAGCGGAAGAACGCCAGACGGCCTACAAACGGGTCCGTCATGATCTTGAAGGCCAGCGCCGCAAAGGGCTCCTTGGCATTAGGTTTCCGCACGATATCCTCGCCCGTGTTAGGGTCGATACCATGCATATCCTCGAGGTCCAGCGGCGATGGCAGATAGCGGCAAACCGCATCCAGGGCCGTCTGTACACCCTTGTTCTTGAAGGAAGAACCGCACATCATCGGCACGATGCTCAAATCGATCGTAGCCTTACGGATAGCCTCGTGCATTTCGGCTTCGGAGATGCTGTTGGGATCTTCGAAGAATTTCTCCATCAGGGTATCGTCATACTCGGCAACGGCTTCTACCAGCTTGGCGCGCCATTCGTTCACTTCGTCCAGCATATCGGCAGGCACTGGGATCTCGTCGAAGGTCATGCCCTCGGTCTCCATATGCCAGATGATACCCTTCATCTTGATCAGGTCGACCACGCCTTTGAAATCATCTTCGGCCCCGATGGGCAGCTGCAGGGGAACGGCTTTCGCACCCAGCATCTCCCGAACCTGGTTGACCACCATCAGGAAGTCAGCACCGCTACGGTCCATCTTATTGACGAAACCGATCCGGGGAACTCTGTAACGGTTAGCCTGACGCCAGACCGTCTCGCTCTGAGGCTCGACGCCGTCAACGGCGGAGAACAGCGCGATCAGACCATCCAGTACCCGCATGGAACGCTCCACCTCGATGGTGAAATCCACGTGACCCGGAGTATCGATAATGTTGAAATAGTATTTCTTGGTATTGGCATCAACCTTACCCTTATCGGTCGGAAAATTCCATTGGCAGCTAACGGCAGCCGAGGTGATCGTGATACCCCGCTCTTTTTCCTGCTCCATCCAGTCCGTGGTCGCTGCACCATCATGCACTTCCCCGATTTTGTGAATCATCCCCGTGTAGCGCAAGATCCGCTCCGTGGTGGTAGTTTTACCGGCGTCGATGTGAGCCGCAATCCCGAAGTTTCTTTGAAATTTTAAGTCTGCCATATTATTTGTTGAAAAGTTGCGCAAAGGTACGTAAAATTCGGGAAATGCGCGGGCCAAAAATCGCGCATTTCCCTCATTCCGGAGCTTCGCCCTTGCCGCTGGCAAGTCCTCGCTCGCAACCTTCGCTTGGCTCGGTTGTGTCCGGGCCTTCGGCCCGACGACCCTCCGGGCCGTCTGGTTCCTCCTGAAAAGCAAAAAACCCGGTCCATCTCATCAGATTTACCGGGTTTTTATATAAAAAGTATTATCTATCTATACCTTAAAGTGCGCAAAGGCCTTGTTAGCCTCAGCCATACGGTGCGTGTCTTCCTTTTTCTTGAAAGCACCACCCTCACCCTTGCTGGCGGCAACGATCTCATTTGCCAGCTTTTCCGCCATGCTGCGACCGTTACGCTCGCGGCTGTAGCGGATCAACCACTTCATGCTCAACGAGATCTTCCGGTCCGGGCGAACTTCAGAAGGGATCTGGAACGTAGCGCCACCGATACGACGGCTGCGAACTTCTACGGCCGGAGTGATATTCGACAAAGCTCTTTTCCAAATCTCATAGCCATCTTCATTGGTCGTCTTGGCCACCTTGTCCAGCGCATCATAAAAGATGACAAATGCGGTGTTCTTCTTACCCTGCCACATCAGGTTATTTACAAAACGGGTAACCAGTTTGTCATTGTACCTAGCATCAGGGGCCAGCGGTAATTTTTTGGCTTGCGTCTTCCTCATTGTTTGTCGGAATTACTGTAGTTTTTTCTAATTATTTTTTACCTGCAGGTTTAGCAGCGGCGCCCTTAGCACCGGGCTTTTCCTTCTTCGTACCATACTTGCTCCGGCTCTTCTTCCGATCCTTTACACCAGCCGTATCCAGGCTGCCGCGAACGATGTGATAACGAACACCGGGAAGATCTTTCACACGACCACCGCGGATCAGCACGATGGAGTGCTCTTGCAGATTATGCCCCTCTCCAGGAATATACGCAATCACCTCGACTTTATTGGTCAACCGCACCTTCGCTACCTTACGCAACGCAGAGTTGGGCTTTTTAGGAGTGGTCGTGTATACGCGAGTGCAAACGCCACGGCGCTGAGGACATGCATCCAGGGCCCTGGATTTGCTCTTTGCACGGATGATTTCTCTTCCTTTTCTTACTAATTGCTGTATGGTAGGCATTCTTACCTTTTTATGTGCGGGAGATGCGCTTCCCAGAAAATTAGCGCATCTCCCGCAAAGTGCTAATGTCTGGCCTTCGGCCGGCGGCCTTTCGGCCGTTCGGATTTTTGGGACTGCAAAAGTACAGTCCATCCAATTATTATCCAAATAATTTTGGGCAGGACACCGGGAAAAACTAGCCCAGCCCAAAATTCGCTTATGATGGGCCTTCGGCCAACGGGTCCGTGGCCCGTTTTGTGCCGGAATCTTACACTTTGAACATCCATCCATGTGTATCCGCCCTGCGACCCTCCCGGATATCCATCAGTATCCGCCTCACAGCGGGCGCCGCCTTCCAGGTATCGGTGTTGAATTTCATGGTATAGTCTTCATACTGAAGCTCTTTGATCATAGAAATGGTAGCAGCCGTACCCGTCCCGAATACTTCTTTCAACTCCCCGGCCTCAAACGCCCGCACCAGATCATCGATATGCACCGGGCCTTCTTCCACCTCGTACCCTTCCTGCCGAAGCACCTCTATGGCACTATCGCGCGTTACCCCCTCCAGGATCGTTCCCGACTCCAGATCCGGGGTTATCACCTTGTTCCCGATCACAAAGAATACGTTCATCGTTCCGATCTCCTGCACATATTTGTGCTCGTAAGCATCCATCCACAACACCTGGTCAAAACCACGTTTCTTGGCGACCGCCGTAGCCATCATGCTCCCGCCATAGTTGCCGGCCGCCTTGGCGAATCCTACCCCGCCACGCGCAGCCCGGGTGAATTTATCCTCGACATAGATGCGCATCGGTGCGGAATAGTATGGACCCGTGGGACTCAACAGGATCATGAATTTATATTTCTCGGAGGCATGGACCCCGATAGTGTCGTCCGTAGCAAACATAAAAGGACGGATATACAGGGAATAGTCACTCTTCATGGGGATCCAGTCCCGATCCAGATCGATCAGCCGGCGCATGCCCTCTATAAAGAGTTCCTCCGGCACCGTCGTCATCATCATCCGCTCCGCCGAAATATTGAAACGGCGGAAATTATCATATGGCCGGAAAATAAAAGGATGACCGTCCCTGTCCTTATAGGCCTTGATCCCTTCGAAAATGGATTGGCCATAATGAATGGCGCTTAGCGCCGGTGAAAGACTCAGATTCTGGAAAGGCCTGATCACCGGTTTCTGCCACTCGCCGTTCGCGTAATCCACCTCCAGCATATGATCGGTAAAATATTTGCCGAAAGGAAGATTGTTAAAATCGATCTCGTTAATTTTACTCTTCGCCGTTTTTGTAACTTGGATGTCCAGGGCTGCAATCATACACGGTAAATTTTGTTAGCACAAAGAAACGAACAATCTTTGTTAAAGCAAAAAAAGATACTAACGGGCGTTCGTTAAATTTGCGTCAGTGATTGGCCTTCGGCCGACGGGCCGGTGGCCCGTCTACAAAAACTAGCATTTGTTAGTCATGAGTTCAGAATTAGATAATATTCAATTGTCCTCCCTGCTCGTAGGGGAGTTGTACAAAGACACCTTACTGCTCTCGCCCGATGGGCCACCAGTCCTTCAGCGCCCGGCCGAACCCGCGTCTGCGTCGCCGCGCATACCCGAATCCGCGCAGCAACAACCGGCACCGCCGCAACCCGCTGCCGTTCAACCAACCCCCGCGCCAAAAACAGCACCGCCGCCGCAGCGCACACCTGAGCCCACGCCCCAACATGCCGTAAACCCCGCACCGCCTGTCCAGACACCGGCGGCCGAAACGCCTATCCCCTATAAATTCCTGGGAAAGAACGGGAAAAAGATCACCATCGTGGTTCAATCCCCGAGCGTCCCCTTCCTGCCCGATAACCAGCTCAGCTTCCTCACCAGGATCCTCGAAGCCTGCCGCATGAATATCGGCGACGTGGCCATCGTCAACGCAGCCACCACACCCGTGAACATCACCACCCTCCGCCAGCAGCTGGAACCGGCGGTCGTGCTCCTCTTCGGGCTCGAACCCCCAGCGATCAGGCTGCCGATCAATTTCCCGGTCTTCAAGATCCAGCCCTACGACAACTGCAGCTATCTCGCGGCCCCACCGCTGACCCAGCTGGTCCAGCAGTCGGAAGAAAGTAAACTCCTGAAAAGCAAATTGTGGGTCTGTCTCAAATCCCTGTTCAACGTATGAGCGATCCGGGATATACCATTAATGCAGCCTATACGCACGCAAAAACTTCATTTGTGAAAAAAGCATTGTCAACTCCCGTTCGCATCGTCTTCGCCACCAACAACGAGCACAAAGTAAAAGAGATCAGAACCGCCGTGGGTGAAAACCTGAAGATCGTCAGCCTCCGTGAAGCGGGCATCGATATCGACATCCCCGAACCCTGGGATACCCTCGAAGCCAACGCCACGGAAAAATCTTCGACCATCCACCGCCTCACGGGCGATAACTGCTTTAGCGAAGACACCGGCATGGAAGTCGCAGCATTGAACGGCGAACCCGGCGTCCACAGCGCCCGCTATGCCGGCGAAGACCGCTCACGTAACGCGAACATCGACAAAGTACTGCGAAAACTCGGCGACAACCCCGACCGGAGCGCCCGCTTCCGCACCGTGATCTCGCTGATCTGGCAGGGAAAAGAACACCTGTTCGAAGGTATCTGCGAAGGCCATATCCGCCGCGAATCTGCAGGCGCCACCGGCTTCGGCTATGATCCGATCTTTGTCCCGGTAGGGGATACTCGCAGTTTCGCAGAGATGTCGGCGGAGGAAAAGAATCGCTATAGCCATCGAAGAAAGGCCGCCGACCAATTGGTCGCCTTCCTCCGCAAAGCCAGCCAACCCGAATAACTATTGCATATGCCACGCACAAAACTCGTACTACCGCCGCATTTTTCGTTCACGACGAATATTCCCGTCCGTATCACGGACCTCAACTACGGTGGCCACGTCGGCAACGATTCCTTTCTATCCCTGATCCATGAGGTCCGGGTCCAGTTCCTGCGCAGCCACGGCTATGACGAAATGGATCTGCATGGCATCGGCCTCATCATGGCCGACGTGACCATCGAATTCACCAGCGAACTGTTCTATGGAGATGCCCTGAAAGCCTCGGTAGCGGCTTCCGAATTCTACCGCGTTGGCTTCGACTTGTATTACAAGCTGGAAAAGATGGTGCCGGCCGCCGACCCCGACGCGCCGCCGAAATGGGTACCCGTGAGCAATGCCCGCACCGGCATGGTCTGCTATGATTATTCGGCAAAAAAGATCGCCCGCGTTCCCGCCGAGGTGATGAATAAGCTGCTATCGTAACCGGCTACGCCCGTTCCTGCCAAATCCGCCAGCTCTCCTCCGCCTGCAGAACAAGCATCTCGTGCCCGTTCTCGACAACCGCCCCGCGGGCCGCTCCCCGCTGCAGGAATTGCGTCCTTTCGGGATTATACACAAGATCGTAAAGATAGTGGCGTGGGCCCAACGCCTCATAGGGTAAAGGCGGATAGTCGTCCACCTTCGGATACATCCCCACCGGCGTCGTATTCACGATCAGCGTATAGCACGCCACCAGACCCGGCTCGAGATCGTCATAACCGAGATCGCCGGTATCCGGCCGCGGCGACCGCGAAACCATCCGGTATACGATCCCCAGTTGATCCAATACCCACTCCACGGCCTTGGACGCGCCACCCGTGCCCAGCACCAGCGCCTGTTGATGATGACTTCCCAATTTCTTCACCAGCGAGCGCTCGAAACCCACCACATCGGTATTATGCCCTACCCGCGAGGCCCCATCGATCCTGATACAGTTACAGGCACCAATGGACTCGACCACCGGACTCATCGCGGTGAGAAAGGGAAGCACCTGCTGTTTGTACGGGATCGTGACATTGAGGCCCCGTAGCTCGGGATCGGCGAGGACCGCCGGCAATTCATTGATCGATGCCAGAGAGAAATTGGAATACGTACAATCGGTGATCCCTTCCCGTTGGAATTTTTCGGTGAAATAGCGCTGAGAAAACGAATGTGACAGCGGATACCCGATCAGCCCATAGCGTTTCATCTGGCAGCCGTGTTATTCAAAAAGAGATGAAAGGTATCCCCGCGGAGACCCACACGCATGGCTTCCATGGCGATCACCTCCGTAGGTGCAATATTGCCCAGGTTCACATTGGAACCGATGAGCTCGATAAAATACAGCTGCTGTGCTTTCTGCGGCGCTTCCCACAAGATCTTCTCCGCCGGGATCTGGGTCAGGATCTCCTGCACTAGTCCCTCGCGTACCTCTCCGCTTCCCCGATAGATACCCACATTCCCCGCTTCCCTGGCTTCGGCGATCACATAAGAGGCGCCGGCGCTGAGTTCCGCCGACATCAGCTCGATCCATTTATAAGGGGGGATGATATGCGCCGCATCCTTGCTGCCAACCTCACTCAGCACCGTACCATGCTTGGTGAGCTTCTCGATATACCCGCATTTCTCGGCATGCGGGATCGTGATGCTGCCGTCGCTGACCTCGACATGGTCGATGCCAAAGTCCTTGAGGATGGCAATATAATCTTCAAATTGATTCCGGATCAGAAAGGCTTCGAAAAGCGTGCCGCCAAAATATACCGGCAGGCCATAAGATTTATATACCTCGATCTTCTCCCGAAGTTTGGGGGTTACAAAAGACGTCCCGAAACCAAGCTTAACGATATCTACGTGCGGGTGCGCCACACTCAAAAAATTCTTCGCCTCTTCGATACTCAACCCCTTGTCCATGACCATCGTAATTCCAGACTGCCGTGGCTTCGCGAGCCTCTCCGGCATTTGCGTAAGTTTAAAGTTCATCGTATACCAATATTTTTTTGTGCGCCAATATTTGTCCTTCCGGACTCACTCCGGGAATTTTTAGTAACCGGCGCAAAAATAGGGAATCTGCGCATAACACGAGGGGGAGGCCCTCAGATAGACTTATTCTTCTTATACCGGGCGATGATGTCCACCACCGGCTGATACTGCAGGATCACAGGATTCAGCTCCAGCAGCTTCTTGAGCAGCTTGGGCGCCTTGGCCATCGCATTCTCGAGCTGCAGCAATGCCCCCCGGCTCCGGCCCAGGGCAAAAAGCACCGCTGCCTGATAGAATAGGAACAAAGGCTTCCCATTCGTGATCTTGATGGCCGCCTCCACCTGCTCGAGCGCTTCCTCGAAAAATTCAGCGTTGTACAAACAACGGATCAACGCCTCCCAACTCGAGATATTACGCGGCCGTATCCGCACGACATTCGAAAAGAACACGATGGCTTCTTTAAACTCGCCCAGCTGCATCTTGCACTCACCCATCGCCAGATTGTATTCCGGCTGCATGGCATGGATACGCATTGCCGCCTCCAGCTGCTTCACCGCCTGCCCCCATTGTTCCTCGTTGATATACGTACAGGCCAATTTATAATAAAGTTTGCTGTCATCCGGATTCAGGTGCGAAGCTTTGCGATAATAGAACCGGGCCTGCGCATAGTTATCCAGTTTATCATAACAATGGCCGATCGCCTCATAGATCACGTCTTCAGGTCGCGACAGCTCGAGCACCTTCTCCAGCGATTCGATCGCGTCGCGGTATTTACGGAGCCGGATATACGCATCACCCATGTTCCGATAGGCATAATCGAACTTTTCGTCGATAGCCAGTGCATACTTGTATGCATCCACCGACTTCTCATACAGCTTCAACCCCTGGTAGGCCGCCGCGAGATTGAACCAGGCCAGCTCGTTGTACGGCTTTTCATCGATGATCTGCTGATGCAACCGGATACTCTCTTCGTTCCTGCCTGTAAAATCCGTCCAGAAACAGATCTTGTACAGCGCCTCCTCGTTGGCGGGATCCTGCTCCAGGATCAGCTTCAGACAGTCGAAGATCTTGTCGAATTCTTCATAATCGTCGTATACATCCGCCAGCTCGAACAAAAGCTCGATGCGCTCCTCCCCTTCGAAATGCAGCAAAGCACTCTCCAGCAATGACGCCGCTTTCTGCGGTTGATCGAGGGCGAGATACGCATCTGTTTTCAGTATGTAAAGGTTGATATCGGAGCTGTCCAACAATTCTACCTGCTCCAGTAAGGTGAGTGCTTCGTAATAACGCCGGGTGGCGATCATCAGGTCGGCTTTCTTCACAAGCAAAGCCGAAGAATAAGGATACTGCTCGATGCCCAATTCCACCGCTTCTATCGCCTGAGTCAGATCCTCCGTATCGTCAAAGTAGTCGATTATCCTTTCGAAAGCCTCCTCTTCAAGAAAAGAATGCTGCCTGCCACTCTTCAGATCCTGATACTGCTTCAACAATTCCTTCATTTCTTCCCGATCCTGATGGTATGGATTTTCTTGCATGTGTTAAAGGTTATTGTAAGTTACGGCAATATAGAATTCCTTCCGAAAATAAATTTCACCCTTATTGCGAATGAGAGCCGCGGCTGTCACGCGCACAGAAGTTATACCCCTGCAGGCTGCAAAAACATCTCTGAGCGGCAACCCTCACACGACAATGACCGTATAATTTATGGGCCAGGGAAAGTTTCCAGGGGCGGCGGGAAGAGTGCTTTCCCTATAAAAAATACCTAACCTGTAACTTTTTAGGGCTCAGATCGTTAAAGCTTTACTAATTTTTGTGATGGGCGGTTAAAAAACTCCCAATTTTTTATACTATATTTGTACGCAAATGCTTACACCGACTACGATACAATGGAGGAAATTGATGCGCAAGCTGCTCGTCAGTACCCTTTTGATCACAGTGGTTGGGCTGGCCGACGCCAGCAAGGGGGGCGGTGGCGAAAAGAAGAAGGACAACGCTTCTTTCAAAACGGATTTTACACCGATCCGCACCACCGGCAGCTTCACCCTCAAAGCAGGTCCTTCCCTCACGGCCAATTATAACCTGGGGACCGAAAAGACATCTAACTACGTCTCTTTCAATACGTTGATTACTTATCAGAAGGGAAATAGCATCTACGTGATGCCCTATCACTACAAGATCAACACCTCCATGTACCTCGACAACAGCAACAACAACAACCTCCGGTTGCTGGACCTGCGGGTTAACTTAGGAAATCACAAGTAGGCCTATCCCCCGATATTCACGGATGGGCGGGACGCCCATCGGCCGAAGGCCAAATATTCATCTTCTTACTCTCTTCATAATTCATCTCCCGGAACCCACTGCTGGGAATGTCGAATTTTGATGCCGGCACCGGATTAAAACTAATGCTCGAGACCCGGTAATGGATACGCATCTTCCCCTTGGCCAACTCATATTCCAACGGCAACCCATCCAGCGTCCGGAAGATCGGATCATAACTCCGGGTCTCCGGAACCAGGTTCCGCGTGTACCAAACTGTAATCGTGGTGCCGCTATGGGTCTCGCCTGTCGCCTTGATACAGGAATATCCGGCGATATCCTTGGTGGCCGCAGTATTGGTGAAAACGATCCCCTCGTACTGCAGGTTCCGCTCCGCCCAGTTGTCGGGATTCATCCGGATCAGCAATTTCTGGCCGCTCACCTCTTTAAGGATCACGCCAAAACCGGTATTGCCATCGAAAATAATGGTGGAAGAGAAAAGGGAGTTCGCCATCTCGCTCCGGCTCAAATTCCCCTTGATATAAATCGTATGTACAGCGCTGGCCCCGCCATCACCCCTGCTTACCCCGCCAGAGGAATCCGCCGTACCGGCCGAATAATCATAGACCAGGGTAAGCTCCGCAACGCTCTTGCGCTGCGCCCACGCACCCTGCCATAGTAAAGCCGTGCATAGCACCAGGCTTAAGGGGAGTTGGAGCCCCGGGCGTAAGCGATGTATAATTCGCATTGTCTACTATTTCTTCGACGAGCCCCCCCGCTGCTTTTGCATCCCCTTCTGCTGCTCCTGCATCTGCTCCAGCCGCTCCTGCCACTTGGTCTTGCTCTTTGGCTTAGCCCGGTTCTCTTGCAGCTGAGCCAGGATCTTGTCGTGGTCGATGATATAATGCTGGATCACGAACTGCAGGGACAGCGTGACCACGTTGGAAACGGTATAATACCACGTGAGCGCGGAGGCCAGGCTGTTGAAGAACAACAGCAGGAACACCGGCATGATATACGGCATATACTTCATCGCCGGGTTGCTCTGATCAGGCGTCATGCTCATCCCATACAACGAGATCAAAAAGCTCGTCGTCACCGCGAACAACGCGAAAAGTGAGATATGATCACCGAAACGCGGAATATTGAACGGCAAACGCAGCACGGTGTCGAAGGTGGACAGGTCATGCGACCAAAGGAAGGGAATACCCCGCAAATCGATATTGGAGCTGAAGAAGCTGTACAACGCAAAAAAGATGGGGATCTGCAACAACGCCGGGATACACCCGCCCAGCGGGTTCACCCCCGCCTCCCGGAAGAGCTTCATCTGCTCCATCCCCACCGCTTGCTGGTCGTTACCCACCCTCTTCTTCATGGCCTCGATCTCCGGCCTGAGTGCCTTCATCTTCGCCCCGCTAAGATAACTGGTGTAGACTAGCGGCGCTGTGAACAACCGGATGAAAAACGTCAGCAACAGGATCGCGATCCCATAGCTCTTGATATGCGACTTGAAGAAATTGAATACCGGCATGAGGATATACACGTTCACCGGCCGGACAAAAGAGTATAAGTTTCTGCCCAAATCGATGATCCGCGTCATCCCGGGCGCCTGCTTGTCGAGAATGTAGAAATCGTTGGGGCCATAATACATTGTCAAGGCTACCGTGGCATTGGCGGCCGCCGGCAGCTTCGCCTGCAGGCTCACATCTACCCTCGCCACCGTATCGGAGCTGTCGGCCGTTTCCTTGACCTGGTGGATATTACCGGAGGTAAAAGGCTGTTTCGTGATCAGCGTGGTATTGAAGAACTGTTGCGCAACCGATACCCACTCCACCGGCTTGTCAAGGGCCTTCTCCGATTTGGCGGAGATATAATCGAACTCATTGCCCTCCGAAAAACAAACGCTGGACCGCAACCGCTCGTCATAGACATTGCTCTGCGCCCGTTGTGTCGTCGCATGCCAGCCGAGATTGAAATTGTTTTGGCTGAACAACACGCTGGGATTGTAAATGCCGATATCCCAGCTCAGATCATAGCTGTTTGCCGGAAGCGTAAAGGTATGCGTGATCCCCTGACCGGCCGGCGAAGGAAGCTTGAAACTCACCGTCTGGCTGCCGTCGGCATTTTTGACCACCTGGCCTGCGTCAAAATAAAGATCGGCGATATCCCTGGCGCCCGTGTTCCCGGTGTTGATCGGATAATTGATCCGGTTATCCGACCCGGGCCCTATCAGCTTCACCAGCGTACTGTCGTAGGTCTTGAATTTCTTCAGCTCGACATCCACCGGCTGCCCACCCTTATTGCTCAGCACGATCTTCACCAGATCGTTCTCCAACGTCACCAGCTGTTCCTTGCCGGCAAAGGACCGGTTGAAACCCGTGGTATCGACAACCTTGGTCGTAGTATCTTTCTGAGCGGCAGCCGCAGTGGCCGCAGCCTTTTCAGCCTGGTCTTCCTTGGTCTTATTGACAACGGCGACGCTGTCGGCAATATGCTTCCGCTGCGCCTCCAGCTCATGACTGCTCTTTGAGTTGATGAAGAGATAGACAAAAAGTAAAAGGCCTAACAGCACAAACCCGATGATCGTATTACGGTCAAAACCCATGATAACTTTTTTAGGAAGTGCAAATATAAAGCTTCGGGCCGAAGTCCTCCCGTGAAATTTAGACTTCGGCCCGAACATTCGCTTATGATCGGAACTTCGCCGGAGCTGCTTCGCCACGCTCCGCCTCGTTAGAGCTCCGCCCCGCAACACCGTTGCGGGTCTCGCTCGCAGCCTTGCGGCTGCCTTTGCTTCGCTCGGTTGTGGCCGACGGCCTACCGGCCGTCCTGCCTATCTATATCATCTCACTCTGCAATAGCGGATTTTTCACCGAATTCTTAGCCTCGGTAAACGCTTTCGCCGCCTTTATGAAGTGGATAAAGATAGGTTGAGGATTCTCGACCGTACTCTTGAGCTCCGGATGGTATTGCACCCCAAAAAAGAAGGGGTGGGCACTGGCAGGCAACTCGATGATCTCCACCAGCCCGCTCTCGGGGTTATATCCGCTGGGGATCATCCCAGCCTGCTCGAATTGTTGCAGATAAGCATTATTGAATTCCCAACGATGACGATGACGCTCGTTGATCTCCGTAGCGCCGCCATAGATCTGCGCAGCCAGCGACCCGGCCTTGACACTACAGGGATAGGACCCCAGCCGCATGGTGCCACCCTTGGCCGTCACCTTCTTCTGCTCCTCCATGAGATCGATCACGGGATAGGGGGTATGCATGTTCATTTCCGTCGAATGCGCATCCTTCAAACCCAATACATTCCGCGCATATTCGATCACCGCCATCTGCATCCCCAGGCAGATGCCGAAAAAGGGCAGCCGGTTCTCCCGGGCGAATTTCACCGCAATGATCTTCCCCTCTACCCCCCGGTGACCAAAACCCGGCGCCACCAGCAACCCATCCAGGTTGGCCAGCTTCTCGCTCACATTTTCCTCGGTAATGAACTCGCTATGGACATTGACCACCTGCACCTTGCATTCGTTCAACGCCCCTGCGTGTACGAAGGACTCCAGGATCGACTTATAGGCATCCTGCAGCTCGATATATTTTCCAATCAACCCGATGGTGACCTTGCTCTTGGGGTATTTCAGCTTGTCCAGGAACTCCTTCCAGCGCGTCAGCTCCGGCTCATGATAATGCGTGATATTGAGCTTCTTGAGACAGATCAGATCCAGCTTCTCCCGCATCATCGTCAACGGGACTTCATAAATGGTCGACGCATCTGCCGCCTCGATCACCGCTTCCGGCTTGACATTACAAAACAAGGCGATCTTCTTCCGGATATCCGGCGACAAAGGCTCCTCCGTCCGGCAAACAATGATATCCGGATGGACGCCTTCCTGGCTCAATAATTTGACACTATGTTGTGTTGGCTTGGTTTTCAATTCTTTAGCAGCCTTCAGATAGGGTACCAAGGTGAGGTGCACCACCAGGCAATCCTCTTCCGGCATTTCCCATTGCAATTGCCTCACAGCCTCTATAAAAGGTAAGGACTCGATATCGCCGACCGTTCCACCTAACTCAGTAATAATGATATCGTATTTATTCCCCTGACCCAACAGCAGCATCCGTCGCTTGATCTCATCCGTAATATGCGGAATAACCTGCACTGTCTTTCCCAAATAAGCCCCTTCCCGCTCCTTGTTGATCACCGTCTGATAGATCCTGCCGGTAGTGACATTGTTCGCCTGCGAGGTAAAGATATTCAGGAACCGTTCGTAATGGCCAAGATCCAGATCCGTTTCCGCCCCGTCCTCCGTCACATAACATTCCCCATGCTCATAGGGGTTCAGCGTGCCCGGATCTACATTGATATATGGATCAAACTTCTGAATGGTTACCCTTAGTCCTCTGGCCTGCAACAACTTAGCCAACGAAGCAGCGATGATCCCTTTTCCCAATGAAGAAGTCACACCACCTGTAACAAAAACATACTTAGCCATAGAATGGTCAATTAATTTATTATTAAATGCATTGTTGTATTGCTATGCGACAGGCAGAAAACAATATCTTAGCATCCCCAAAGTCCAGACGATCACCCAAAAATACATTGCGCCATCTGTCCTTGTGACAAAGTCTCTGTCAGCTTTATTGACCTGTTGAAAACCAATAGAAGGGAAATTCAAGGAGGTCAGGCAAAGTTACGTGAAATTCTTTTCCCGCAAAAATACGTGTGGATAACTTCTAAAAACATTGAGGCCCAACTAAGTTGGGCCTCCTTCAATTATGTACAATAAGCTATTTAAAAGCCGCCAGTGAATACGTTGTCTTCTGGTGGCCCTCGGAAACCTCCGCAGCACTATTCCTAACAGATTCCTTCCCTGCGGTCTTCTCTGCCTGGGTGAGCTTTACTGCGTGTAAAATGACAATGGATGCGATCTCAAAAACTAACACTAAAAAGGTAAGGGTCTTTCCTTTCTGCATATTCATTGGATTTAAGTCTCACTTCTTGTTTTCAGATAGCGGTTTGCACTTTGCGGCCGCAAATTACGATCCGCGGGACACTAACGCAAGATACAATCGAATTATTTTGCCCACAATCGTAGAATTATTACTATTCCCAGGAATTTTTACGAGTTCTTTTGCAACCACTGGCTCCGTAACCGTTTAACAATCACTTATATATGAAGGAAAATATAATTTAACAATCCTCGGATTTTTCATATTTTGTTAACCCTATCTAACGACCGCAAATGAAACACCCAATATCCATTGCCCTCCTCCTGCTGGCCACTCTTCCATCCAAAGCCCAAAAACCTCCCAGGCTGGTCGCGTTGAGTTCCGTCACCATCAACCTAAGGAACACCTTCGGTCTGTCGTTTCGGCAAGGCGCCTTCAACCATTTCGAAGTCATCGACGAACGTTCCGACACCGCCCGTATCGGCATTCATCTCTATGTGCCCACGTTTGGCGCGAATTATGCCAGGCAGTTGGTCTTTCATCACTCCGCCTCTGTCGAGCTCGCGGACTACCTCAACATCCATTTTGTCAACCCCCGCGCCAGATATTCGGCCCTGATCATACTCCGCAACCTCTGGCTCTCCGATGCTAACTATCTTCGGGAAGACATGATCAAAGATCCTCATAAATTGCATGAACGAACCCATATCCGGCTTAAGGCGGAGATCTATGCGACGCGGGACAGTCTTTTCATGCCGGTGTTGCGATATGATACCGTTCAGATCTATTCCCAATCAAACCGGTACACCGGCGAATCGTACTATTCTTCCTGGGACTATAACCTTGCCCGCATGCTGAACAATATGGCTGATAGCGCCAGCCTCGTTGTGCTTTCCAAAGAGGGACACAGCCGCCTGGTCAGCCGCGACGACATCCGGAGATTCAACAAATCCCGTTTTACTTCGCCCATATCAGTGGCGGCTACGCCAGCAGCCGGCGTCTACACCAACTTCGATGAATTTCGGAATAACGGTCCCACGATCCGGAATTTCGAGATCAAAATGGAACATGGAGATCGACTGCTCTATATTAAAGAACCCGACGGAAAGACTTATTATTCACACGATGCCTGGGGTTATTGTGACGGAAAAGACATCTTTGTCATGCGCGATGGTGTATTATGCCGCGCCTGGCGGGAAGGAAATGCCTTTTATTTTGTCGGCGGCGCCGACCAGGAGATCGTAGTTCCGCCATTCTTTGTCGGGATCGGTAAATCTGGAATACCCGACCCCGAGACCGGCCAGGCCCACAACCCTTCAAACCTCACCAATTCAGGCCAGTCGATCGATGCAAAGGTTCGAACGGTCTTTCTCATCGATATGGATTCCGGCGACGTGTACTAGTCTTTAGCCCGATCGGCCAGGGGCCGGTGTCAATCTTTAGCCCGACCGGCCAGGGGCCGGTGTCAATCTTTAGCAATTTTATCATAACTGGCGACCAGCCCCTTGATCAGGGAAGAGCTGAACCCGCGATGCTCCATTTCGTTGAGCCCTGCGATAGTACACCCCTTGGGCGTGGTCACCTTATCGATCTCCTGTTCGGGATGCGACCCTTTTTTCAGTAACAGCTCGGCCGCGCCCTTGACAGTCTGGGCCGCAATAAGGTTCGCAGTAGCGGCATCGAAACCGATCTCGATCCCACCCTGGATGTTGGCACGGATATACCTCATCGCAAAAGCGGTCCCGCAGGCCCCCAGCACGGTCGCGGCATCCATGAGCTTCTCGTCGATGCGCACTGCCCGGCCCAGCTGATTGAACATATCGAGCACGTATTGCAGATGCTCCTCGCCCACGTTGGTAGCCGAGATACACGTCATGCTCTCCTGGATCGCGATCGCTGTATTGGGCATCGCCCGCACCACGGGAAGCTTATTGCCCACATGCCGCATCAGGTGCTCGATGCTGACACCCGTGACAACGGATACCAGGATTTGCTTATCTGCCCGAAACTCATCCTTGAGCGCCGCCAACACGCTGTCCACCTGGAACGGCTTCACCGCCAGGATCACCAGGTCGGCATACCGAATGGCTTCTTCATTCTTATCACTCACCAGCACCCCGCGGCGCTCCAGGTCATGCAGCGTCTGGATATTCCGTTTGGTGATCAGAACATGTTTGGGACTCACAAAACCACTTTGGATCAATCCTTCCGCAATGGCCGTCCCCAGATTGCCGCCGCCGATGATGGCGATCTTCTTGCTCATAAAAAAGTTCCTTTAGATAAATAATGACGCACGTAATCGTCTACACCCTGCTCCAGCGTATGGAACGGCGCCGTATATCCCGCCGCCCGCAGCTTACCCATATTGGCCTCCGTGAAATATTGATATTTGTCCCGGATATCCAGCGGCATATCGATGTACTGGATGTTTGGCGATAGATCGAGACCCGCAAAGGTAGCCTTCACCAGGTCTTCAAAAGACCGCGCCTTAGCCGTACCCAGGTTGTACAGCCCCGAAGCAGGCCGGTGCTGCATTAACCAGTAGCAAACATCGATCACGTCCTTCACGTACACAAAGTCGCGAAGCTGCTGACCGTCCTTGAAATCAGGTCGGTGGGATTTGAAGAGCTTGACCACGCCGTCCTTCTTTATCTGATTAAAGGAATGATAGATCACACTGGCCATACGTCCTTTATGATATTCATTGGGGCCATATACATTGAAGAACTTAAGCCCCGCCCAAAAAGGGGGCGTCGCACTCTGCTTCAAAGCCCATTTGTCGAATTCGTTCTTGGAAACGCCATAAGCATTCAACGGTTTCAACTCACCAACCACATCATGCCGGTCGTCATAGCCTTTTTCACCTGCACCATAGGTAGCCGCCGAAGAGGCATATACAAGGGGCACCGCATACGTCGAGCAATACTGCCACACTTTTTTGGAATACTCTACATTCAAACGCTCATGCACGGAATAATCGAATTCCGTAGTATCCGTACGCGCCCCGATATGATAAAAGGCCGAAACCGCCGGCCGGAATTCCGACAGCCAGTCAAAAAAAGTATCCCGCTCCACCTGCGCCATGTAATCCTTCCCTTCCAGATTAGGGTTCTTGTCCGCCCGGTTGAATTCATCTACCAGGATCAGGTCTTTATATCCCCGCTGATTCAGCAGCTCCACCAGGCAACTTCCTATAAACCCCGCCGCGCCAGTTACGACGATGTATGCTTTACCGCCAATTACCATAATAAAAATTTATTCCATTTCAACTAGCTGGTTCATGTATCTTTCGAGCGCCGTATCGTAGCGCTCCTTCCATTCGGCAACACCGCCCCAGTTCTGTCCGTCTACACCAAATCCCCCATCTGTCACAACACCCAGCTGCTCACAGGGGAAACTACCCAGCGCAGCCTTAAATGCGGCCACCTTATCCGGCGCAACACTGACAACCACCCGGCTCTGTGACTCGCCAAACCAATAAGCATCCTTACGAATAGCCTTTCCACTTTTCACATCAAAACCAAGCCCACGCGGGAAAGCACTCTCGGCCAGCGTAATGAACAACCCGCCTTCGCTCACGTCATGCGCGGAAACCACCAGCTTCCCGGCGATCAATTCCGCCAGCTTTTGCTGCAGCGTATACTCTTCCTCGACATCGAAATGAGGGGCTGGACTATATTCAATGCCCAGGAACTTATGCACATACTCCGAAGACCCGATATCGTCCCGGCTGACGCCCAATAGAAAGACCACATCGCCCGCTTCTTTAAAATCCAGCGTCATCTTATCTTTCACGTCATCCAGCACACCTACCATCCCGATCGTCGGCGTCGGATAGACGGCGCCGTCAGGGTTCTGATTGTAGAAGCTCACGTTCCCACCCGTGACGGGGGTGTCGAAACGCCGGCAGGCATCCCCCATTCCCTTGATGGCGTTGACAAACTGATAATATACCTCGGGGTCATACGGATTACCGAAGTTCAAACAGTTGGTGACACCCAACGGCTGCCCGCCGCTGCACACGATATTGCGAGCGGCTTCCGCCACCGCGATCATCGCACCTTTATAAGGATCGGCAAATACATACCGGCTGTTGCAATCCGTGGTTACCGCTAACGCCTTGCCCGTACCTTTAGCGAGTACCACCGCCGCATCGCTCGGCTGGTTGGTGGACGTATTGGCCGCGCCCACCGTCGAATCATATTGTACCGCTACCCACCGTTTCGATGCAATATTCGGCAACGAAGCCAGCCGCTCTGCCACGGCCCGCAGATCACCAGCCACCGCCACTTTGGAAGGATCGAAAGCCTTGATCTTAGCCAGATACGCCGGCTCGCTATAAGGCCGGTCATACTGCGGGGCGCCGCCACCCAACACCAACTCTTCGGCCGGGATGGAAGCCTCGAGGGAGCCATGCATATAAAAATTCAGGATGCCGTCATCCGTGACCTCTCCGATCGTTGCCGCCGGCAGGTCCCATTTCTCAAAGATACCCACCACTTCGGCTTCCCTGCCCTTCTCCACCACCATCAGCATCCTCTCCTGGCTTTCGCTCAACAGCAGCTCCCAGGCCTTCATGTTTTCCTGGCGCACCGGGACCTTATCGAGATCGATCCGCATCCCTACCGCCCCCTTGGCACTCATCTCCGCGGTAGAACAAATGATACCTGCGGCACCCATATCCTGCATCCCGACGACTACGCCGGTCTTGATCACTTCCAAGCAGGCCTCCAGCAGCTTCTTCTCCTGGAACGGGTCACCCACCTGCACCGCCGGCAGCTCCTTCGTCGACTCGCCGGTGATATTGGCCGAAGCAAAACTAGCCCCGCCGATCCCATCTTTACCCGTAGCACTACCCACAAAGATCACGGGGTTGCCCTTTCCCTTGGCGGTGGCCGAGATCGTATCCCCATTTCGGAGGATGCCGACGCTCATCGCATTCACCAGCGGATTGGTATGATAACAGTCTTCAAAATAGATCTCACCACCCACCGTGGGCACCCCAAAACAGTTGCCGTAATGCCCGATGCCATGCACCACTCCCGACAGCAAATGCTGCGTCTTGGCTTCTTTGATATTCCCGAAACGTAAGGAGTTCAACGACGCGATCGGCCGCGCACCCATGGTGAAGATATCCCGATGGATGCCGCCTACCCCCGTCGCCGCACCCTGAAAAGGCTCGAGCGCAGAGGGATGGTTATGAGACTCGATCTTGAACACGACGCCATGTCCGGAACCGATGTCCATCAAACCGGCATTCTCTTCGCCCGCCGCTACCAGCATCTTCTTCCCTTCCCGGGGCAAGGTTTTTAACCACTTGATCGAGTTCTTGTAACTACAGTGCTCGCTCCACATCGCGCTGAAGGCGCATAATTCGGTAAAATTGGGTGTACGACCGAGCTTTTGCTGGATCAGGCCGAATTCCTCCGCCGTGAGACGCAGTTGTTCGGCTGTTTTGACGGTTATTTCCATGGCCGCAAAGTTACGACGTATTGACCATTTTTTTTGTAGGTTTATGCGCGTTGGCTAATGTCTGTCATAGGCGCTTATGAACCAAACAGCCAGCGGGAGTCGGCCCGGCATCGGATTATGGTCCGCCCTCATCAGGTTGTCTATTGTGCTTTTTTATTGTAGGTTTGCCAGTTATGGCGGCAAAACGAAGAATTGCCTTTGTAGCGAACACCAGTTGGAGTATCTACAAATTCAGGCTATATCTTATTGAAAGACTGCTGAAAGATGGACTGACAATTGTCGTCCTGGCGCCACGCGACGCCTATACAGATTCCTTCGAACATCTTATCGGCCTAACGTTTATAGAATTGCGCCATTTCCATGGAACCCAAATCTCACCGCTGGCCGACTACCGCCTCTATCGCGAACTCTTGCACCACTACCGGACCATACGCCCTCACCTGATCTTCCACTATACCATCAAGGCCAACATCTTCGGGACAATGGCGGCCCATCGCGCAGGCATTCCGTCGATAAGCGTGATCACGGGACTCGGTTATGCGATCATCCGCAAAGGCTGGCTAAGCCGCACCGTAAAACTGTTCTACAAAAACATCCTGCCCAAAAGCACAGAGACCTGGGTCCTCAACGAAGACGACAAAGCACTCCTCATCCGCGAACATCTCCTCCCCCCCGGCAGCCTCTTCGTCCTGCCCGGCGAAGGGGTAGATACCGAAACATTTTTTCCGGCGCCCTTCCAACCCGGTCGAAAAGAGATCGTTTTCCTGTTCGTCGGCCGGATGCTTCGCGACAAAGGCGTCTATGAATTCGTGACGGCCGCGCGGCAATTGCACCGGCAGGGCCTCGCCGTTCGCTGTCAGTTGCTGGGCATCTTCGATGAAAACCCCGCCGCCATCCCCCGCCACCAGGTGGAACAATGGCACCGCGAAGGAGTCGTCAGCTATCTGGGCCATACGGATAATGTCGCCGCGACCATGGAAAAAGCCGATTGCATCGTCCTCCCCTCTTACCAGGAAGGGATGCCTATGAGCCTGCTGGAAGGCGCCAGCATGTGCAAGGCCCTCATTGCCGCCGATACCCCGGGCTGCAGAAGCGCGGTCGAAGATGGGATCAACGGCTATCTCTGCCACGAAAAGGATAGCGAAGACCTGGCCCGGAAAATGATGGCCTACTACCGTCTCTCCCCCACCGAAAAAGAAAAGATGGGCCAGGCAGGCCGCCAAAAGGTCCTGGAACAGTATACCGGCGAACACATCACCGCCATCTACCTGCAAAAAATCAACACCCTTGCACATTCTCCTGTTCATCCTGTATAGTGCGGTGGCCTGCTATGCTATCCTAAGGTTCCCTTTCTTCCGGAAAAGTGGTCTCCGGCCGGGTGTGTTGCTCCTGCTTTTCGCCCTTCATGTGCTTACCGGCTGTCTGCACAACCTCATCGCCTGGCGCTTCTATCCTGATCATGGCGATATCTGGTTCTACTTCCACAGCAGCATCCTCATGACAAACGAACTACGCAACAACTTCCACACTTTCCTCCTCGATTACAGCACCTGGAATTTGTTCACCCACAATGCGCTGGCCACCATTGATATCATCCTCAACTTTTTCTCCCGTGAGAATATCTATGTAAATACCCTGCTTTTCTCCTTCCCCGTCTTTCTCGGCACTACCGCCCTCTTCCGCGTCTTCCGCCACCATTTCCCCGACAGCATGCTCACCGCCCTCAGCACCTACCTGCTGCCCTCGGTGCTGTTCTGGACCTCCTGCGTCCACCGCGAAGGCGCCATTTATATGTTCCTGGGCTTCTTTCTTTATAGTCTCGACCACCGGTCATGGAAGTCCGCGGTTCTCTACTTTTTACTCATCGCTTACTTCCGCTCCGCCGTAGCCCTGACCCTCATCCCCGCCCTGATCATGATCATCTGGCGATGGCCATCCCCCACCCCCCGGCGCAAAAACCTTCTCCTCGCCGCCGGTCTTGGCTTGCTCCTCGTCCTCGTTCTCGCCGGCCCGCGGCTGCTAAAGGGCTTGGCGGTCCAACAACAAGCCTTCCAGATCCTCAATGGCAATTCCCGGATCAACCTCCCGGTCCTCGACGGCACCCCGGCCAGCCTTCTCCATACCCTCCCGGCCGCGATGCTTAACGGCTGGTTCGAGCCCCTGCCCGGCACAGGTGGCCAAATCGTCTACCTCCTCTTTTCCATGGAATTGCTGCTGATCTGGGCAGTCGTCGTACTGTCCCTGCTCCGCCGGCCAACACTAAACTCGTTCTCAATCGGTTGTATCGTATTCGCCCTCCTGAGCATGCTCCTCATGGGCCTCATCGTCCCCTTCGTCGGCGCCATTGTCCGCTACCGCAGCATCTATCTCCCCTTTATCCTGGCGCCGTTTCTTTATCAGCTTTGTACCAGGACCATCCTCCGTCGGTTCGACCAATGGATTGCGCTCAAATTATAAATTATTTACATTTACATTTTTTTATTGTGAATTCTCCAATTCTCCCGCCGTCAGACCAAAAAAATTGTTTAATACCTTCCAATCATTTAGTTTCGCTAAAATTTTGAAGCAATGTCCTCATTAAGAATTAAAGCTATTGACCATTTGACCACCTTCGAAGGCGGTCCAATACCGGGTGCGGCAAAGATTACCGCGATCTTCGGCGAGAATGTTTTCACGTTGAAAACTGCGCGTGAATACTTAAGTGATGAAGCCTATAAGAGCCTGCAAGCCTCTATTAAAGGTGGGAAAAAGATCGATCGCGCGGTAGCTAACCAGATCGCTTCCGGGATTCGTCAATGGGCCGAGGGCAAAGGGGTAACTCACTTCACGCACTGGTTCCAGCCTCTCACGGGAACTACAGCTGAAAAACACGACTCCTTCTTTACCATCAAGAGCGACGGTACGGCTATCGAAGAATTCGACGGCGCCGCCCTCATCCAGCAGGAGCCCGACGCTTCTTCTTTCCCCAGCGGCGGTCTGCGTGCAACATTCGAAGCCCGCGGCTACACGGCTTGGGATCCCTCTTCTCCCGCTTTTATCATGGAGATCGGAGCCGGCAAAACGCTTTGCATCCCCACTATCTTCGTTTCCTATACCGGCGAATCCCTCGACTACAAGGCTCCCCTGCTGAAGGCGCTTGCCGCCCTCGATAAGGCCGCCGTAGAGGTTTGCCATTACTTCGATAAGAACGTTAGCAAGGTCACCGCCACCCTCGGCTGGGAACAGGAATATTTCGTCATCGACGAAGGTCTGTTCAACGCCCGTCCCGATCTCGTCATGAGCGGCCGCACCGTCTTCGGTCATTCTCCTGCAAAAGGCCAGCAGCTGGAAGACCACTACTTCGGTAGCATTCCCGAGCGTATCTACGCCTTCATGCGCGATTACGAACAGGAAGCCTATAAGCTGGGTATCCCCCTCCGCACACGTCACAACGAAGTGGCTCCCGCACAGTTCGAGTGCGCGCCCATCTTCGAAGAAGTAAGCGTCGCCGTAGACCATAACATCCTGCTCATGGATATCATGGAGCGCGTTGCCCGTCGCCATCGTCTTCGCGTGCTGCTCCACGAGAAACCCTTCGCCGGCATCAACGGTAGCGGGAAACACAACAACTGGTCCATGGCCACCGACACCGGCGTCAACCTCCTGGCTCCCGGCAAAACGCCCAAGACCAACCTGATGTTCCTGACGTTCTTCGTCAACACCATCAAAGCCGTATACGAATACTCTGATATCCTGCGTGCTTCCATCGCCTCCGCCGGTAACGATTTCCGTCTCGGAGCCAATGAAGCTCCTCCCGCGATCATCTCGGTCTTCATCGGCGAATACCTCGCGAAGGTTCTCGGCGATGTAAAGGAAAGAGTGAGCGACAAGTTCGACGAACAGGACGAAGCCATCCTCAAGCTCGACCTGCACCGCAGCATCCCCGAACTGTTGCTCGATAACACGGACCGCAACCGTACCTCGCCCTTCGCCTTCACCGGCAACAAATTCGAGTTCCGCGCGGTAGGTTCCGGTGCAAACTGCGCTAATGCCATGATCGCCCTCAACAGCATCGTAGCCGAAACGCTCAAGAAGTTCAAAAAGGATGTAGACGCCCTCATCGATAAGGGCGACAAAAAAGAGATCGCCATCATGCACGTCATCCGCGAGTACGTCGTCAGCAGCGAAAAAGTGCTGTTCGAAGGCGACGGCTACAGCGATGCATGGCATCATGAAGCCGAACGCCGCGGTCTGCCCAACGTCCGCACCACCCCGCTGGCCCTGGACGCCATGGTCACCGAAAAGGCCAAACATGTATACGAAGCAAACGGTGTCTACACCCACGTAGAGCTGGAAGCGCGCCACGAGATCGAGCTCGAGAAATACATCAAACGCGTACAGATCGAAGCCCGCATCATGGGTGAGCTGGCTACCAGCCACATACTGCCCCCGGCCATCAAATACCAGAACACCCTCATCGAGAATATCAAGGGGCTTAAAGAGATCGGTTTGCCGGCAAGCGCTTACTCCAATCAGCAGCAGATCCTCGAAAAGATCTCCGAGCATATCGGCAAGATCAGCGAGCTCGTAAGCAAGATGATCGAAGCGCGGAAAGTCGCCAACAATATCAGCGACACCCGCACCAAGGCCATCGCCTACAACAGCCAGGTAAAAGAACCCTTCTTCGACACGATCCGCTACCACGTCGACAAGCTGGAGCTTCTCGTGGACGACAAGGAATGGGTCCTCTCGAAATACCGCGAAATGCTGTTCTTGCGCTAACTTCCATCCAACTCAATACGAAAGGCCCGCGTTTAGCGGGCCTTTTTCTTATAATCTTTCCTTGACCCAATCCTCCGCGATCTGCAGCTGCTCTTTCATCGTCAGATGCGAATTATTCAGCACGATCGCATCGTCCGCCTGCCGTAGCGGACTGATCGCACGATGCGAGTCGATATAATCCCTTTTGGCCAGGTTCTGTTTCACCTCTTCCAACGTGATATTGGGGTTCTTTTCGTATAGCTCCCTGTACCGCCGCTGAACCCGCACGGCCTCATCCGCCGTCATAAAGATCTTCAGCTCGGCATTTGGAAAGACCACGGTGCCGATATCCCGTCCATCCATCACGATGCCTTTGCTCTTGCCCATCTCCTGCTGCCGCGCCACCGCAAAATCCCGCACCGCCTTGACTGCCGCCACCTCGCTCACCGCTTCCGCGATCACGAGGTCCCGGATCACGTATTCTACGTTCTCACCATTCAGATACACCTCCGTATTGCCCGTTTTGTGATTGGTCATGAACTCCAGCCGGATATGGGTCATAGCTTCGTCTACCGCCGCGCCATTCGTCCAGTCCACATGATTCCGCAGGAAATAAAGCGTGATCGCCCGGTACATAGCCCCGCTATCGATATACACATAATGGAGATGACGCGCCAGCTGCTTCGCCAGCGTACTCTTGCCACACGAGGACCAACCGTCGATGGTAATGATAATCTTCTTCATAAAAAAACCGCACCAAAGGTGCGGTTTTTATTTATTTCATCGAAGCTTAAGCCTCTGATTTTTCCTTCGTTTTTTCCTTGAGGGTGAACCTGATCTTCGAGTTTTCCTTGTCGAGATCGGCGATGAGGACATCCCCGTTCTTGATATTCATGTTCAGGATCTCCTCTGCCAGGGGATCTTCCAGGTATTTCTGGATAGCCCTGTGCAACGGCCGGGCGCCAAACTGTGCATCATACCCTTTATCCGCGATGAAGTTCTTGGCCTCATCCGTCAGCTCGAGCGTAAAGCCCAGGTTGTTGAGGCGTTTCAGTACGCCCTTCATCAAGATATCGATGATCTGGAAGATATGCTCCTTGTTCAGCGAGTTGAAGATCACAACATCGTCGATACGATTCAGGAACTCAGGGCTAAAGGTGCGTTTCAACGCCTTCTCGATCACGGCCTTGTTGTTCTCGTCCGCATTCTGCGTCCGCGCAGCCGTGGCGAAACCTACACCGTCACCAAAATCCTTGAGCTGACGTACTCCGATATTCGAGGTCATGATGATCAGGGTGTTCTTGAAGTCCACCTTCCGGCCCAGACCATCCGTAAGCTGACCGTCATCCAGCACCTGCAACAGGATATTGTAGATATCAGGATGCGCTTTTTCGATCTCATCGAGCAGGATCACCGAGTATGGTTTGCGACGAACCCGTTCCGTCAGTTGACCACCTTCTTCGTAACCTACATATCCCGGAGGTGCGCCGATCAACCGGCTCACCGTGAATTTCTCCATGTATTCGCTCATGTCGATCCGGATCAGCGAATCTTCCGAGTCGAACATGTACCGTGCAAGGGCCCTCGCCAACTCGGTCTTACCAACCCCGGTAGGACCGAGGAAGATAAAGGTACCGATAGGCTTCTTGGGATCTTTCAGCCCCACCCTGTTACGCTGGATCGCCTTGACCACCTTCGTGATCGCATCGTCCTGACCTACGACCATGCCGCGCATGTCTATGGCCATGTTCCTGAGCTTCTCGGTCTCGGCCTGTACCATCCGTTTTACCGGGATACCGGTCATCATGCTCACGACTTCCGCAATATTCTCTTCGTCGATGGGATAACGCTTGTGTTTGCTTTCTTCTTCCCATTCTGCCTTGGCTTTCTCCAGCTCTTCCTGAAGACGTTTTTCCGTATCCCGAAGCGAAGCGGCTTCCTCGAACTTCTGGCTCTTCACTACCTTGTTCTTCTCGTTCTTCACGTCTTCGATCTTCTTTTCCAGGTCTACGATGTTCTGCGGAACATTGATATTCTTAAGATGCACCCGGGCTCCAACTTCATCGAGCACGTCGATGGCCTTGTCTGGCAACAACCGGTCCGTCATATACCGGTCACTCAATTTCACACACGCATCTATCGCATCATCGGAATACGTTACATTATGATAATCTTCGTATTTCGATTTGATATTGTTCAAGATCTGAATGGTCTCTTCCACACTCGGCGGATCTACCATCACCTTCTGGAAACGGCGGTCTAAAGCCCCATCTTTTTCGATATACATCCGGTACTCGTCCAGCGTCGAAGCGCCAATGCATTGGAGCTCGCCACGAGCTAACGCCGGTTTAAATATGTTCGAAGCATCGAGCGAGCCACTGGCTCCGCCGGCTCCTACGATCGTGTGAATTTCGTCGATAAAGAGGATGACATCCCGGTTCTTCTCGAGCTCGTTCATGATCGCCTTCATCCTTTCCTCGAACTGGCCACGGTATTTGGTACCGGCCACCAGCGCGGCGAGATCCAGTGAGATCACCCGTTTATCAAATAGGACCCGGGAGACTTTACGTTGCACGATCCGCAGGGCCAGGCCCTCCACGATCGCCGTCTTACCCACACCGGGCTCACCTATGAGGATCGGGTTATTCTTCTTTCTGCGGCTGAGGATCTGAGAGACCCTTTCAATCTCCTCTTCTCTGCCTACGATCGGGTCAAGGGCGCCCATTTCGGCAAGGCGGGTAATATCCCTGCCAAAATTATCCAGCACCGGAGTCTTACTCTTGGTATTTCCGGCTGAACGTGCTTTTTGCTGCGAATACTTCTTCTCCTCATCGAAATCGTCATCGTTCTCTTCGGCATATTCGCTCCGGACATCGTTGCTCTTGACAACGCCTAACTCGTTTCTGAACAGGTCGTAATCCACGTCGAATTGATTTAAAATCTGTGTAGCAATGTTTTCCTTGTTCTTCAGGATAGAGAGCATCAGGTGTTCAGTCTCTACGGTCGGGCTTTTAAGGGCTTTCGCTTCCAGAACGGTCACACGTATCACTTTCTCCGCCTGTTTGGTTAGCGGCAGACTATTGATATTGGCGATATTTTTACCGGTCTTGTCTTTTACTGCCATCTCCACCTCCTTGCGCAACTCATACAGGTCCACATTAAAACTCTTTAAAATGCGGACAGCCGTATTATCCCCCTCACGAATCAACCCCAACAATAAGTGCTCCGTACCGATAAAATCGTTCCCCAGTCGCAAAGCTTCCTCCCTGCTGAACGATATGATCTCCTTTACCTGGGCTGAAAAATTATTATCCATTTTTAAGTTATTGAGCTTTATACAATAATAACGAATATTTTTGACTTCTGTTTCCGCCACTTTATTAACGGCCGTTAATAATCTTTAAGTGTATATGCAAGTCAAAATTGATACCAAGGAAAAATTTCATGCCATTACTATCAAAGAATCGTCCCTTGCTGCTAATATGACAGAA
>JAICXX010000198.1 GCA_025934485.1 Chitinophagaceae bacterium
ATTTACCCGAATGTTCTTTCACCTTGCCCATAGCTATATCCGTTCTGTGTCATTAGATCCTCCCACTGCCTCTCCGACACCGGCGCAAAAAGAAAAGTCCGTTTGCTGACCTGGCTGCATTCCCTGAACGGAATACCCTTTGAATAAAGTTCCTTGAACAATTCCCCCAATTGCTGAACACTCACAGGATCACTCAGGTAAAACTGCCATTCGACCTTTTCGTCCCCGAATTTGAAATCCAGGTAATTATTCATCCCGTTCAAGATTCCCCAATTCCAATTTCCAGGAACATCCGAGGACGCATATCCCTGTTCATCCACCATCCCATCATATCCCTCTATCTGGAAGACGATCTCCGTGACCTGCGGCAACGGATAAACCATTTCCCCGACGCGTATCTGTTCGCAGCCCATAATCAAATTTGTCTCCGAAACCCGCATAACGCCCACATCGCGCTTCGCTCCCATTAGTCCCACGATAAGCACCACGACTCCCGCCCCAAAAAGCCAAAATCCGTAATGCACAGAGGCGTTCATGCACATTAATACCATGCTGAGGAAGATCAGCACGGCGCCTGCCCAGACCACCCGGGCCCTGGGGTTCTTGTTTCCTTCGATTATGTTAGTTTGAAACTCCATCAAATTGCAACGACTCCGGAAGTCGCCGGCCGCCGCTACAGCCAGCCCGCTACAGCCGGGCCGCCACGGCGACGTGTCCGCCGCACCCGCGGGCCCGGGCCCCCTCACTTATACCCATACCTCGCCTTAAACTCCTCCAGCTCCCGCCCCTGCAAAAACTGAAACAGATAGGTCCGCCGCGACCGGTTCCGCTCCACAAAAGGGATATGCCGGGTATAGAATTCATGGAACACCAACCCCAGCTGCTGCACATGCTGCTGGCTGTCGAGATAGAACCCACATTTGATCTTCGAACCTCCGGCCCGAAACGAAAGGTCGTTGGTCATCCCATCCGATTTACTCCCGGACACCATCGCCCCATCGTTTACATAAAGCCCGTTAAAGGCCTCGACATTGAAATCCATCTCCGTGATCATCGTCAAAGGGTAATGCATCGGGCCCAGGGTGATGCCCGCATGGGACACGATCAGCTCATCCGGCGAAAGACCATAGTTGCGGACATCACCGCGCGCGATCACGGCCCCGATGATCACCACGGCAATACCCACCCCAAAGACATAAGGGATATAGTCCTCCATATTCGGGATAAAGACCAGCAATAACGAAGAGGCAGCAATGACCAGTCCGGTATAAGCAATATAGGCCCGCTTGTTACGCTTCCGGACTACGATCCGTGTTCGAAATTCCATGCGACAATTTACAATTTTTCATAGACAATCGCAGCCCCCTGGCCAACGCCCACACACATCGTGGCCAGGCCATACATCGAACGACCCGCCGAAGCCCCGCCCGGAGAAGAGCCGCTCCGCCGTCCCATCTCATGCAACAAAGTCGTCGAAATACGCGCCCCGCTACACCCCAAAGGATGCCCAATCGCTATTGACCCACCGTTGACGTTCACGATAGAAGGATCGAGCCCCAGCTCCTTCATACACACCAGCGCCTGCACGGCAAAGGCTTCATTCAGCTCGATCAGTCCCAGATCACCCACGGCCAGCCCCGCCCGCCGCAACGCCTTTTGTGTCGCAGGAATGGGCCCCACGCCCATGATCGAAGGATCGACACCAGCCACCGCCATGCTCACGATCCGTGCCCGGGGCCGCAACCCAAAACGCTTCACGGCGGATTCACTCGCCAGCAACATGACCGCGGCGCCGTCGTTGATACCCGCGGAATTCCCCGCCGTCACCGAACCATCCTTGACAAAAGCCGGCCGCAATGCCGCCAGCTTCTCCATAGAAGTAACCCGCGGCTGCTCGTCGCGTTCAAAGAACACCTGTTCCTGTTTACCCCCCAGCACCAGCACCGGCGCGATCTCGTCGGTCCAACGACCCGCCGCGAGCGCCGCATAATATTTCTCCTGCGAAGCCAGCCCAAAACGGTCCTGGTCCTCGCGTGAAACCTTCCATTGCCGGGCCACGTTCTCCGCCGTTTCCCCCATAGAAAATGGGTGGTAGAGCTCGGCCATTTTTTTATTGACAAAACGCCAGCCGATCGTCGAGTCGAAGATCTCGCTCTGGCGGCTGAATGCATGATGAGCCTTCCCCATCACAAATGGCGCCCGCGTCATACTTTCCACGCCACCCGCGATATACAGTTCCCCTTCGTCACAGGCGATGCCCCGCGCCGCATCCATGATAGCCTGAAGCCCCGAGGCACAAAGACGGTTTACCGTGTTACCCGCCACCGATACCGGCAGTCCGGCGAGCAGGGCCGCCATCCGCGCCACGTTGCGGTTGTCTTCTCCCGCCTGATTCGCGTCGCCGGCAATCACATCTTCGATGGCCGCCGGGTCGATGCCGGGATTACGCTCTAAAAGCGCCTTGATCACATGGGCAAGCAGGTCGTCGGGGCGGATGGAAGCAAGGCCCCCGCCATATTTCCCAATTGGCGTTCGTACTGAGTCGATTACATATGCCGTTTGCATGGCCGCAATTTACAGGAAATCCAATTACCTTTGCGTCGGCCTCGCAGATCGCCCCGCTCCTCCGCCCGAGTCTCCGAGGTCCAAAATTCACCTCCTATGGCAAAGTTCTTCGACGCTATCCAGCCGGCTCACGAGCAGTTCATCGGACACCAAAAGATGTTCTTCGTAGCCTCCGCCCCCCTCGAATCCGATGGTCATGTCAATCTCTCGCCCAAAGGTGGCGACGTCTTCCGCATCCTCGACGCCAACCACGTCGCCTATCTCGACTACACCGGCAGCGGCAACGAGACCTCCGCCCACCTGTTACAGCCTGGAAATGGCCGCATCACCTTTATGTTTTGCGCCTACGACGGGCCGCCGAACATCCTCCGGCTATACGGCCACGGCCGCACCGTCCTGCCTACCGACGAGCAATGGCCCGACCTCATCGCCCTCTTCACCGACATCCATCCCACGACCAGGCAGATCATCACGGCGACTATCGATAAGGTGCAGACCTCCTGCGGCTTCTCGGTCCCGCTCTACGAATACCTCGGCGAACGCGACCATCACTACAAATGGGCCGCGAACAAAGGCCCCGAAGGGCTCACGCAATACCGTCAGGAAAAGAACCGCATAAGCCTCGACGGCCTCCCCACTGCGCTGTTCTGAGCCAACCGGCTGCGGAAGCCGCCCAGCCCCGGCCACCCCTAACCATAAACGAAACGTCACTGAAACATCAATAACGCCTGACCGGAACCAGGCTCGATCCCCGCCTGCCGCATGGTATCTACAAGGGTAGCCACCGCTGCACGTTCTTTCATCGCATTCAGGGGGTTTCCTTTGGCATCCAGCAGTTGCCCACCCAAACGCTGTCTGCAAAATTCCGCTGCTTTGATCATAGCATCGAAGACGCCCAAAGGGTCTGTATTCCTGCCGATCCAAAAACCAAAGACCAGATCCTCCGGATTATGCTTCCCCGCTCTTATGGCTTCCGGAAAAAAATAGCCAGGCGACGTCGTTGTCCAAACACTGAAAAAATTATCGTCACCCATTTCCCGATTCGGATTATTCCAATGAAAAAGGTCCCCATCCCCCCATTGTAGTCCTATACATTGAAGCGCATCCCAGGCCATCATTCCTATAAAAAAGCTCTCGCTTTTCAAAACAAATAAAACGTCCTTATTAAGTTCCTTTATCAATGCTCTTAGTCGTACTGCTCTTTGAAGGGCGGCTTCCAAAGGTTCCATAGGCGCTATCCTGACCCTTCCGCCGTATATTCGCGTCAGCCTCCCGACGATTCCGGCGGCATACTGTTCAAGCCACTGCTGCAATGCTGCTTCACCCTCTCCACTTTTATCCCCCCGCAACAGATTAATTGCAATCTGCAGCTGCCCAAAACGCTCCGGGCCTTCGCCGGCCATACAATACGTCCATCGGTTATTGGTGGCCGACATACCGTACAGATCGACACCTGTCACACTCATCCGCCACTCCTTGTCAAACATCTTGTATAGTTCATCCCGGCTGAAAAAGCCCTTACCTTCCCAGGTAACCACCAGCACCCACTCGAATTCCGGGTCCGGCTTGTATTCCCGCTCCTCCGAAGTACCGACTGGTGCGGTCGAAGCCCAATCCGGCAGTTTCAGGCTGCTCATATCCAGGATTCCGGCGACAGGATCCGAAGCTTTGTCCAAACCCAAGCGCCGGATGCGTTCTCTGCTTTCCGATGCCGAAGAGATAAAGAAGTTGGCCTTCTTCCGCGGCTGAGCAGGTCCGTTGGAAAAGAGCTTTCGCAGGAAATCGAGCATAGGGCGCTTTTTTCTTAAAAATACATAAAAGGCCACCCTTTCGAGTGACCTCTCATATGTGCCCTGTTAAAAATCACATACTGAAGCCGCACCGCACCGCCATGCAGAGGCGGCCCCAGTGCCGGCCCCGGACCCCGTCCCCGCCACCCGTGCCGCAAAAACCGTCGTTTGTTGATTTACCCACTCCCCCAATAGCCAACCGCCTATCTTTATAAAAACAAAAAAACCATGGGTTCTCAATCCATCCAAGCCGCATTATGGGGCCGCAACCCCGCCCACTGGGCCACGATCCAGGAAGTCACAAGCGAAAAGCCATACGAATACGTCCTCGACAAGTTGCAATTGAAACCCACCGATACCCTCCTCGATATCGGCTGCGGCTCCGGCTTTTTCCTCAGTCTCGCCGCCACACAGACGAAGAATATCACCGGCTTCGACGCCACCGCCCCCTTCCTCGCAGAAGCCCGCAAACGCCTACCCGAAGCAAACTTCACGGAAGGCGACATGGAAGCCCTCCCTTTCAAAGACGCCACCTTCGACATCGTCACAGGCTTCAACTCATTCCAATACGCCGCCAACATCCCCAACGCCCTCAAGGAAGCCCACCGCGTCCTGAAACCCGGCGGCCGCTTCGTCACCATGATCTGGGGCTACAAGGAAGACTGCGAAGCCGCTACCTATCTCGCCGCCATCGGCCGGTTACTCCCTCCTCCGCCACCAGGCGCCCCCGGTCCTTTCGCGCTCTCTGAAGGCAAAAAGCTCGAAGGGCTCCTCGAAACCACTGGGTTCAAAATAACGGCAACCAACGACTACCCCACGACCTGGGACTATCCCGATATGCAGACCGCCCTCGACGGCCTTCTCTCCGCCGGTCCCGCCACACGCGCCATCGATCATTCCGGTTATGCGAAGGTTCACGAAACCATAAAAGAAGCCGCCCAGCCCTATGTCCAACCCAATGGCCATGTGATCTATCACAACAAATTCCGCATAGTGATGGCTGTGAAGTAGGATGGAGCCGGCAGCCGGACCCCGATCTAGCAGCCGTTGCGACGCTCCGTTCAGCGGCAGTGCAAGATTTACCGCGTCGCCACCCCCAGCGGCCGCACATCCGCCGCGACCGGCAAAGCAAGCGGCTCACCCGGCTCCGTCAGCGTCCCATCGGCCGCCACATCCAGTGAATGCAAGAGGTTGTAGTCTCCGCCGGCCGAAGGCTTGATATCCTGATCGACAACATAAAGGATATTGCCCTCAGGCGAGAAGTTCAATGCAAAATCCCCCGCAGCGCCCGCAGGACCCGAATCCTTCAACACCAGCTTACTCAAAAAAACAGGCGAAGCGGCAGCAGTAATGTCATAAACCCCCACGGAGTTCTCACCCGAATTCAGCACATACAACCGCGTTCCCTTCGCATTGGTCCGCAGCCAGCACGCCGCGGCACCGGCAGATACCGTCCCCGTCAGGCTCAAGGCGCCCGTAACGGCATCGACCGAGTAAACGCCCACCGAAGCCGCCACCGGGAAACCTACATAAAGCACGGGCTGATAAGGATGCTCCGCCAGCCCCAAGGCCCCGCCATCGCCAGAAGGCAGCACATACGGACTACCGGGCGCCAGCTTCAACCCGCCACCACCGGAAAGCCCAAAAGACACCAGCGTCCCCAACGGCTCTTCCGTCGGCAGCATAAAAGCGAGAAAATCGGTAGCAAACACATGTGCATGATCGTTAGACACCAGCACCTGCGATGGCGCAGAACCCGCAGGTACTTCGACCTTGCCGCCAGGGACCTGCTCCAGCCTGCCCCGGCCGTCGATCGTGAAGCTAACGTAATTGGGTAGCCGCGTGATGGTGTGCAACGGGTCCATGCTCTTATTGGCGACATACACATTGACGCCATTGATAGCAATACTGCAAGGCGTCTGTCCGCCCGACCCAAAAGGGCTTCCAGACACCATCGACAGCGATCCATCCTTCCCGATCGCAAACACGGCAACGGTATTGCTGCCGCCATTGACGGCAAGGAGATAACGCCCGTCCGGACTGATCACCAGCGGATCATCGGTGTCGTCGGGCCCCAAAGCTTCCGAAGGATTGCCAACGCCCGACCCATGCGTGAGGAATGGGCTCCCCGGCAGCGGCGTCAGCGTGCCATCCCCATGACGCATATAAGCGAGCACCGCATTCGCATTGTCGTGATAGTCGTTGCTTAGGACATAGACGATCTTATTCTGTTCGGCCGCCCCGATGCCGCCTTGCTGCTTGGAACAGGACGACATGCCCGCCGCGAGCGCAATGCCCGCGACGACAAGAAGTAAACGTGTGTTCATAACGCTAAATTTTTCCCAAAGTAACCGCAGCCCAACAAGGAAGTTGTCACAGAAACATCACAAGAGTATACAGAAAGGATCAAGTGGGGAAGAGATTCCTCAACGCGGACTAAAAACCCCCATCCGAACCTCAAATCTATTCCGCCCCGCCACCGACTCAGCATGAAACACATACCCATGAAGCAATAGCACCTTCCGCACAATGGTCAGCCCCACAGCCGGCCGTGACGGCCGCACCGCATCGGGCCTATTGAGCCAGGCCAGCAGCTCCTCAGGCAAAGCCGGCCCGTCGTTCTCGATGGAAAAAACCAGCTCATTCCCCACCCGCGCCAGCGACAGACCGATCCGCCCGCCCTCCGGCGTATACGCCAGCGCATTCACGAGAAGATTTTGAACCACCCGCTCCATCATCGCCACATCCGCCTCGATCCACGAGCCATCCTCGACACCCCGCTGCTCGATCCTATCCTGCGCGCCTACGGCGCGCAGCACCTCGCCCATCATCTCCCCAAACACAAAAGGTTCCCGGTGCGGCACAAAATTCGGCGACTCCAGCTTCGCCAGCTCGAAAAGCTGATTCACGACACCCTCCACCTGCTTGATCTTTCCGGCCACCAACTCCAGGTACTCCTTCTCCTGTGCCAGACTCAGATCGCCTTTCTTCAAAAGCAACGTCTCCGAATAGCCGCGGGCAATAGCCAGCGGCGTCCGTAGATCATGCGACAAGTTGACCATGAAATCCCCCTCCCGAAACCGCTTGCCCATGACATCCACGAGCTCGTCGAACCGCAACCGCATCCGTTGAAGATAAAGCAGGGTGATCAAAAGCGAGATCGTAAGGATCGCCGCCACGGTGATCAGCACCGCCGGCGTCACCTCGCTATTGTAAAGCATCTGCGTGACGCTGCGGTACTGCGCGCTGCCCAGGATCACATAGATATAGCCCAGCCTGCCGGAATCGCCTTCTACCGCGGCGGCGGAAAAGATCTTGGGATGCGCCGGGTCGCGGGGATCAGGGCCGTTGATGTGCTGCGTCCCGCCGACGGCAAGATAGCGGCGGATATGGTCGAGCGAAATATGGTGGCTCTTGATGGCAGACGAGTCACCGTGGAAATAGATCACCTCGCCGGTGGTGTCGAGAAAATACACTTCAGCGGACGGACTGATCACCATCGCTTCATAAAAAACGCTATCGGCTTTCTGCCGGTCAAAACCCTCCCGGCCATAGGGCGAGGTGAATTTCGCGATATGCGCCGCCACGTCTTTGTTGAGGAGCTGGGTGCTCATCTCATAGAAATTGGTGGTGGCCATATAGGTGATGCCCGTGAAGATCACCACAAGCAGGGCGATCAACAAAAAGATCACGACATAGATCCGCCGAAAGATGGTAAAGGATGATGTCATTCAGCAAACCGGTATCCGGCTCCCCAGGTGGTGAGTATGTATTCGGGTTTATTCAAGTTCGGCTCGATCTTGATCCGCAAGCGGTTGATATGCGACGTCACCGTATGCTCGTATTCCTCAAAGGCAAAACCCCAGATCATCTCCAGCAGCTCATGCCGGCTAAACGTCTTGCCCGGATGCGTCGCAAGCAGCCATAACAGATCGAATTCTTTCGGCGTCAGCTCCAGCCGGCGCCCTCGCATCGTCACCTTCTTTTTCTCTTTATCGACCGTTAACTCGCGAAAAACGACATTCCCCCTTTCCCCGCCCAACTCCGCGCCGACGGCCGCCGGCCCACGCCCCGCACCCCCCGCGGCCGTCGGCGCCCCCACACGCCGCAAAAGCGCCCGCACCCTCGCCATCAGCTCCGCCACCCCAAAAGGCTTCGTCAAATAATCATCCGCCCCCAACTCCAACGCCCGCACCTTGTCCAGCTCTTCCCCAAGCGCACTGAGCATCAGGATCGGCGTCTTCCCATCCACCGCCCGCACCCGCCGGCAAAGCTCAAACCCATTGGAATCCGGCAACATGATGTCCAGGATGATCAGGTCAAACGCCTCCCCCGCCAGCCGCTCCAGCGCCCGCGCCCCCCTGTCACAGGCCACCAGCTCGAACGCCGGCGCCTGAAAATGCAGACTCAGCAAATTGGTGATCTCCGGATCATCCTCCACCAGCAGTATACGGTTCATAAGCCAAATGTATCAAACCCCCGCCAAACCAAATCTCACAGTTCCCTAACAACCCACTCTCCCCAAAATGGACTATCTTAGTAGATCAAAACCACCCCACTCAATAGTCCGCCATGTTACCTTGGAAAAGCATCATCACCTTACAAAAGGAGGCCGGTTGCCCCGTCTATCTGCAGATCGCGAACGCCATCAGCCTCGAAATAAAAAAAGGGCATCTGGGACCGGGGGTGAAGTTGCCGGGGACCAGGCAGCTTTCGGAGTTGCTGGAAGTCCATCGCATCACCGTCGTCCGGGCCTATGAGGAGCTGGATGCCCAGGGATGGATCGAATTGCGGCCCTCGCAGGGTTCGTTTACCAGCACCAAGCTACCCGAGATCAGTCCCCGTGAACTCAACGGCAAACAGCGCCCCCATACCTTCGCGGCGGCCACGGGCTATGAACTGCCGGTAAATGCCGTCATAAAAAATCCGGCGACGCCGAACAGGCATATTCCCGGATTTCACGATGGTCCCGATCCCCGGTTAGTCCCCGTCAACGAGATCGCCAAAGCCTTTCGGAGTGTGCTGCTGAAGAAGGTGAATTTAAAATATACCTCGTACGTGGATACGTCCGGGGTTACGCGGTTCCGGAATATTTTATCGCTCTATCTCAATGATACGCGCGGGCTTCAGACGACCTTCGAGAATATCCTCATCACCCGGGGCAGTACCATGGGGTTGTATCTGCTCACGCGGGTGCTTTTCAATGCGGGCGATGCCGTTGTTGTCGGCGACACCAACTACTATTATGCGGACAGGACCTTTCTCAGTGCCGGCATGGAGCTGCACCGTGTGCCCGTGGATGAAAGCGGTATCGACATAGATGCGATCGAGCTGCTCTGCAAGCGTAGGAAGATCAACGCCGTCTATATCACCTCGCATCATCATTACCCGACCACGGTGACGCTTTGTGCCCCGCGACGCATCCGGCTGCTCGCGTTAGCCGAACAACACGGGTTCGTTATCCTCGAAGATGATTACGACTATGACTATCATTATCTGAGTAGCCCCATCTTGCCGCTTGTGAGTTCGGATACGCGCGGCATGGTAGTGTATATCGGCACGCTGAGCAAGACCATCTCGCCGGCTATGCGTACGGGTTATATCATCGCACCTCCTAATCTCATCCTCGAGCTGGCACGGCTTCGGCAGATCGTCGATGCGCAGGGGGACCCGATCCTTGAGCTGGCGCTTTGCGATCTGTTCGAAGATGGCACCGTGAAGCGGCTGATGAAGAAAGCGCTTCATGAATACCGGCTGCGCCGCGATTTCCTCTGTGAGAACCTTGCTACGCGGTTTGCGGGACTCATCGACTTTAAGGTTCCGGATGGGGGGCTTGCGGTGTGGGCAAAGTTCGATCCGTCTTTTCCGTTGCCGCAGCTTTCCGAACGGATGAAGGGGCAGGGTTTTATTCTCCCGAATGGGCTTATTCACAACACCGGCTCCACCACTCTCAATGCAACGCGGATGGGCTTTGGGTTTATGACTTTGGAGGAGTGCGGGAAGGCCCTCGATGTGCTCGAGAAAATCATGAAGGGACCCCACTGGACTATCCCCCTTCTCGAAACTGGACCTACCAGATAGTCCGAGTTCGATCTACTTTTATGCTACAAAATCATTAGCATATGAAAAAGATCATCTTCGCCGCTTTTACCCTCCTGATCACCTTCCAGTCCTTCGCCTTGAACGCGCCGGGTAGCTGGAACGGACCGGACATCCAGAAACTCCTGGAGCAATCCTTTGAACAAAGCTTCCCCAACGCCGAGCACGTCACCTGGAGCAACGACGCCGGCGGCTATACCGTGACCTTTACCGTCAAAAGCATCCTCACCCGCATCAGCTATGA
>JAICXX010000032.1 GCA_025934485.1 Chitinophagaceae bacterium
TAACCAGGATATTACGACGCTGCTCCAGGCCATTAACGGCATGGTTCCAGGACCCGGCATAGGCCCCACCTTCAAAAAGATCGACTTCCCCACAGGCTCCATCCTCGTTCGCACCGGCGTGGGATTCGATCTCTGATGAGGGTTCGGCCATAAGGAGCCACCCCCTTATTTACCATATTGAAAAAAGATCTCGGTAGCCCCATACCCATAGCGGGGGTCATACCGGTTCACGAAGGATTTGACATTGCGTTTCACGCGCAGCATCTCGTGGATCTCATCCCGCAGCTTCCCGCTTCCGACACCATGGATCACGACCATGCTGGGCAGATGATGCGCCACCGCGAGATCGAAATATTTCTCGAAGGTTTGCAGCTGCAGGGTCAGGATCTCGAAGTTGTCCAATGCACCAGGCTTGTCGGTGATCTTGTCGGCATGCAAGTCCAGCTCGGAACGCGCCGGCTCGAGATGCTGCCGCGCCCGCGAAGCCTCATAGACGCGGAATCCAGACCCCGACAGCAGACTTCGGGTATCTACCGTCTCTTCCACCGGCTTATAGGGATAGCTTTCGAATAGCTTGAAGGAAAAGGTCGCCTCGCCTTTCTTTTTGATCTCCTCGATCCGGCCAAAGACCTGCTTTGCCCTCAGCTTCAGCGAGGTCTCATAATGATCGGCCTTGGTCTTATCCGGCGTCACCAGCGAGAATTCGCATTCGAACACCGGGTTATCGTTCAAATTCTCAAAAGGAATATCGTGCAGATAGAAATCCTGCCCGGCAGGGATCTGGTTGTCGAGCGCAAATTCGCTCTCGCCCAAAGCCGCCATATTATAAGAGAAGTTAAATCCTGTAGTTGTGCTGTTGACCAGGTAGATCTTGAGACTCTGCACGACGTCATCTCCAAATTCATCACTATCCCACACCGGAAGGAACGTCAGCCAGACCCCCTCGGCCAGCCGCGCAATGGGCTCTTTCTTCTTGCCCGGCGCCGGCTTCTCGGGCGGCAGCTGGTCAATGTATTTCTTAGGCTTCTTCTCGCCCGGGAAAAGCTTTTTCTCCGTGAACCGTTTGAAATAAGGAAAATCAAGCTGATCGGTGTACGCCGGAAACTTCACGCCCCGCACGTCTACCAACACCATTTTGTCATTGATGATCCCTACGACCTCGCCTTCATCATTGGAATGCTGTATTACGACCTTATCGCCTACGTCGAACTTCATTATGTGCAAAATTACGAATTATTCCGCCTCGACCCCAACTGCTGCAGGCTCGCGCTCCGGCTTGTTCAGCAGGCTCTTCCGGTAGCCATACAGGAAATAGATCGTAAGCCCGAACGCCATCCAGACAAAGAACCATTCCCAGGCGATGGCCGGGATCTCGATGAGTAAATAGGCGCAGAACAAAACGCCCAAAACGGGGATCAGCGAATATTTGCGGATCGCCGTGGCGAGCGACAATCCAAAAGCGAGTATCGTATACACCAGGAACAGTACCTCCTGCAATCCGACCTCGGTGATATGCCGGACGGCCGATCCCAGCCGCTCGCGGAATAAGACCAGGAACAGGATAAAAAGCACCGGGACGATAAACCGGCCACTGACATACGGCATCCGGAATCCCCGCGTCTGCACACCTTCCTGGCGCGGCAGGACGAGTACCCCCCAGCTCACCAACACAAAGGCGAACAGCGTACCGATACTGGTGAGCTGTGTCATGAGCCCGCTATCCATGAAGAGAGTCGGCACCGCGACGATGATGCCCGTAACGATCGTGGAGAACCATGGCGTATGATACTTCTTATGGATCTTGCCGAAGGCCTTGGGCAGCAATCCGTCGCGGCTCATGCTCATCCAGATACGCGGCTGGCCCAGCTGAAACACCAGCAACACACTGGTCGTGGCGATCACCGCGCTGGCCGAAATGATATAGCCGATCCATTTTTGGTGTACCCGGTTGAACACGAAGGCCAGCGGATCGGTGACACCCAACTCCGAATAGTTGACCATCCCGGTGAGCACCAGCGCGATGAGGATATAGAGCGCCGTACAGATCAGCAGCGAATAGATCATCCCCTTGGGCAGATCACGCTGGGCGTCCTTGCATTCTTCCGCCGTCGTCGAGATCGCATCGAACCCGATATAGGCATAAAAGACCGCCGACACCCCCTTGAGCACGCCCCCAAACCCATTGGGAAGAAACGGCACCCAATTAGCCGTCTTGACAAAAAAGGCGCCTACAATGATCACCAGGATGACCACCGCGATCTTGAAGATCACCATGGCATTTGTCGTCTTCTTGCTCTCTCTGATACCGATATAGGTGATATAGGCGATGATACAGACAATAATGAATGCGGGGATGTTCATGATGATATGCGCCCCCCCGATCACCGGCGCCGAATGCCAGGTATCGACGGCGGCTTTCCCCATCTCATCCAGCACGCCGCCTTTTGCCAGCGTATCCTGCGCCGCCAGAAAGGCCGACTTGGCCGTCCCCGGGTCGGTGAGCAGCCAGCCCGGCAGGTGAATATCAAACCCCAGTAACAGATTGTTGAAATAGCCGCTCCAGGCGATCGCCACCACGATATTCCCGATGGCATATTCCAGGATCAGCGCCCAGCCGATGATCCAGGCGATCATCTCCCCGAAGGCCACATAAGCATAGGTATAGGCGCTTCCCGCTATGGGAATCCTGCTGGCGAACTCCGCGTAGCAAAGTGCAGAAAATCCACAGGTCACCGCCGTAAGGACAAATAGCAGCGAGATACCCGGTCCACCATCCTTGGCCGCCGTCCCGATGGTGGAAAAGATCCCCGCTCCCACCACCGCCGCGATGCCCATAAAAGTCAGATCGCGCACGTTCAGGACCCTGCTCAGACCCGTACCGCCATGTCCATCGAAACACCCGTCCGCTGCGTCCCTCGCGATCTTTTCTAATGACTTTTTTCGGAATATGGAATTGATCATTGCCAATATTAGGAAAATTTGGCTAAACCAGCCAAATTTGCCCGGTATGAACTTCCTGAAAAAACTGCTGACCAAAAAGACCGCCGTAGCCACCGATCAACCGTTCTGGGAATGGTTCGGAGAGAACGAGGCGGAATCCTTTCTCGCCGTTAAAAGCAAAGACTCTCACCGGATCAACGACCGATTCCTGAAGGCCATCATGCCCCGGCTGCAGGCCGTCTGCGATAATTTATACTGCGAAGTGGGCATGTATGACGATACACGGGCCGAATTGGTGATCTCTGCCCAGGGCGATGTCAAATCCTTTGTCTTTGCCGAAGAGCTCGTCGACCAGGCTCCCGAGTTCAACCGCTGGAAGATCACTGCACTGAAACCGGCCCTGGGAGTTCACAACAACAGCATTCATATTGGCGGCTATGTCTTCAACTGTCAGAATTTCGGCTTCTTTTATGACGACGACCCGCAATATCCCGATGAGGTCCGCCTCAGCTTTGTCTACCCGGATTTCACGGAAGAGAACAAAGAGGTCGTTACCCAGGGCGTTTTCCTGCTGCTGGAAACGGTGCTTGGCGAACGCGACGCCGCCGTCCTCATCGATCAGGCAACAGTAAAAGACCCTTCCCCGGATGACAAAGAGCTGATCCCGATGGAAAAATTGATCGATTTCCTCCGCTGGAAAGAAAAAGAGTTTGTCGAGAAATACCAGGGTGTCCGGCATGCAACGGAGCATGACAACTATTCCGGTCTGGAAGGCGAAGACGAAGGCGGCTTTCCCTCTATAGGTCTGGTCAACCATGATCTGCTGGAGTGGGACGCCAAAGCTTCCCATCCGTGGATGCTGGTGATCGAGATCGACTACAATAAGACTAAAGGGGCCGATAGCAAAGGCATGCCGGATGAAAAAAACTATGCGTCGATGAACGGGCTCGAAGAAGCATTGATCGGGCAGTTACCCGACTCGGCCGGCTATCTAAGCCTCGGCAGGGAAACCTACAAAGGCAAAACGACCCTGTACATGGCCTGCAAAGAATACCGGCTCGCGTCGAAAACGACCCATGACCTGCTGCAACGTTATAAGGAACAGCTGGCCTGCTCCTATGATATCTACAAAGACAAATATTGGCGAACGATGGAAAAATTCCGAGAGGCGCTACTTTGAGCGGCCGAGCCCCGCGCGGCGTCAATGCTCGCGCTGCAGCAAAAGCTCCACGACATGGCGGAGCGGCTCCTTGCGTTTCGAAGTGACGGCGATATCGTCCAGCCGTTGAAGCGCCGCGGCATGATACTGGTGTTTGAGCTCGAGCGCCCAGCTGCCCACCCCACAGGCCTTGAAGATACCCAGCATCCCCGCCACCTTTTCGTCGGGCGGCGCGTTCTTCAAAACCCCGATCTCCCGCCGCTGTGCGGCATCCGCGACCTCCAGCGTTTTGATCAGCAAAAAGGTTTTTTTATCGGCTAAGATATCTCCCCCCACCTGCTTCCCGAATTTCGAGGCATCCCCATAACAATCCAGGTAGTCGTCCTGCACCTGGAACGCCAGCCCCAGGTTGCGTCCGAAATCATAGATGATATCCTGGTTGCCCAATCCGGCTCCGCCCAGCAACGCCCCGATCCGCAGACAGCCTGCCAGCAACACGGAGGTCTTTAGCTCGATCATTTTTAAATAGTCGTCCATCGACACCACGGCACGGGATTCGAAATCCATGTCCAGCTGCTGGCCTTCGCAGACCTTCATCGCCGTTTGGTTAAAGAGCTGCAGCAGCTTGCGGATATGAGGAGACCGAACTTTACCGATATATTCATAGCTGACGACCATCATCACATCGCCGGCCAGGATCGCCGTGGAGGACCCATATTTGGCATGGACCGTGGGCTGGCCCCGCCGCAGCGGCGCCTTGTCCATGATATCGTCGTGGATAAGGGTGAAATTATGAAAGAGTTCGAGTGCAGTGGCCATCTCCCAGGCATCGTCCTCGATAGGCCCGAAGAGCTCATTCCCCATCAGACAAAGCACCGGCCGGATACGTTTGCCGCCGAGCCCAAGGAAATATTCGGCTGGATCATACAGACTATCGGGATAAAGCGGGAAATGACGGGTCTTGAACCTCGCAGCAAAGGCTGCGGACAATTCTTCGAAACTCTGCATGGCCAAATGTACGGCTTTCTGCTAAGAGCCGGCCCGTGCAGGAGCCCCTACTTCTTCTTTTTCCGCGTTTTCGGCGCCGAAGCCCCGGTGGCTTTGTGCGAGCCGCGCTTTTCATGCGCCCCGCCTTTTTTCGCATGGCCACCCCGCGCTGCTTTCTTATGTCCATGTACCGGCGGTTCTTCGGAAGAAGGCAATACCACCGCGCCCGGCGCATTCCGTTCTGCCGCTGTGATCACCCATTCATAATCCAGTTGCCGCTTCGTCAGGTTGGCGGCGACGACCTTGATCATCACCTTGTCGCCCATGCGGAATTGCCGTCCGCTGCGGCGGCCCACCAGGCTATAGTCGCTTTCGATATGGCGGAAATCATCGTATTCGAGCAGGCTGTTGATGCTCACGAGGCCCTCGCATTTGTGTTCGACGGTCTCGACCCAGAACCCAAACGACGCCACACCACTGATGACACCCTCGAATTCATCGCCCAAAAAGCTCTGCATGTACTCCACCTGTTTGTACTTATTCGACGCCCGCTCGCTTTCCATCGCGGCCCGCTCGCGCTCGCTGCTGTGTTTGCATTTGGCCTCGAGCTTTTTGTCGACCTCGATGTGCTGATCCAGCACTTCCTGCAGTATCCGGTGGACCATGACGTCCGGATAACGCCGGATCGGCGAGGTGAAATGACAGTAGTGTTCGAATCCCAATCCATAGTGACCGATATTCTCTGTGGTATAAACGGCTTTGGCCATGGTGCGGATGCCCAGCTGTTCCAGCACATGCTGCTCGGGACGGCCCTGCACATCCTGCAGCATCTGATTGAAGCTCCTGGCGATCGCCTGCGGACTCTCGATATCGAAGACATGCCCGTACTTCTTCGCGAACTCGATAAACGGCAGCAGTTTTTCTTTATCGGGAGTATCGTGTACCCGGTACGGAAAGGGGATCGGTTTCTTATTGATCTTGACTTTCCCGACAGCCTCCGCTACATGGCGATTTGCCAATAGCATAAACTCTTCCACCAGCTGATGCGCTTCCTTGCTCTCTTTGACCATGATGCCCACCGGCTTGCCTTTCTCATCCAGCTTGAACCGGACCTCCGTGGAAGAGAAATTGATGGCGCCTTTGCGGAACCGCTGTTTGCGCAACCGCTGGGCGATGTCGTTCAGGAGTTCGATCTCGGGTTGGTAGAGGCCCGTCTTCTGTTCGATGATCTCCTGTACCTCTTCATAAGTGAATCGGTGATCGCTGTGGATCACGGTGCGGCCAAGCCAGGTCCCTTTCACCTCCCCTTTTGGTGTCATCCGGAATACCGCGGAAAAAGTCAGCTTATCCTCGTGCGGCCGGAGCGAACAGAGTTCATTGGAAATACGTTCCGGCAACATGGGGTTGACGCGGTCCGGCAGATAGACGCTGGTAGCACGGTCATAAGCTTCCTTGTCGAGCGCCGTCTCGGGCTCTACATAATAGCTTACGTCGGCGATATGCACCCCGAGTTCCAGCAGCCCGTTGTCGAGCGGGCGGATCGAGATGGCGTCGTCGAAGTCCTTGGCATCCACCGGGTCGATGGTGAAAGTGAGCACAGGGCGCATATCCTTGCGTTTCCCGATCTCGGCGGCGGGGATCAGATCCGGCAGCCGTTCCGACTCCTCGAGCACATTCTCAGGGAAGAAGATGGGGAAGCCGGCCTCCAGCAGGATCTCTTTCATCGCCCCGTCGTTCTCGTCGGTCTTATCCATCACCTGGATGACCTCACCCTGCGGCTTTTTGTTCTTTTCCCATTCGGTAATGCGGACGATCACCTTGTCGTTGTTCTTCGCGCCATTCAAGGCGGCGAGCGGAATATAGATGTCCGGCATCGGTTTGTCGGACTCGGCGATAAAAAAGGCAAAGGAAGCGCTGGTCTGGATATGTCCAAGGAAATCCAGCTGTTTGCGGTCCGTGACCTCCACGACCTCGCCCTGCGAGCGTCCGCTGCGCGAGGCATTGTTCACCACCCGCACCCGCACCGTATCTCCGTGCAGGGCTGTGTTGAAATCCGCCGGCCGTACCAGGATATCCTGGTCACGATCTTCCACGATCACAAAGCCCATTCCGCTTCTGGTAACATCCAGACGCCCCGTAAACGTATCGGCGCCATGGGCGGCCGGGTCTTTTTTATTTTTATTTTTCTTCTTTTTATTTTTCATTGCTTATAGCATTAAACTCTTTGATGAATGTAACAATTATATCAGTAAACCTGGGCTCGTCGCCAAACAAAAACCCCGGCGCGATCGGCAGGACATAGAAGGGAAGGCCTTCCAGCTCCTGCCGGAATTTGATCAGCCTCACCGCGTCTTTCTCCGTGGTCAGGATGATCTTCTTTTCTGCCTGGATGGACCCGAACCGACGGGTGATCGACCGCAGATCGTCGATCGTGAAGATATGGTGATCCCCATAGGCGATCTCATAATAGGTCCGCGAATGCTGATCCAGCCATTGCTTTAACGGCGCCGGGTTGGCGATGCCCGTCACCAGCAAAACTTCGATCGTGTTGTCGATGACGATCTCCGCAGGCAAACGCCCACCCCCCCGCTCCATTGGCATGTCCCCTCCCGGCCGCTCCGCTTGCGTCGTCACCCCGTGCCCCCTGGCCGTGCCCGGGCCGATGCCCTGCGTGATGTGGTACGGCTGGCCGTATCGGATCGTCGAAAAGAACACCTGCTGATGCCCCCGGGGACCGATCTCGGTGACGATAGCGCGACGCTGCTCCTCGCTCAGTTCGGCCGGACATTTGGTGACGACGATGATCCCGGCGCGCCGGTAGCTGGATGGCGCATCCCGCAGATCCCCGCTGGGCAGCCACCAGTCCCGGGTAAACAAGTTGGAGTAGTCGGTGAGCAGCACATTGAGTCCCGCGCGTACCGTCCGGTGCTGAAAGGCGTCGTCCAGGATGATCGCCCGGGTCGCCGGCCGGTCGTGCAACAGCTGTGGGATGGCCACGATCCGCTCTTCACCCACGGCAATGGTCACATCCGGGAATTTGCTGTGGAATTGCATCGGCTCATCCCCGATGTCCAACGCGGTCGTGGAAGCGTTCGCCAGCGCGTATCCCCTCGTCTTGCGTTTATATCCCCGGCTCAACACGGCGATGGGATACTGGTCTTTCAGCAACCGGATCAGCCATTCCACCATCGGCGATTTACCCGTGCCTCCCACCGCCAGGTTACCCACACAGATGATGGGAAGACTAAAGGCCGACGACCGCAAAATACCTTTATCGAACAGCCAGTTCCGGATCGTAACGATAAGTGCGTAAACCAGGGAGAAGGGAAACAGGAGTATGCGTATCGATTTGAGCAATGGGAAGTTGAAGTTCATAGTAAGAGACCTGGCATAAAGATACGCAAATTTGTCAGGCTAACACCTCGAGCAGCCGCGGCCGCATGATTAACGCCTGCTCGCGGATAAAGGCGGCATCGGGTTTTTCGGTAAATGGCACCGACGCCAGCGACGGCAACCCGCTCCATTTGACGATCTCCCCTTCATAATCCATATAATGATCGTTGAAGATCCAGCCTGCGACCCGGAGCCCTCGTACCCGGCAGGCCTCCGCCGTGAGTAGCGAATGGTTGATACTGCCAAGATAGTTTCTGCTGACGAGGATCACCGTGGCATGGAGCCGATGTGCCAGATCGCTCATAAATTCCGTGTCGTTGAGCGGAACGTACAGCCCTCCCGCCCCTTCGACCACCAGCGGCCGCTGCACCGGCAATTTTTCCGCAAGGGTATCGAGCGAGATGACCACCCCTTCCTCCCGCGCCGCAATATGCGGCGATGCCGGCAGCCTGAGCTTATAGGCCTCTGGCAAAACGCGGCTGCCATTGGCCCTGGCTCCCAGCCGAACCTCTCCGGCCGCTCTCAAGCCCTCATCTGCGGCCAGCGCTGTCGCGCTGATCCGCGCCCCCACCCATTCGGCATCCGTCCCTTCGTCAAAACCCGCCTGCACCGGCTTCCAATACCACGCGCCAAGCGCCTCGGTGACGATCGCCGCGATCATCGTCTTTCCCACACCGGTACCAATGCCTGTAATAAAAATGGGGTTCATGTCTTTTTCACAAAAATAGAAAAGATCGTTGTCCCATAATGCCGCTGCGTGACATACAGCGGGTACCCCTCGTAGTTATTTCGGGGCGTATGCTCCAGCACGAACCACCCCTTGTCATTCAGCAACCGCGGAGCTAGTTTGGGCAGCTCATCGATGATTTCCAACGCATAAGGCGGGCCAGCGAAGATAAAATCAAATGTCTCGGTACATTGCTCGATGAACTTGAAGACATCCATCCGCACCACTTTAAAGACATCGGCCAGACCCAGCTCGCGGGAATTCTTCTGAATGAACGCGAACATGGCCGGATCTTTTTCGACAACGGTGAGATCACGCACGCCCCGCGAGGCCAGCTCATAGCTGATGCTGCCCGTCCCCCCGAAAAGATCGAGGGTCTTCAGGACACTAAGATCGAGGTTATTCTCGAGCACATTGAATAACCCCTCCTTCGCAATATCGGTGGTCGGCCGGGTATAAGGCATTTTCGCCGGCGGCCTAATCATCCTCCCCCCCAGTTGACCACCGATCACGCGCATACCGCCATTTTGAGAATAGATGAAAAATAATGCAAAGGAAGCTCCTTCAATTCGTCGGTTACTTTAATACTCTCATCGATCTCTTCGAACTGGATCTTGAGAAAGTACTTATGCAGCTCCGTGCTCAATGCGCTTTGCCGGTCGATCAATCCGCCGACGAGCAGTCGCACCCCCTCCTGGTCGAGGCCCAGTTGATTGCAGCAGTTGAGCAAATGATACGCCACATCCTTCGTATCGTGATAATGAAAGGTTTGGATCAGCACCGGCTGGCCGTCTCGGATCGCCAGCGCCACCATCTTGTCCGAATAGAAGATGACCTTGATACAGGTCTCTTTGTCAGTCGAATCGAACATCTTATAGCTCTTCAGCAAAAGGCTATAATAGTGCCAGTATTTGCCCGCCGAAAAATTCTGTTGCAGCAGCTGATGCAGGTCCGGTGAAACGCGATAGACATTGAACAGCTCCCACCAGGGGATCTTCTCCGTAAGGATCAGCCCCTTTTGCAGGTTACCATGAAGGGTGTCGATGATCTCACGGTTCGTATCCATGGTGAATACGGCTTCCGGGACCAGGCTGCTTTCGGGGAAATTGTAGACCAATAATGTCTCTTTCACGGGTCGTTTCAACAGCTCGTCACCATCCAGGATATCCTGCAGCAGATCGGTGAGCGGATTTTCCTTGTTGTGTTCCAGCTGGAAGTATTTCACCACCAGCGGGCTCATATTTCGTTGGTTGAGCAATACGTAGGTGAAGGAATTGGGGTTCACCTCCACTAACAGCCGGCACTGGAGCAGATCCTCATCAGAGATACCCGAAGCTTCGATCGTAAAAGCAGGTTTATGCATAGTTAACATCAGGTTGTGCAATAATACTACAAAAGACTGTAAATTACCGTCTTTTCATGGGCGCCCCTGCACAAAACACCAAGACTTATAAGGTTTCCATCACCTACCGGGACATCCTGCACATGGCCCTGCCCATCAGTCTGGCGATCCTGGTGCCCCAGATCAATTTCATCACCAACAATATCTTCTTAGGACACCTGGACCAGTCGGGAGAAGCGCTCTCGACGGCCGGCATCACCGGCGTGTACTACCTGCTTTTCGCCGTCATCGGCCAGGGGCTCAACAACGGTCTGCAGGCCCTTATCGCACGCCGCGCGGGCGAAGGCCGGATAGAAGACATCGGCCGGCTCTTTTCCCAGGGCATGGTCATCGCCCTGACCCTCGCCTTCGCCGGCATCGCCATCACCAATTTCCTCGCGCCGCTGGCCCTCTCCTGGTCCCTGCATTCCACGCCCCTTCGTAATGAGGCCATTTCCTTCCTGCGTATCCGTATCTGGGGGCTCCCCTTTCTCTACGTCTACCAAATGCGCAACGCCCTGCTGGTAGGCACCAACCAAAGCAAATACCTCGTCTATGGCACCCTGGCGGAGACCGTGGTGAACATCGGGCTGGATTACGGACTGATCTTTGGTCATTTCGGTCTGCCGGCAATGGGCTTCAACGGGGCCGCCATCTCCTCTATCTTCGCCGAATTCTCGGGGATGTTCGTCGTCTTCCTGGTGATCCATTTCCGGGGGATCGGCAAAGAGCTGCAATTGTACCGGCACTGGGGCTTCGATAGAACGAACAACAAGCTCATTATCGTACAATCTTCTCCGCTGGTGTTCCAATATATCATCAGCATTACCGCCTGGGTCTTCTTTTATATCCTGGTCGAACACCATGGGCGGCAGGCCCTCGCCATCAGCAATACCATGCGGAATATCTTCGGGCTTTTCGGCGTGTTCACGTGGGCCTTTGCCTCCGCGACCAATGCCATGGTAAGCAATATCATCGGCCAGGGGATGGAAGACAAGGTCCTCTTGTTGATCCGAAAGGTCGTCCGGCTCAGTCTCAGCTTCTCCGTCATCATCGCCATTGTCCTGAACGTCGCCCCCGGCGTATTCCTTTCCGTCTACGGCCAGGACCTCACCTTCACCCAGGCCGCCATCCCTGTGATCCGCATCGTCTCCCCCGCCCTGATCCTGATGTCGTTCTCGACGGTGTGGCTCAACGCGGTCACCGGGACGGGCAACACCCGCGTCAACCTGCTCATCGAATTCATCACCATCGTGTTTTACTGTATCTATGTTTGGCTGACCCTGGAACACTGGAACATGTCCCTGGTGGTGGGCTGGATGTCGGAATGGCTCTACTGGATCTCCCTCTTCATCATGTCGTTCACCTATATCCGAAGCGGCGCCTGGAGGGGAAAGGTTATTTAGACCATTCCTGTACGAATTTCTTCCCGTCCATCCGCACGATCCTGTCGTCGTACATCTCGTCGTGCAACCCCTCCATCTTTTGTAGCAGCCCGATAGCCTGCTTGTCCTGGCCGTCGCGATGAAGCGCCTTTGCCAGCTCAAAATAATTGAGCATAAAGTCGGGTCGCAAAGCGAGGCTTTTCTCATAATCCCGGATCGCCTCGGCCAGCGACGCCGAAGGCAGGTCGCCATAAAACCATCGGGCAAAGGTCCGTTCAAAAAAGTTCAGGTTGCTGACCTCATAGTTCCAACGGCCCAGGATAATATAGGCTTTGTAGTTGGATGGGTCGTAGTGGATGGCCCGTTCTGCATAATGCTTGATCGCCACCGCGGTCTCCACCCGTTCTTTGTTGGTCTGGATCAGCGTCAGGCGGCCCAGCGAAAAGCCCATCATCACGTTGACCTCGCTGTTGGTGGAGTCCAGCCGGTAGGCTGTTTGTGCATACTGAAAGGCGGTCTTGAAATAGCCGATCCGTTGATCCCGGTCGGCTAACCGGTTGCCGATCCTGCAGCAGAGATCACAGCAATGGCACAGCGCTATGACCGAATGCGGCTGCAGCCGTAACGCCTGCTTGTAAAACGAAAGCGCCTCGTCCTCCCGGAAGGCCGCCTCCGCCCCCGCGGCTTTTTTTAACAGCACCGTGATATCCTGCGCGAATGCCGGCACGCCCGATACAATCAAAAGCGCCAGCGCGAAAACCCATTTGTTCATGGTATATGTGCCGGAAATGCCCCCTGGTGAAAATTAGCGCATTCCCGGCAAAGCGCTAATGTCTGAGAACTTCGGCCCGCTCCACTGGAGCGGCCCTTGTTCGCGGGCTTGCGCCCGCGGACAAAGATGCTACCGCGTCTTTAAATTAAACGATCCACCCCGTCCCGGAGTTGGGCTTGCCGGAAAATTTAACGTGTCCATAATCGTCGCTCAATCCGCAAATTTCTTGTGCAGGCTCATCCCCGCCTTGCCCTGGAAATTCCCTATCGGCGCCTGCAATTTGTAGATGGAAAGGATCACTTCGCGGATAAAAGGATACTGTTCGCGGATCTTTACAATGATCTCGTCGGCGATCTTTTCCAGCAAAGGAGAAGGCTGCTGCATCCGCGTCTTGATGATATCGAAGAGGATGACGTAGTTGACAATGGAATCCAGCCCTTCGAAAGGGCGCTGGCCTTCGTCGTAGAGTACGTCCAGGTTCACCTCGAAGGTGTTGCCTGTCGCCAGCTCCTCTTTGAAGACGCCGTGTCTGCCGGAAAAGATCAGATTATGTAATTGAACGGTAACCATATCGTTTAAGCCAATCCTTTTGCAGAAAGATACCGCTCGGCATCCAACGCGGCCATACAACCGCTGCCCGCGGCAGTCACCGCCTGTCTGTAGATCTTGTCCTGGACATCACCGGCGGCAAAAACACCCTCTACATTGGTCTTGCTCGTCCCCGGTGTGGTTTGGATATAGCCCGCCTCATCCATTTGGAGATAGTCGGCAAAGATGCCGGAGTTGGGCTGGTGTCCTATGGCGACAAAAAAGCCGCTGATGGGTACCGTAGTCTTCTCTCCTGTCTTATTATTTTTGATGCGCAACCCCTCTACCCTGCTTTCGCCCAGCACCTCATCGGTCTCGCTGTTCCAGTAGATCTTTATATTGGGTGTTTGCTGTACCCGCTCCTGCATGATCCTGGAGGCGCGCATCTTGTCTTTGCGGATCAACATATGCACCGTGGTGCACAATTTCGACAAGTATAGCGCTTCTTCCGCCGCCGTATCCCCAGCGCCTACGATGGCAACCTCTTTATTGCGGAAGAAGAATCCGTCGCACACGGCACAGGCGCTTACTCCATATCCATTCAGGCGTTGTTCGCTCTCCAGACCCAGCCATTTGGCGGAAGCCCCGGTGGCGATGATCACGGCGTCGGCCAAGATGAGCTTTTCTTCGTCGATCCATACCTTATGCGGATGCGACGAAAAATCCACCTTTGTAGCCAGTCCATAGCGAATGTCGGCACCCATGCGGGTCGCCTGCTTCTCAAAATGCACCATCATTTCAGGCCCCTGGACCCCGTCCGGATAACCGGGATAGTTCTCTACTTCCGTGGTGATGGTCAGCTGACCGCCCGGCTGGATACCCTGATAAAGCACCGGCCGTAAATTGGCGCGTGCCGCATACACGGCTGCCGTATACCCGGCGGGACCCGAACCGATGATCAGACAATGTACTTTCTCGCTAGCTGTTTGCTCCATGCTTTGGGGTTGTAAATGCGGGAATCGTCCTGCACATAAAAATTAGCCCGATTTCCCGCAAAAGGTTAATGTCTGAGAACTTCGTCGGACCTGCTTCGCCACGGTCCTCCTCGTCCGCGGGCTTGCGCCCGTAGACGAACCGCATCCTGCGGTTCCGCGCAAATATAAGGTTTGATCGCGTTTTACAATGTCGGTTCCGCGACCTTATAAAAAAACCTCCCGAAAGGGAGGCCCCCGAGCGGCCCCACCGCTCGGGACATCATGAAAAAACCCGGCAAAGGCCGGGTTTTTAAGAGTGATTTATCAGGTGGGTTATCCCAAATATGCTTTCAGCGCATTGCTGTAACGCGCTTTCTGTAGGCGTTTGATCGCCCTTTCCTTGATCTGGCGGATGCGTTCTTTGGTCAGATCGTATTTCTGCCCGATCTGCTCGATGGTTACCCCATTTTCGCCGTCCAGGCCAAAATACGCATTCACAATCTCCGCTTCACGGGGACTCAGCGATTTCAATACGCGGCGGATCTCGGCGCGCAAAGAATCCTTCATGACATCGTCGTCCGTCTCATCACCACCCTCCAGCAGATCCCCCATCGCTACGTCTTCAGCCTCGTGTACCGGGGCATCCAGTGAACTGTGACGGGTGTTGCTTTGGAAAATGTTGTTGATCTCCGTTTCACTCATTTCCAGTAATTCGGCTAACTCTTCGGTACTTGGCTCGCGCTCATGTTCCTGCTCGAAAGCCATGTAAGCCTTGTTGGCCTTGTTATACGTGCCAATTTTGTTTTGAGGCAGGCGGACTAATCTGCCCTGCTCTGCCAACGCCTGCAGGATGGACTGGCGAATCCACCAAACGGCGTAGGAAATAAACTTGAAACCTTTGGTCTCATCAAAGCGTTGAGCCGCTTTAATTAAGCCGAGGTTGCCCTCGTTGATCAAATCACTCAGCGATAACCCCTGGTGTTGATACTGTTTTGCCACGGAAACCACAAAGCGCAGGTTGGCCTGCACCAACTTGTCCAAGGCCTTTTGATCACCCATCTTGATCCGTTGCGCGAGCACGGTCTCCTCTTCAGGTGTGATCATCGGGATCTTGGAGATCTCCTGCAAATACTTCTCGACCGCCTGGGAATCACGGTTCGTAATCTGTGTAGCAATCTTAAGTTGCCTCATATCGGATAAAAAAAAAGATGACGAATTTAATGACTTCGTCGCCAAAGGCGACTAGTTAATAACCTTACAACCGCCCGGGGCGACTTTGGAAGGCGTTTTCACAGGGTTTAAGAAATTCTAACAAGTAGGGATCTAATCAAGAAACATTTACAGAGCCGGGAGTGTTCACGGAAGCGGCAAAAAAGATATAAAAATAAATTAATGTCAATCCGACCAGAACCGTCAGCGAAAGTAGTCACCAATTCTGGAAAATCATAGTATTGTGGACAGAAATTACTTGCTTTTAATCATTTTTTCACGCTCTCTGTAGCCGATCCTTTATCATACTGTAGCGATTCTTGTATCCCCTCCCTATAAACGACAAAAAAAATACCACAAACGGTTTTAAAACTAAAAATTTAGTTATAATTTCGGCGCATCACTAAAAACTTAGTCATCCATGAGTGCCGGTAAACCACTGACTAAAGCCGAAGAACAAGTGATGATGGTCCTCTGGAAACTCGGCAGGGGCTTTCTCAAAGACGTCCTTGAGCATACCGCTGAACCCAAACCGCATCCCAACACCATCGCCACCCTGCTCAAGATCCTCGAGGGTAAAGGCTTTGTCCTCGTGGACGTTCAGGGCCGAAACAACTGCTACAAACCCCGCATCGGCAAAACGGAATACGGCAAGAGGAGTGCCAACTTACTCCTCAAGGGTTATTTCGAGGGCTCCCCCGCCAAATTAATTGCTCAATTTGTGAATGACAATAAATTGAGTGTGAAAGAGTTGGAAGATTTGCTTCAACAAATTCGCATTTCCAAAAGCCAAGTCTGATCAATATTCGATCGTCGCATCTCCGACGGTCAGCTGCAGCTTTTTGGCAGATGCCGCTTCTACCCTGCCGACCACCTGCGCCCCGATACCCAGCTCCTGACCTGCCTTGATCAACCCTTCGGCCGCTTCCGGTGCGGTGAAGACCTCCAGCCGGTGACCCATATTAAAGACCTGGTACATCTCACGGAGATCAGAACCCGAGGCCTGCCGGATCAGCTCAAAGATCACCGGCGCCTCGAACAAATGGTCTTTGACGACACGGAACGTTCCCGGCAGGTATTTCATGCACTTGGTCTGACCGCCGCCGCTGCAATGCACTAGTCCGTGGATGGCATCGAATTGTTCGGTGAGCAGCTGTTTTAGCAAAGGCGCATAGGTCCGCGTAGGACTCAATAACAAATGACCGATGTCGGTCATACGGCCATCGGGGACCTTCACCTCGTCCGTCATGCGGTGCGGACCAATATAAACCACCGCATCGTCGAGCGTAGTATCGAATGATTCGGAAAAACGCACCCCGTAGGATTTGTTCAGGATATCGTGCCGGGCGCTGGTGAGCCCATTGCTCCCGATGCCACTATTATAAGTCGATTCATAAACAGCCTGCCCGGAGCTTGCAAAACCCACGATGACATCGCCCGGCTTGATCTTATCGTTGGTCACGAGCCGGTCCTTCGGCCAGCGTGCCGCCATCGTCCCATTCACCGCGATCGTCCGCACGACATCGCCAACGTCCGCCGTCTCGCCGCCCAGGTAACGGATGCCTACGCCATAGGTCTGCAGCTCGTCAAAGAATTCCTGGGTGCCGTTGATGATAGCGGACAGGACCTCGCCGGGAATGTTCTTCTTATTGCGGTCGATGGTAGACGAAAAAAGCAGGTTATCGTAGATGCCCACACAAAGCAGGTCGTCCAGGTTCATTGCAATGGCGTCGCGGGCGATCCCCCTCCAGACGCTGAGGTCACCCGTTTCCTTCCAGTACAGATAGGCCAGGATGCTCTTGGTCCCCGCACCGTCGGCATGCATGAGATTGACCCAGCCGGCATCGCCACCCAGATAGTCGGGATAGATCTTGCAAAAAGCATTCGGAAACAACCCCTGATCCAGCTTTTCGGTGGCCTGGTGCACCTCCTCTTTCTGAGCGGAAACTCCGCGTTTGGCGTAGAGTGACATAGGACGGCAAAGGTAAAGGATAATCCTTTAGATTTGCAGCGAAACACAAACAACCCTCTCGGGGGCCTAGTCGTTTATTCGCTCATGCAGATCCACCATAACATCGACCAGCTGCCTGTTTTCCGTCGGGCAGTCGTCACGATCGGTACCTTCGACGGCGTTCACACCGGCCACGCACGTATCCTCCATCAACTGCGGGAAGAAGCGGCCCGCGTAGACGGCGAGACCGTGATCATCACCTTCTTCCCCCACCCCCGGAAAGTTGTGCACGGCGGCGCCCAGGACCTCCGGCTGATCAATACGATGCAGGAAAAAATAGATCTGCTGTCCTGGCAAAAGATCGACCATCTCGTGATCGTCCCCTTTACGGAAGCTTTCTCGCAACTTACGGCGCAGGAATACATCGAGGCATTCTTACTCGCCAGATTCCATCCCCATACCGTGATCATCGGCTATGACCATCGTTTTGGAAAGGGCCGGCAAGGCGATTATCATCTCCTCGAGGAATACAGCGCCACCCGGGAGTTCGAGCTGCAGGAGATCCCCGTACAGCTGCTGCAGGAAATGTCGGTGAGCTCTACCCGCATCCGCGAGGCCATCCTTCGCGCCGATATCGCCACCGCCAATCAACTGCTGGGGTACCCCTTCTTTTTCTCCGGAACCGTTATAAAAGGCAACCAGCTCGGCAGGACCCTGGGCTATCCCACCGCCAACCTCGAGATCGGAAATCCCGAAAAGCTCACGCCTGCCGACGGCGTCTATGCCGTAGAGGCACAGCTGCTGCCGGCCCAACCTGGTACAGGATCGGCACGAGCAGACGAGCCAAGCGGCGCAAAGAGTCTCTTCGACGGCCCCCGCCTCGGCGGCATGATGGGCATCGGCATCCGACCCACCATCAACGGCACCCACCGAACGATCGAAGTCAACCTCTTCGATTTCGACCAGGATATATACGAAAGGGAATTGCGCGTTTTCGTGAAAGCCTTTCTCCGGCCCGAACTCAAATTCAACGGCCTCGAAGAACTCAAAGCAGCCCTTGCCCGGGATAAAGTGGATTCACTGGCGGCCTTGGCCACCCGATAAGGCAGCGTCACCGCGAGCCAACAATATGAACCGGCGTCGCCGCGAGCCGCCGGCCGCGGCTCAGCCCATGATCTTCACCACAAGCTCCTTCAATAAAGAAGCATCCCCGGTGCCGGCACTACCCACCCCTACACTCTTGAGGTTATAGGTGTGAAGCAACAATAGGCCTTGTTCTATACCTTCGTAATTGTAATTACGAATAGCCGCCAGATAGTCCTTGGCAAAAAAAGGATTGACGCCAATGGCTGCGGCCACGCCCTTTTCGTCGCGGGCGGGCTGACCGAAGATCATATAGACCTTGCTGAAGAAATTATAGATGGAGGGTAGGATCAGCTGGATAGGCCCCGCCTTCGGGTTTCCCTCAAAATACTGAATGATCCGAATCGCCTTTACCTTGTCCTTCTTCGCAAACGCATCCTGCAGCTCGAAAACATTGTACTCCTTGCTCACACCCACATACTTCTCGATATCGTCTTCGGTGATGCTAATCGTTCGATCACCGCCGAGGTTGACCAGCAGCTTGTCAATTTCATTATTTATCCTACTCAAGTCGTTCCCGACATGATCTACAAGCAGAAATAATGCCTTCTGCGTGATCTCATACCCCTTGCTGCGGATAAGCTCGCTGGTCCAGTCCGGCAGCTGGTTATCATAAAGCTTCTTCGTCGTATAGAGCTCGGCCTTTTCCTTTAGCAGCTTCGCCAGCTTGCTGCGGCCATCGACCTTCTTCTCTTTATAGGCGACAATAAACACCGTAGATGACAAAGGCTTGTCGATATAAGCTTCCAGCTTGTCGATATCCTTCATCTGCTGTGCTTCTTTGAGGAGCACGACCTGCCGTTCGGCAAACATGGGATAGCGCCTGCACGCATTGATCACCGCCGGCCAGTCCGCATCCTTTCCATAAAAGACCGTTAAGTTAAAACCGGCCTCGGCCTCCGAAAGAATATTGCGTTCGGCATAGTTAACCAATACATCGATATAGTATTCCTCCTCACCCTCAAGCCAGTATACGGGTTTGAATTTTCCTTTCTTCCAGTCGCCGAGTATCTTGTCTACAGCCATTTACAACACTTTTATTGGCGCAATATTACATAAATCTTTAGGAATCAGGGGTGGAACACAATAAAATTGAGTTTGGCATGGTTTTAGAATAACACCGCATGAAACCCGTGAAACTTAGGATCACGGCGGTACGGATCGAATAACACATTCTTAACTTTTGAAAAAAGCAATAAGCTATGAGTACGACAACCAACTATCCCTCAGCTACGCCTCAAAATCAACCTCCGAAGAAAGACTACAAGAATTTAGTCATCGGTCTGCTGGCCGCCGGTTTCCTCGGAACATGGGGGTACCTGCTGTGGAACAACAACAAGCAAGAACAGGTTCAAACCCAGCAACAATCCCAGATCTCTAAGGTCACAGACGAAAAAGGACAATTGCAGAAGAACTTTGACGACGCACTCGTACGCCTGGATTCCCTCACCGGAACCAACAATAAGCTGACCGCTTCCGTCAACGAAAAGGACGGTCAGGTAGCTAACCTCAAAAAGCAGATCCGCGGCCTGCTCAGCAAGAACAAACTCACCAAGGCCGAAGAAGAAAAAGCACAAAGCCTCATCAAGGAACTCAACGACAAGGTAAGCGGCCTGGAACAGCAGGTAGCGCAGCTCACCTCGGACAACCAGCAGCTGACCGCCGACAAGCAACAGCTGACCCAGGACAAGGACAAGCTGACCAACGACCTGACAACCAGCACTACGCAGAACCAGGCGCTGTCCAAGCAGGTAGACATCGCTTCTACGCTGAATGCTTCCAACATCACCATCACGCCGATGCACGAAAAGAAGGACGGCCAGGACAAAGAAACGACTACCGCCCGTCGTGTTAACAAGCTCATCATCGGTTTCGATGTGTCTAACCGTATCGCGCAAAGCGGTCCCGCCGATGTATACGTTTGCATCACCGGTCCCGATGGCAAGCCCATCTCCGTACCGGCGCTGGGTAGCGGCACCTTCACTACCCGCGACGATGGCGACAAGATCTACACCGCAAAGGTTCCCGTCGACTTCGAAGCCGGCAAGGTAAAATCCGTACAGTTCGCCTGGAAACAAAACAGCGAATTCGTAAAGGGTAACTACAAGATCGAGATCTACCACAATGGTTTCAAGATCGGCGAAGGCACCCGCGAACTCAAGAAAGGCGGCATCTTCGGCTAGGAGCGGTCGGAGACCGTTCGCCCGAAGGGCAATCATAAGATACTCGAAAGCCAGGAAGCATTTCCTGGCTTTCGCTATTAAAGACCGGCCGATCCGGACGAAGCCCCATCCCAAGTGGGGCCGGCCGCGCCCCTTATAACAGCGCCCTCAACGCGGCGCGCCCCGTATGCACGATCCCCGTTTCCCCTGCCTTCCGCCCTTCATACTGAAGGCTCAGCTCGAGGCTGCTCCCCAGCTTCTTCGTAAAATCCAGATTCCACAGGTAGTTCTTCCCCGGCAACAACCCCTCCAGGATCGTATAACTCACCGGGCTGGTGGTACTCGCTTCACCCGACTTACCCGCCGTATAGTAGATCGCGTTCAAGGTAAATTTCCCCTGGATCGAGGTGCTCTGCAGGATATTGTACTTGAAATCGGAGCTAAAGGCATTCGAGGTATAATGCTGCCCACCCCAAAGGATCGAGTTCTGCTTATTCGTCAGCTTGAAATCCATGCCGATCCGGAAGTTGGATCCTTTCGTGTAGGTTATCCCCGGGTTGATGGCGAATTGACTCAGGTGGTAGTTGCTGCTGTCGAAATTCGAGCTCGAGTTGTTGAGCTGGTTAGTCCCCTTTCTAAAGATACCCGTAAGGGCAATGGCCTTGTTGAGATTGAGCCGCGCCCGTAACGACCACTCATCGGTCTGATGCGTTTCATAGCCATAGGTCAGCAGGCTCTTCCCGCCGTTCTGCGTGTTGCTGATGTCGAGGCCCCAGTGCGGATCGGTACGGTTGACGGACAGGGTATTGACCAGGATCATGTTGCGGGTGATCAGCACCGAGTCGTTCAACGGCGCCTTGAACGGGTCGTATTCGACCAGACCCATTGCCTGCTGTTTCTGGGTAAGCTGAAGCGAGCTCTGGTACATCAATCTGCCGAGAAAACGCGTCATCACCTTGCTTTTGGGTGTCACCAGCGCCTTGGGGTTCAGCGAGAGGCTATAGTTGAAGGTATTGTAGTTCGCCTTGACGTACTGGTTGGTAGGCGTATAGACGCGGATATATTGCGCCTGGTCCTGGAACTGCGCCGGCACAAACTCGCCTAACTGCTGGATACCGTCCTTGTTGAAATCGATCCAGGTATATTGCCCCGTACCCGCCGGTACCTGCAGATAGGTATAGCCCAGCTTTTGCTGCTGACCGCTGCCCACTTCATACAACAGATTCCCGCGCAATGCACCCTTCCAGACATTGACGATATACTCCACCCGGGCCAGAAGGGTCTTGTCACCCCGCTGCGCCGCGGCCGTGCTGTCGATGGTCTTGGCGGCCAGGGTACTATCGGCGATCGTCATCTCCCGGTACGTGGCGTTGATATGGAATTGCTGATGCGGGCTCTTCACGAGGTCGGCGAAGACATTGAAGGTCTGGCTGCGATCACCCACATCCAGACCGCCGGCATTGGGATAGCTGTTCACCCGCGTCTTGTAAATCATCCCCCATTTGTTCTTGCTATTCTCCGGCGATTTCAGATATACCTCCCAGGTATGAAAGGCATAGCTTGTAGCGACCAAAGTGTCGGCCGATTCGTCTTTGTTCTGATTTTGTTCCAGCGCATAGCCCGCGCCGATCACGTAGTTCTTTAGAAAGGACAGCTTCCGCGAGACATCGAACGACGGCCGGAAATAATAGCCATTGAACCGATGGCTGCTATCATAGGTCGTCAGGCTCACCTGGTCCTGGATCTTCCAGCCCAGGAAACTCTCCCGGTTCGTGAAATTGTGCTGCGTCCCCGTAAACCCATCCCCGCGTTCGTACCGGGCGATCTCATACCGCACCGAATTCAGCTTTTTATCGCTCAGCTGCATGCTCGCATGGTAGATCTTTTCGGTGGCGGGATGGACCGCCAGCGAAAGCCCCCAGTCCCTGGTAAACTCCGGCGTACGCAAGACCTCCAGCGGCTGAAAGTCTTTGTTGACGTATTCAAAACCGGCGGTTGTCGTGAGCAGCAACCCCTTCGACGGCGCCAGCATCTTGATATTCTTGATGCTGAATTTAGCCGCGGAGCCGTCGTCATCCTTCTTCCCTTTGGTCGATAGCGTATTGACATCATAGTGACTTCGGGCGACCTCGGCACTCATGGTGGTATGCTTATCGACCGTATAATCCGCTCCCAGACTCACCACCTGCTGCGTTTTGGGCGTCACCAGGAACTGCGCCGCCTCGAAGGAGCCCTGCGGCACCCCGTTCACCGGCGCAATCCAATCGTATACCGCTCCATTGATCCCATTCGGGTCGGAGATATAGTTGCCATACCCCTGGCCCACATTCGAGAACGAAAGGCTGTAAAGCGTCTGCGTCGCATCCGTCGAGAAGACATACACCGAATCCTGCACCACCACCCCGGCGGCATTCTTATACGAGGTGTCGATCTTCTTATACAACACCGTCCCCGTAGAAAACGTATCGACATTGGCCACCGGGTAATAGGCGTGCTGGATGCTGTCGCCCAGCCCCCCCAGGAATTTGGTTTCCTCCGGCGTCAGGGTCTGGTTGATCGGGCTGTTCCGGGCATCGCTGTTGCTGAACATACCCAACCGTACTTTCAGCTTGTTGCTGACATTTACTTCATCGAACAAATACAGGTTCACGTTGAGATAGTTGCGATCGGCATACTCGAATTCTACCTGAATACGCGCATCCTGGCTGATCAGGCGGTTGGGGGTAAACGTTATCTCGGCGGTATTGTAATTGATCGTATAGTCCGCGTCCTCACCCCGCTGCATGAGCTGGCCGTCGATATAGACCTTTTCCGAGCCGGCAAGCACGATGAAGTAGAGTTCGTTGTTATTTCCTTGTAACAGATAAGGGCCCTGGTTGCCCTCCTGTCCCTGGAAGATATTACGGGCGAACTTTCCCTTGGCGATGGCCGCGCTCACGAGGGTCCGGTTCGTGGTATGCGGCGAGAGCTGTTCCGTAGTCTCGAAGCTGGCGCCCTGAAGGCGTTTGTTGAAGTTCAGGAAATACAGCTCATTTTGCCTGAGATCGATGTCGCCCATGGTCAACGCCCAGTTCTTTTTTCGGAACTGCAAAAAGACCTTGTCGAACTGATTAAGATCGGCGGTAGTGCCATCCGGCTGGATAGGGATGTTGTTGTCGGTGATGGCAGCCGAGATCTCGATGCTGTCCGCCAGATAGCCGCTGATCTGCAGGTTTAGATTGGAGGTCACCACTGCATCCTGGCTATTGCCAAAACTGATGCTGCGGCCGAAACTACCATTATAGGTGATATTGCCGAAATTGAAGAAATCATCGGTAGTAGAGCCGCCCTCCTTGTCCTTGTCGTAAGGCCTCACCAGGAAATTGCCGATGACGCTGTCGTAGTTGAAGCGTTTGGCGACGGCATTCAGCCGGTACGGAAAATCCCGGTAGGTGACCAGCACGCTGTCCTTACCGGGTGGTGGATATTTCCATTCCAGGCTTCCGTTGACCCAGTCCAGCACATAGGCGCTGTCGGGGACATCTTTGACCAAAAAGGCATTGGGAAGTACGCTGAGCGAGTCGAAGGGGATGCGCCCCCGTCTCACGGGGATGTATTTCTCATGCAGATTGGATAAGGTGGGCAGCTTCGGGACGCCGGGGCGTCGTGCCGGTGGCGGTCCGCCGCGATTCTGTGCCGCGGGAGCGGCCCCGCTTACCCCGCCGACGGCACCCATGGTGGGCGAATAACCCGGGCTCATCGACTGGTGCTGCTGCAGATTACCGGGCAGCCCAATTGTCGCCGTTGCGGCCGTTTGCTGGTTGCCAGCGGCATTGAGCAGGGCATCGAGCTTCATCTTCACGCTGTCCACCGATCCCGTAGGGCTGGCATTCAGCGAATCGAGCTGCCGTAACATCGTCGATGCGCTCAGCAGCGTGTCCGCCTTTACCGCACGCAAGGAGTCTGCGCGGTGTAAGGAATCGCCATGGGCCCTCAGCACCCCGCTTTTGGCGAATAAGCTGTCCGCGAACTGCAACGCCGTGTTACCCGCAATGATCTGCATGATATCCGGCCTTACCCCGCCGGTGGTATCGGTCCCCTTTTTCTTGAGAGAATCGCCCAGATGGTGCAGACTGTCGGCTTCCCGGTGTAGGGAATCAGCCATATGGATCAGGCTGTCCGCGGGCGTCAAATGAAGGGTGTCGCCACGCGTCAAATGTATCGTGTCGGCCGGCGCCCGTTTCGCGCTGTCCGCGGGCTTTTGTCGTGTAAGGCTGTCCCGCCTTAGTGTATCCACCTGCTGCTGCGCCTGCGAGGCCAGGCACGCTACCCCAGCAAACAGAACCAGTATAAGCAGCCTCTTGATCAACAACAGTGGGTTTCTCCTAAAATGCTGAAATTTTGGATTTATTGTATCAAATAAGACAAAACCGGCCGGGTTTCACCCGGCCGCCCAAAATTTAAGCCTTTACCAACCCCTCTTTCGGGTACATTTCCTCGCGCAATTGCTTGACGCGCGCGTCCTCGAGATACTCGTCGAACGACATCAGCCGGTCGATGATCCCACCAGGGGTCAGCTCGATGACGCGATTGGCCACAGTTTGTAAAAAGGTATGGTCATGGGACGTCAGCAGGACGATCCCCTTGAAGTTGCTCATGCTTTCATTGAAGCTCTGGATCGATTCGAGATCGAGATGGTTTGTCGGCTCATCCAGGATCACCACATTCGGGTCCTGTAACATCATGCGGCTTAGCATGCAACGCACCTTCTCCCCTCCCGACAACACATTGGTGTTCTTCAACACCTCATCCCCGCTGAAGAGCATCTTCCCGAGGAAACCCCGAAGGAAGGGTTCGTCGACATCTGTCACATGCGGCGGCACGAACTGCCGCAGCCAGTCCATGAGATTGATCTGCTGCCCTTCGAAATATTCGCTGTTGTCATTGGGCAGGTAGGCCTTGGTGACCGTCGTTCCCCATTCTATCTTGCCCGCATCGGCACGCATTTCGCCATCGATGATATCGAAGAAACTCGTGAGCGCCAGATGATCCCGGCTCACGAAGGCGATCTTGTCGCCCTTGTTGACGCTGAACGTAACATTGCTGAACAGCCAGCGCCCATCTTCGGCCTTCTTCCCCAGTTTTTCAATGTTTAATATCTGGTTGCCCACCTCGCGCAGCTGCTTGAAGATGATCCCCGGATACCTGCGGTTCGACGGCTCGATCTCATCGATAGTGAGTTTCTCGAGCGCCTTCTTCCGGGACGTCGCCTGTTTGGACTTGCTCGCATTGGCCGAGAACCGGGCAATGAACTCCATCAGGGCCGCGCGTTTGTCTTCGGTCTTTTTGTTCTTATCGGACAGCTGCCGCGCCATCAGCTGCGACGATTCGTACCAGAACGTATAGTTACCGGTAAAGATCTTGATCTTCTGCCGGTCGACATCGGCCACGTGCGTACATACGGCGTCGAGGAAGTGACGGTCGTGGGAGACCACGATCACGATATTCTCATAATCGGCGAGGAAGTTCTCCAGCCAATTGATGGTTTCTACGTCCAGGTCGTTGGTAGGTTCGTCCAGGATCAGGATGTCCGGATTGCCAAACAGCGCCTGCGCGAGCAACACCCGCACCTTCAGGGCGCCGGGTAACTCTTTCATCAGCGTGCCATGCAAAGCCTCTTTGACTCCAAGGTCGCTCAGCAGGGCGGCGGCGTCGCTTTCCGCGGTATACCCCCCCATTTCGCCGAATTCCCCCTCCAGCTCACCGGCCCGGATGCCATCCGCCTCTGAAAAGTCTTCTTTGGCATAGATGGCGTCGCGTTCTTCCATCACCTTCCACATGTTCTGATGCCCCTTCAGCACCGTATGCAGCACAGAGGAATCATCAAAAGCGAAGTGGTTCTGATTCAATACCGCCATCCGCTCCCCCGGCGTGATCTCGATCGTCCCTTTAGTGGGGTCGATATCGCCGGCCAGGATCTTCAGGAAGGTGGACTTCCCGGCTCCATTGGCGCCGATCACGCCATAACAATTTCCTTTGGTAAAAGTAAGATTGACTTCGTCGAATAAAACCCGTTTCCCGAAGGAGAGGGTGACATTGTTCACTCTGATCATGGCGGCAAAGGTAACGCTTTCCGCTGGACGGACCAACGTCTGTCCGTCCCTACTTATCCGTCGTAAAACCGGATCGGGCGTACTCCGAATTCAGCCGGGCGATGTTCTGGATCGAGATCTCTTTGGGGCAAACCGCCTCGCAGGCGCCCGTAGCCGTACAGCTGCCAAAACCCTCCTTGTCCATCTGCGCGATCATATCGACTACCCGTGTCTTGCGCTCGGGATTCCCCTGCGGCAATAGCGCCAGATGCGAGACCTTGGCGCTGAGGAACAATAACGCCGAGCTATTCTTACACGCCGCCACACACGCTCCGCAGCCGATACAGGCCGCAGCGGCAAAGGCGGTATCCGCCTTGTCCTTTTCGATCGGGATGGCATTGGCATCGACGGCATTCCCTGTGTTGACGGAGATGTACCCACCGGCCTGGATGATCCGGTCGAAGGCGCTACGGTCAACGACCAAATCTTTGATTACCGGGAACGCATTGGCGCGCCAGGGTTCCACCACGATGGTATCGCCATCCTTGAAGGCCCGCATGTGTAACTGACAGGTGGTTGTACCCTCCCAGGGGCCATGCGGCCGGCCATTGATATACATGGAACACATCCCGCAGATCCCCTCGCGGCAATCATGATCGAAGGCGATGGGCTCCTTGCCCTCCACGACCAACCGCTCGTTCAGTACATCGAACATTTCCAGGAAAGACATCTCCGAAGAAATGCCGCTCACCGAATAGGTCTCGAATTGCCCCTTGTCTTTTTTGTTCTTCTGTCTCCACACCTTGAGGGTGAGGTTCATCGTATAATGTTCCATAGTTGAATATACGCTTAGTGACTACTTTTATTTTTCAAATAGTTCAGATAGTTCTTTTGCTTGATCTTCACTTTCTTCGAAAGATCAAATTCATACCAGTACACCCAGGCCATCACCTCCTTCCCGTTCCGCAACCGGATCCTGCTGCGTTTTCGCACGAATTCCGAGGGCCGCCCATCCGTATTGATCCCCTCGTACTTATCCAGGACCTTCAACACGCGCTCCACATCGGTTATCAAAAACACATCTCCGATCACCTCATCGCCCGCCGAGCTCCGCACCGCCCCCGGATACCTGCCGATATCGTACATCGACGCCCCTACCTTCCCCTGCCCCACATAGTGCAGGTCGTCCGAGACCTTGTTCTTGAGCTTCAGGTCATAGTCCTTGCGCAAGGTTCCATATACGAACAAATAGTCATTCGGCCGTCCATTACGTTCCTTCAATTGTCGGCCGGAACCTCGCTTTTGGCTCCCGACGGTATCCGATTTCGTCATGCTCGGTTTCATAATTGGCTCAACAACGCTTTCAGTTTCTCAAAGCCATACTGGTCGATCCATTCCCGGCAATCCGCATCGGCGCCGATCTTCTTCAAATAATAATCGAATACATCACATACCTGCTCCCGGCTGAGATGGTTGCGTGCGTATAAGACGCCGATGAATTCGAAGAAGTTCAGAAAATCCGTGAACTTCTCTTCATGGGCCTGGCGCAGGGCCGCATCATTCACCACCAGCTGTTCATGCAGCGTCCCATAATCCAGCCAGACCCGCACCTCTTTGTAGGTCGAACCTTCATAGAATTTCTCAAAGAGCGATTTCAACCATTCGGCTTGTTTCAGCCTCGTCTGGTTCCGGTAGTTGACCACGGCTACGATCACCGCGACCAGCGCACCGAGCCAGGCGAGCATTTGTCCCAACCATGCTATGATCCCCACTGTATAGGGCATAAGTCGATTTTATTTATAGCTCCGTTGTGTCGGATGCACGATCTCGAATTCCAGCGGCTCCTTGTGCAATTCCCAGTTGCTGTCGCCCTTGTACTCCCAGCCGGCAACGAACGAAAAATGTTCGTCATCGCGTTTGGCCTCCCCATCGGGCGTCTGGCTCTCTTCCCGGAAATGCCCGCCGCAGCTCTCGCGGCGTTGCAATGCATCCTGGCACATCAGCTCACCGAGCTCGATGAAATCGGCTACCCTGCCGGCCTTGTCCAGCTCGGGGTTGAATTCGTTGATCTCCCCGGTCACCCGAAGATCGCGCCAGAACTCGGCCTTCAGCGCCCTGATCTCCTCGATGGCTTCTTTCAGACCGGCTTCATTCCGGGCCATGCCGCACTTATCCCACATGATCTTGCCGAGTCGTTTATGAAAATTTTCGGGACTCGTCGACCCATTGATCGATTTCAGCTTGTTGAGCCGTTCGGCGACTGCCTGTTCTGCGGCCGCAAATGCTTCGTGCGTTGTGGGTATGGGTTTGATGCGGATCTCGTCGGCCAGGTAATTTCCGATCGTATACGGGATCACAAAGTAGCCGTCGGCCAGCCCCTGCATAAGCGCCGAAGCTCCCAGCCTGTTAGCACCGTGATCACTGAAATTCGCCTCGCCAAGCGCATACAGCCCCGGCACGGTCGTCATCAGCTCATAGTCTACCCAAAGCCCGCCCATCGTATAGTGAACGGCCGGATAGATGCGCATCGGCGTAGTGTAAGGGTCCTCCCCGGTGATCTTGGCGTACATATCGAAGAGGTTACCGTATTTCTCTTTGACCACGTCGACACCATGGCTCCGGATATCTTCTTCGGAAGGATTTTCGATCCCATGTTTGCGGCATTCTACGCGACCATACCGGTCGATAGCCGACGCAAAGTCGAGATATACCGCCTGTTTGGAGGTGCCCACGCCATAGCCGGCGTCGCAACGCTCTTTAGCGGCGCGCGAGGCGACGTCCCGCGGTACGAGATTACCAAAGGCGGGATAGCGCCGCTCCAGGTAATAGTCACGTTCCTCATGAGGAATCTCATTTGGCTTCCGCGGGTCGTTCTTCTCCTTCGGCACCCAGATGCGGCCGTCATTCCGCAGCGACTCGGACATCAGCGTCAGCTTGCTCTGATGTTCTCCGGTAACAGGAATACACGTGGGGTGGATCTGCGTATAGCACGGATTGCCGAAATAGGCGCCTTTTCTATGCGCTTTCCACGCCGCCGTGACATTGCTGCCCATGGCATTGGTACTAAGATAGAAGACATTGCCATAGCCGCCGCTGCACAACAGCACGGCATGACCGAAATGACGCTCGAGCTCCCCGGTGATCAGGTTGCGGGCGATGATGCCCCGGGCCTTGCCGTCGATGACGACCACGTCGAGCATTTCGTGCCGCGAGTACATCTCTACATTTCCTAGTGCCACTTGTCTTTCCAGGGCCTGGTAGGCACCGATCAAAAGCTGCTGCCCCGTTTGACCGGCAGCATAAAAGGTTCGTTGTACCTGCACCCCACCGAAACTACGGTTGCTCAGCAGTCCGCCGTATTCCCGTGCAAAAGGCACCCCCTGCGCGACACACTGGTCGATGATACTGGCGCTAACCTCCGCCAGCCGGTGCACATTGGCCTCCCGGGAGCGGTAGTCGCCGCCTTTTACCGTATCGTAAAACAACCGGAACGTGCTGTCCCCGTCATTTTGATAATTCTTGGCCGCATTGATGCCCCCCTGCGCCGCAATGCTGTGCGCCCTGCGGGGAGAATCCTGAAAACAAAAGGCCTTCACCTTATAACCCATCTCCCCCAGCGAAGCGGCTGCCGAAGCGCCGGCGAGTCCGGTTCCGATGATGATTATTTCCAGGCTGCGTTTGTTGGCCGGGTTCACCAGCTTCACATGTCCTTTGTACTCTTCCCATTTCTTATCCATTGACCCTTCGGGGATGTTTGATCTGAACATGGTGTATTGTTTGATTGATTATAACTATTATACCCATCCAAAATACATGGAGATGGGCATCATGGCGAAGGCCACCGGCACGACGATGGCAAAGCCTACCCCGATGCTGTTGAGCATTTTCAGATAACGGCTGTTCGACACCCCCAGCGAGCGAAACGCACTCTGAAATCCATGCATCAGGTGGTACGCAAGCGCCAGACAGCCTATCAGATACACGATCACCACCCAAAGGCTCGTAAACGTATCCTTCATCAGGCTGAACAGATCATGTACGGTTACCCCCGGCGGATAGGTGACCTCGGGCATTTCCAAAAAGCGGGAAGGGATCCAGAACTGTTTGATATGGATCACCAGGAACAGCAGTACAAAGGTCCCCAGCCAGCCCATGTAGCGGGAATACCATTTACTGCCCTTGTTACCCATCGGGACACTATACCCGATGGCCCGTTTCTTACGGTTCTGGTTCTCCAGGATATAGGCCTGGACGATATGTAGTATAAATCCCAGGAAAAGCCCGATCTCCAACACCCGCATGACGACCGTACTTCCCAGGAAATGCGCGGCCATATTGAACATCTGGCCATCGTCCATCGCCCAGATACAGGCGTTGACGGAGACATGCACCACGAGAAAAAGGATCAGAAAGATACCGGTGAAGCCCATCACGAATTTTTTGCCTACGGAAGAAGTAAAGAGTTCAGACCATTTCATGTGTTCGTATTTGTCTTTTAATGGACGCATGCCGTTCGCCTTCGGCTCGGGTCATGAGTAGTAATTTGTCTTTTTTAAAGGTCTCATGCCGTTCGCCTTCGGCTCGGGCCATATTTGTGCCTTAGGATTATTGAGTATTAAGCAATAACGGCCGGGATGATACGGGCGTCGTGTCCGCGCAAATTTAGTACAGGAATGGTTGCCAAACACTTTTCATTTACTTTTTTTAGCTGCCGGGGGACGGGACGGCCGGAAATCCCCGTTGTTTAGTATCTTAGCCGCCAATTTGCATGAGACAATCCATGAGTAAAGAAGCCAAAATGAAGAATGACGACGATTTCGAAGCGAATCTGGCCGGAGACGATGGGCAAAGTGAAGAAAGTAAGAGTGGCTGGTTCCGCCGCATAAAAAAAGGTATCCTGACCAGCACGGCAGAAAAAAAGGAGACACCGGAAGGACTCTGGACGAAATGCCCCAACTGTAACTATATCTGTACCGTAACCGAATTGCGGGAGAACATCTTTGTTTGCCCCAAGTGCAGCCATCACCACCGCATCGGCAGCACCGAATACTTCGAGATCCTCTATAACGATAATCAATACGAAGTCCTTTTCGAGAACATCCGCGCCAAGGATTTCCTCCATTTTACCGATCTCAAGTCCTACCAGCGCCGCCTGGAAGAGACCTGGGCGAAAACAGACATCACCGATTCCATCCGCATCGCCGCCGGCGATATCAAGGAACATCATGTGGTCATCGGCTGCATGGATTTCGATTTCATCGGTGGTTCGCTGGGCAGTGTCATGGGTGAACGCATCTCCCGCGCCGTGGACTACTGTCTCGAGCACCGGGCGCCGCTGATCATCATCTGCAAATCCGGTGGAGCCCGAATGATGGAAAGCGCCTTCTCCCTGATGCAGATGGCCAAGGTATCGGGCAAACTATCACAACTCACCGACGCCAAACTACCCTTTATCTCGCTGCTCACCGATCCCTCCTTTGGCGGTATCTCGGCCTCCTTCGGCATGCTGGGCGATCTCAACATCGCCGAACCCGGCGCTCTCATCGGTTTCGCCGGACCCCGCGTGATCAAAGAGACCATCAAAAAAGACCTCCCCGAAGGCTTCCAACGCAGCGAATTCCTCCTGGAACACGGCTTCCTGGATTTTATCGTGAACCGTAAAGAGCTCAAGGAGCGGCTCGCGACCCTGTTCACCCTTTTCAAGGGATAGCCTATGCCCAGCAGCGAGATTAAGAACAGGAGCGCCTACCACGACTATTTCATCGAAGACAAATACGATGCAGGGATGGTCCTGGCCGGTACCGAAGTGAAATCCATCCGCGACGGAAAAGTGAACTTCGTGGACAGCTTTTGCGTTTTCTTCAAGGGCGAACTGTGGATCAGGAACATGCACATCGCCGAATACCGCTTTGGTACCACGAATAACCATATAGCGGTGCACGACCGGAAACTTCTCCTGACCAAACACGAATTGCGAAAGCTCGAGAACAAGATCAAGGAAAAAGGCTATAGCATCATTCCCCTCCGCATCTTCTTCAACGAAAAAGGCTACGCCAAGCTGGAGATCGGCCTCGGCAAAGGGAAGAAACAATACGACAAACGGGAATCGATCAAAGAACGCGATACCGCCAAAGAGATCAAACGCCACCTGAATCGGTATTGAGCACCCCTAACACGCTACTGTACAATTAAATTCGCATCACGCGCGTTTTACATGCGAGCTTTCGGCCCGTTTGGTAAAAATGGCATGAAAATTTCATCCGTTATACGAACCTAATGACGAAATTAATCTATATTTTTCTCCTCTTCGCCGCAGTGGATCAAACCCACGCCCAAACAGTCACCGGCTCCTGGTATGGCCATGCCGACGTGGCTGTCCCCGGCATGCACAACAACTATCTCACGGAACTGGTCATCAAACAAAAAGGGACCCATGTCGAGGGCATCTTCGGCTACTATTTCCGCGATAAATACCAGAGCTATTTCATCCACGGCCATTACGACCCCGCGACCCACCAGATCACCATCCTCAACATCCCGGTGATCTTCTATGGCTCCATATCCACCGAGAACAGCGTGGACTGCATCACCAATTTCCGGGGTACAGTCGTTCGCAACAAAATGGGCAGCACCGTCAAAGGCACCTTCTACCACGACGAGAAATACAAATACACCTGCCCGGATATAAAAGTGAGTTATGAGCTGGATAAGTCTGACAATCATACAGATAGCGTCATCGCTGCCGGCCCGGCCATCGCCACCATCTGGAAACCAAAGGATGAAGACTATGTGGCCGATGCCACCAAGCCCACCGGTGTCAACACCACGATCGCCTCGGTCGGCAGCCCCGCTTCCGCCACCTCCGGCGTCAGCGCCATGGTAGCCCCGGATAGCGTCACCACCGCGCTTACCGTAACGCCCTCGGCAACGGCCGAAGACGCCAAAAAGCTCGAAGAATCGTTCAATAGCCGGAAATCCACCGGCCACCGTGTTTACGAGGTGGAATCGGACAGTGTCCGGTTGAGCTTCTATGATAATGGAGAGATCGACGGCGACAGCATCAGCGTATTCGTCAACAACAATCTCATTCTTTCTCACCAGGGCCTCGCCGCCAAGGCCTTCAACCTGTACTTGCATCTCGACAGCACCCGCGACATCAACGAGATCTCGATGTTCGCCGAAAATCTCGGCCGCATCCCCCCCAATACGGCCCTCATGGTCCTCACCGACGGGAAGAACCGCTACGAGGTCTTCATGAGCAGCAGCCTCACGGAGAATGCTACCATCGAAGTCAAACGCAAGAAACCCACACCGCAATAGCCGACTCAGACAAAAAAACCGGGTGCAAACCCGGCCTCATAAGTTTTAGAACAATTCCTGCTGCGGCGGCTTCTCCTTCGCCTCCTCCTTGTGCGCCCACTCGAACTCGACGCTCTTGGAGAAATCGAACAGTTTGCTGCCGACGGCCCTCCACCCCATTACCTCTACAAAACCCGCGATCTTGATCTTCTGGGTCTTGGCCTGCGCACCACGGCCGCTCTTGATCAGCACTATGGGCTCCGGCGCCAGGGTCACCAACTCCAGTTTGTTCCCGTCGCCCTCCTTGATGAACGAGAATTTATTCCTGAGCGTCGTCGTCTCGATCTTGAACCGCTTCACATTATACTGAAGCTTCTCGTTGTCGAGATAGATGGCAGTGATGATCCGCTCCGGATCGAATTTGCGCATCTCGAGGACCTTCTCCGCATCGAACCGCTGCGCAAGCTCGGTATCGGTGATCTCATAATTGCCGTCGTTGTAGATCACCAGCAGCCGCTCGTCACCTTCGAAAGTGCTGATGTATTCACCCTTGCCATCTTCATTCAGCCTGCCGAACTGCGGATCGAACCAGATCTTCCGGCCGCTCAGCGTGGCCTTGCCGGCCTCTTTGAACTTCACCGTCCGGATGGGGTATTTGGTTACCTGGTTTCCCAGCGAGCTTCTATTTTTGATTTCTAATTCCTCAAAATAAAAGTCGAATTCTTTATGCCTTGCCGTGGAACTGGGGCTTAGCACTACCCGCACCACCTCCGCCTCCCCGTTAGGGTTGGCGCTGAAGTAATGGACCTTGCTCTTCGGATCGTCCTTGGCGAGATCGTATTCCTTGTCCCGGGTGACGCCGGTAACATTGAACCGCTTGGCATAGCTGACCCCGCTCTTGCCATCCACATAGATCATATTGTACGTCGTCCGCTCGTCGTTCTTCCGGAAAACCGCAACATACAAAATATCCTTACCTATAAAGGTCTTATCGGCAACTTTGACGACCTTCATCTTACCCCCTTTCGTAAAGGCGATGATGTCGTCGAGATCGGAACAATCCGTCACGAATTCATCCTTCTTCAAACCCGTCCCGATAAACCCTTCGGCCCGGTTGACATAGAGCTTGGCATTCGCAATCGCCACCTGCTGCGCCTGGATCGCCTCGAACAGCTTGATCTCGGTCTTCCGCTCCCTGCCCTTGCCATATTTCTTCAACAGATTCTCATAGTATGCTACCGTGAAATCGACGAGGTTGTTCAGATCATGCCGCACCTGCTTCATCTCGGCCTCCAGCCCTTTGATCTGGGCATTGAGTTCGTCTATGTCCAGCTTATAAATGCGACGCACGGGTTTCTCCGTCAGTTTCACGATATCCTCGCGCGTGATATCCCGTTTCAGCTGCTTCCTGTACGGCTCGAAGGCCTTGCCGATCGCCATGAGCACCTTCTCCCAGGTCTCGTGTTTCTTCTCCAGCTCCTTATAGATCTTTTCCTCGAAGAAGATCTTTTCCAGCGAGGTATAATGCCATTTTTCCTGTAGCTCGGCCAGCTTGATCTCGAGTTCGCGTTTCAGCAGCTCCTTGGTATGATCCACCGACAGCTGCAGCAATTCCCGGACACCGAGGAACTGGGGTTTCTTGTCTACGATCACACAGGCATTGGGCGAGATGCTCACCTCACAATCCGTGAACGCATAGAGCGCGTCGATGGTGATATCCGGTGAGATACCCGGGGCCAGATCGACCTGGATCTCCACATTCGCAGCCGTGTTGTCGGTGACCTTCCGCACCTTGATCTTGCCCTGGTCATTGGCCTTGAGGATCGAATCGATGAGCCCCGAGGTCGTGACGCCATAAGGGACGTCCTTGATCAACAGCGTTTTCTTATCCAGCTCTTCGATATGCGCACGGACACGGACCTTCCCGCCGCGCTTGCCGTCATTATAGTTGGTAGCATCGACCATTCCCGCCTGCAGGAAATCGGGGACGAGGTCGAACTTCTTGTTCTTGAGATATTTCATCGCCGCATCGCACAGCTCGCAGAAATTGTGCGGCAGGATCTTGGTAGCAAGACCGACGGCGATCCCATCCGCGCCCTGCGCCAGCAGCAACGGGAATTTCATCGGCAACGTCACCGGTTCGTTCTTCCGGCCGTCGTAGCTCAGCTGCCACTCCGTGGTCTTGGCGTTGAAGGCCACTTCCAGGGCAAATTTGCTGAGCCGCGCCTCGATATACCGCGCGGCGGCAGCGTCATCGCCGGTGCGGACATCACCCCAGTTACCCTGGGTCTCGATCAGCAGGTCCTTTTGTCCCATATTTACCAGGGCCTCGCCGATGCTGGCGTCGCCGTGGGGATGGTATTGCATGGACTGCCCGATAATATTCGCCACCTTGTTGAACCGGCCGTCATCCATTTCCTTCATCGCATGCAGGATGCGCCGCTGCACCGGTTTCAATCCATCCTCTACCGCCGGCACCGCCCGCTCCAGGATCACATAGGAGGCGTAATCCAGGAACCAATGCCGGTATTGACCCGTGACTCCACTCTCGTTCTCGTGAAAATCATCTGCTATTTTAGTTTTCGCCATAGTATATTATTTAAAGACGCGGTAGCGTCTTTGTCCGAAGGACAGACATTAGATTTTTGTCGGGAATGCGCTATTTTTCCTGGTGCGCATTCCCGGCACATTTAATCTTCATACAACTCCAGCGGCTGTCCGTTGGGATCTGTAAAAAACACAAATTTTTTATTCGTCAGCGCATCCACTCGCACCTCCTGCACGGCTACTCCTTTTTGCAGCAGCTCCGCCCGCGCCGCCGCTACATCCGGCACCGAAAAGGCGAGATGCCGCAGCCCCTTGGCTTCCGGATAGCTGGCCCGTTCTCTAAAGTCTGGAAAAGAGAACAGCTCGATCTGGTACCGCCCCGCGATGCCCAGGTCCAGCTTATAGGAGTCCCGCTCCGCGCGATACGTCTCCTCGAGCACCTCGAAACCCAGGATCTCGGTATAGAACCGCTTACTGGTGAGGTAGTCGTCCGTGAGGATCGCAATATGGTGTATGCCTTTGATGTTCATTATCCTTCGATCACGACCTCTTCCGGCATCGTCGTGGTGGCCGCCGTCTTGCTCTTGATCTCGAATTCCTTCATCCCCTTGAGCTCGCCCTGGGCATCCAGCTCGCCGGCAGCTATCAGCTGCTTGATCCGCCAAAGCACATACGCGTCTCCGGTGGTTTGTTTGGCCTTGTTCAAAAACTGACCGATAAGTTTACTGGCCTTGACCCAGTCGCCGCTGATGAATTTCCGCAGCTCTTCGTCAAAATATTCGTACGGGTGCTGTGACAGCTTTTTACCGCCTTCCAATATCCGCACGCCTTTATCTTCCTGGCACAGCCGGTTCCATTCGTCGGGATCGATCTCGAACTCGCTCAGGGTAATGGGCCGCGCCAGTTTCCGCGCCTTCAGGAACTCCTTGGGCGGGATCTGGAACAGATTCTCCGGATAAAAGATCAACCCCTTCTCATTGATAAAAGGCAGATTGTTCAGATACAGGATAAAGATACGGCCCTGAAAATCCTTGAGCTGGCTCATCAGCCAATAATACCCGCTCACGTCATGTTTGTTCTGGGCAGCCCAGATCCAAACGATCTCCTTTTGATCTTCCTCTAATCCATGTTTCAACTCGGCGACCCGGACATTGTCGTCCTTCTCGGCTTTGTCGACCAGCCCATCATAATCGCCGCCGGAAAGGATCTCCCGCCACCACTGTTTCCGCATTTCGATACCTTCCGGGGTATAGATACCCGCGATAGGTCCTACCGCCCACTCGTCCTCGATCAACAACACGTCGCCGGTCAAGGCCGGTTCCAGCTCGAAGGCCTTCTTCAACGTGTCCACATCACTCGCTTGAAAAACTATATGGATCATACTAATTAGCTTTCGCTTCTTTCTCTTCGTCTGCGAGGTCCAGCTCGACCCGCAGATTGTTGATGATGAATTCCTGCCGCTCCTGGGTATTCTTACCCATATAATATTCCAGGATCTGCTGGATATGCGTCTCAGGCATCACCATCACCGGCTGTTTCCGCATGTCCGGACCGATAAACCGCGCAAACTCGTCGGGCGAGATCTCCCCCAGCCCTTTGAACCGCGTGATCTCCGGTTTGCTACCCAGCTTCTTCACGGCCGCCTGTTTCTCCACCTCATCGTAACAATAGATCGTTTCCTGCTTGTTCCGTACCCTAAACAACGGCGTCTCCAGGATGAAGACATTCCCGTTCTTGACCAGGTCCGGAAAGAACTGAAGAAAAAAGGTCATCAAAAGCAGCCGGATATGCATCCCATCCACATCGGCATCGGTAGCGAAGACAATATTCTTATACCGCAATCCCTCGACCCCATCCTCGACATTCAACGCATGTTGCAGCAGATTGAACTCTTCATTCTCATACACCACCTTTTTGGTCATGCCATAACAGTTCAACGGTTTGCCCCGTAGGCTAAAGACGGCTTGGGTCTCGACATTACGCGCCTTGGTGATGCTGCCGCTTGCCGAATCCCCTTCCGTGATAAAGATCGTGCTCTCCTCTTTCTTCTCGACGATCGTGTCCTTATCCTTGCCCGAGGGCTCGTCATTATAATGGTACCGGCAGTCGCGCAGTTTCTTGTTGTGCAGATTGGCCTTCTTAGCCCGTTCGTTGGCTAATTTCTTGATCCCCGCTAGCTCCTTGCGTTCCCGCTCGCTTTGCTCGATCCGCTTTTTCAACAGATCGGCCGCGGTGGGATTCTTGTGCAGGTAGTTGTCGAGCTCTTTTGCGAGGAAATCGTTCACGAAATTCTTCATGGTTGCCCCACCTTCTTCCACATTCAGACTGCCCAACTTGGTCTTGGTCTGCGATTCGAACACCGGCTCCACCACGCGGACGCTGACGGCCGCTACGATGCTCTGCCGGATATCCGACGCTTCATAATCCTTTTTATAGAAATCGCGGATCACCTTGACAAAAGCCTCGCGGAAGGCCTGCTGATGGGTACCGCCCTGGGTGGTGTACTGACCGTTGACAAAAGAGAAGATCTCCTCTCCGTAATCATTGTTATGCGTGATCGCGACCTCGATGTCGTTCCCTTTTAAATGGATGATCGGATAACGCAGCTCGTCTTCATTCGTACGCCGCTGTAGCAGGTCTAACAACCCGTTCTTGGAAACGTATTTCTTTCCATTGAAATTGATGATCAACCCGGCATTGAGATAACAATAGTTCCAGAACTGGTTATCCATGTACTCATGCAGGAAATGAAAGTTCTTGAAGACCGTTTCGTCGGGAATAAAGGTCACCAGCGTCCCATTGGGCTCGCTCGTCTTGGCTTCCTTGTGCTCCTTGGTCAGGACGCCCTTGGAGAATTCGGCCGTTTTTTCCCTACCCTCCCGGAAAGCCGTGACCTTGAAATAACCGCTGAGGGCATTCACGGCCTTGGTACCTACACCGTTGAGACCTACCGATTTCTGAAAGGCCTTGCTGTCGTATTTGGCGCCGGTATTGATCTTGCTGACGACGTCCACGACCTTTCCCAGCGGAATACCGCGGCCAAAGTCACGGATCGTGACGGTCTTGTTCTCGATGGTTACATCCACTTGTTTGCCATACCCCATGGTATGTTCATCGATACAGTTGTCGATCACTTCTTTGAGCAGCACGTAGATCCCGTCATCCGGGCTATTCCCATCCCCTAATTTCCCGATATACATCCCCGGGCGCAGCCGGATATGCTCTTTCCAGTCCAAGGTCCTGACACTATCATCGTTATACTCAAACAAATTAGATTTTTCTGCCATAAAGGGTTCCGATGTGATGCTGATAAAATTCCCGGCAATGCGCCGCCCGAAAAATAGCGCATTGCCAGGAAAACGCCAATGTCTGTCCTTCGGACGAAAACGCTACCGCGTTTTCAAGAAGTTGCAATATAGTCAAACGGCGCGATTACAGGTTTATTACAATTTCTACATTTGTGGATATCGCGTTGATATCCTCTATCTTCGCGGCATGCCTGCATTCCTGACCCTGGAAGGATTTTCCGTACAACTCGGCGGCGCCCCGCTGCTGGATGCTCTCGACTGGACGATTAATAAAGGCGAACAATGGGCGCTGACCGGCGCCTCCGGCAGTGGAAAGACCCTTTTGGCTCACACCTTGCTCGGTCGCCATTATTATACCGGCACCCTGCAAATCGCCACGGGGCGCATCGAGCTCGTCGAACAACAGCACCGGTTCAAAAACCGCCCCGGCACCACAGCGTTGTATTACCAGCAGCGATTCAATGCCTCCGATGCCGACCAGACCATCACCGTCGCCCAGGAACTTTCGGGTGCGGGATATCCCGACCCCGACCCGGCACTGCTGGAGGCCCTGCATGTCGGACCTCTCCTGTCAAAACCGTTGATCCAGTTGTCGAATGGGGAGAATAAACGCGTCCAGCTCGCGCTCGCCGTGATGGAAAGACCCGAACTGCTGATCCTCGACAACCCGTTTCTGGGGCTCGATACGGAAGGCCGCGCCACCCTGCACCGGATCATCAATACCCTCGCCGGCCAGGGCATCCAGCTGCTCCTGATCACGGGCGGCCACGAGCTGCCCGAGGCCATTACCCATGTCGCACAGCTCGATCACGGTCATTGGAGCTATCTAGGCCCCAAAGCCGGTTTTCATCCCGCCGGGGCCCCGCAGACGTCGAAACCGCTCGACGCCGCGATCCTGGAAAAGCTACGGACCGAAGCAGCACTCTCTAAGCAAAGCATAGCACCCGCCCGCGAAGACTTCACCTTTGCCGTAAAACTTGAACATACTACTATTCGCTATGGGGAGAATCTCATCCTCGACGACATCAGCTGGCAGGTCCGAAAGGGCGAACGCTGGAATGTCTCCGGCCCCAATGGCGCCGGTAAATCCACCCTCCTCAGCCTCATCACGGCCGACAATCCGCAAGCCTACGCCAACGACATCTGGCTCTTCGACCGCCGCCGCGGGACCGGCGAAACCATTTGGGACATCAAACGCAAGATCGGCTTCGTCTCGCCCGAACTGCATCTTTACTTCGATACCGGTGCCACCGTGTTCGAGGTGATCGCCTCGGGTCTCTTCGATACCATTGGATTATTTCGGACGCCGGGCGACGAACAACTGGCGATCGTCACATTGTGGATGCAATTGCTCTCTCTGCACGAACTGCGGAGCCGGCGCCTCGTTCAGCTGTCCACAGGCGGGCAACGCATGGTGCTCCTGGCCCGCGCGCTGATCAAGAATCCACCGATGCTCATCCTCGATGAACCCTGTCAGGGTCTCGATGACGAACAAACCGCCTACTTCCGCGAGCTCGTCACCACACTGTGCGAAACCTTCGGTACGACCCTGATCTACGTCAGCCATTACCAGCAGGAATTGCCCTCGTGCATCGACCACTGGCTTCGCCTGGAGAAAGGCCGGGCAGTATATAACGGCAACCAACAGCCGAAATGATAGCTCTGTAGAACATTTTCCACATGGAAACCCCGACCGGCGGGCTTCGCAAGATGTTTAACATTTCATTGTGGCACAGTCCTTGCAAATTGATAATCACGCCCCTCGCTCGCACAGGCTGTAGTATCAGGTCATTTAAAAAAAGCAGTGTTATGATGAACTTCCGATCTTTCAAGCTGGGCGCGGTCACCGTAGCCGCCGCCGGCTTATTCGCTTTCGCTCATTTACGATTCGGCTCTATCCGGGGAACGATCACTCCCACAGACGCAGGTGTCCGCGCCTGGGCTGAATCCGCTACCGATACGCTCAAGGCCCCCATCGTGAATGGATCCTTCGAGATCACCGACGCCAAACCCGGCGCGTATAAAGTCGTTATCGAAGCCAAGCCTCCTTATCGCAATGTCGCAAAAGATGGTCTCATGGTCACCGACGGCCAGGCCACAGACGCGGGTGAGATTACCCTGGAGAAATAAATTGTTGGCAGGCGCTTCAAAGAGGCTGTAGGATAAGTGGTCATGCAGAATTCCGGCATATCGGAATTCGGAAAGCCATCCCGACATACGGGATGGCTTTCTTGTGTCTGGTTACGAAAACGACAACTAATTGATTATCAATGCTAAATTATTAATTTTTTGTGAATCCGCCTGCACCGCAGGAAAGATATCCGCCGGAAAAGCCAAAATTCGTACCTTTGTATCATAGCTGCGGGAAACAATATCCAACCTCAGCTCCGGCAATGCGCCGGTCTTACTACTACCCCCATTATATTCTGAATAGACTTATTGTATTTATCTTCTGGCAAAACGCGATAGCGTTTTCGTCCACGGGCACAAACCTGCGACCGAGGGCCGCTCCAGTGGAGCGGGCAGAAGGTCAACAGACATTAGCGTTTTGCCGGAAATGCGCTAATTTTCTGAAAGCGCATTTTCCGGCACATTTTAAAAAAGGTGATGTATGTATTCGTACGCGTTGTTGGAAAAAGGATGTTACTATTTGATTCAGGAAAAAGAGGAAGGACCTGTGGGACTGATCAAAGTGAACATGGAGACGGATCTTTGTATGTACGTCTCCAAATACGCTGATACCCAATTGACGGTTTGGAAGAAAAAAACCGACCCCATCTTCGACATCCTCGAGTTGCTGGAAGAGGACAAGGTGAAGACCTGGGAAGCCATCTATAACGATAGCCCCGATACCTATAACTACGAAGAGGATGAAGAATAACGCGGACGGAAGGTGCCGCCGGCCTTCGCCCTCCTTCTGTTCCGCAATCCATAGCTCCAGATCCCCGCGCAGGTGAGCACGGCGGCGAGTGCAAGACTGATATAATACATCAGATAGCTATCCTGCAGATCGTAACCGCCGGTCGATTTGGGGAGATAAGAAAGCAAAAAGATGATCAGGTAGGTGCCATAGGCAAAGATCAGGGCTGCATAGACAAAGACCATCGAATTCTCGAAACGGTCATGTTCCATCTGCTTGAAGAATTGCCATAGCCCGATCACGCTGTAGACCAGTACCAGGAGCACCCCGACAAAAATGATCACGGGCCAGCAGTAGGTATAGCCTTTCGCCAGCAGAAAGATGGCCTCTCCGGCGACGAGACCCGAGAGCACCAGCAACAACTGTTTGCGCCATTTGCCCGTACTGGCCAGCGCAAAGATCAGCAACATCAACGGCGCATCGGCCAGATCATACCAGTCACTGAAACGTGTAAAGAAATCGCGAATGCCGGCCTGCTGGATCGGAGCTATATGCGGGAGGTTCACCAACCCATTCAGCAACCAGTAAACACCGAGGACCTTGTAGGTGGTTACCTGTCGCACTTTCTTGAAACCCAGGAATAGGAA
>JAICXX010000033.1 GCA_025934485.1 Chitinophagaceae bacterium
AACTACCCCACAGGGTGGTTCAAAAGCCAACTTAGCTCAGCTGGTAGAGCATTTCATTCGTAATGAAAGGGTCGTCGGTTCGATTCCGATAGTTGGCTCCAAGGCAGGCGAGCGATAGCGAAGCTTGCGAACGAGGGCCGAGCCAGTGGCTCGGGCCGAAGTTCTGTGGTCCGCCTTAAAATTGTCAACCAATGACTCTTTCACACCTTGCCGAAACCCTCATCGGATCAGAGATCGTGAAACTTGGCGGCGAGATCCGCGAAAAGATCCGAAAAGGGGAAAAGATCTACAATTTTACCGTAGGAGACTTCGATCCGGCTATCTTTCCCATCCCCAAAGAGCTGGAAGACCTCATTGTAGACGCTTATCGCAAACACTTTACCAACTACCCCGCGGCCGAAGGGAACCTCGACTTACGAGAATCCATTTCCAGCTTTCTCAAAGAACGGGAGAAACTCGAATACAACACGGATGAGATCCTTGTAGCAAGCGGCGGCCGCCCCCTGATCTATTCGCTTTTCCGCACGCTGATCGATAAGGGCGATAAGGTCATCTATGCGGTGCCTTCCTGGAACAACAATCACTATACGCATCTCAACGAGGGCGAACATGTTGTCGTCGAAGCCACGGCGGAAAACAATTTTATGCCCACTGCTGATGTCCTGCGCCCGCATATAGCTTCCGCTACCCTGATCTGTCTATGCTCGCCGCAAAACCCCACGGGGACGACCATCAGCGAGAAAGACCTTTCGGCGATCTGCACTCTGATACTCGAAGAGAACAAACGGCGCAAACCGGAGGACAAAAAATTATTCCTGTTGTACGACCAGATGTACTGGCAGCTCACCTATGGCGCCATCAAACATTACAATCCCGTTTCGCTCCACCCCGCCATGCGGGAATACACCATTTTTATCGATGCCATAAGCAAGGCATTTGCCGCTACCGGCGTGCGCGTCGGCTGGTCTTTTGGTCCTGCGGAGATCATCGGGAAAATGAAGGCGATCATGACGCATATAGGCTCGTGGGCGCCCATGGCTGAACAAAAGGCGACAGCGGCTTATCTCGTCCGGAAAGAGGAGATAGACACCTATCTCACGGGTTTCCGCGCAGCGGTCTCGGAGCGCCTTCATCGCATCCACGACGGATTCGCAGCGCTTAAAAAAGATGGATTCAGCGTCGATGTGCTGACGCCGGAAGCAGCGATCTATCTCACTATCAAGATCGACCTCAAAGGGAAACGGGCAGCAGACGGGCGGGTACTGAAAGAACAATCGGACGTCACTTCTTATTTGCTCGACGTGGCTTCTCTGGCCGTGGTGCCGTTCTCGGCCTTCGGCGCTTCAAAGACTTCACCCTGGTACCGGCTTAGCGTAGGAACCTGCAGGCTGGAAGACATTCCTGAAATGTTGAGAAAATTGCGGGCGGCGATGGAAAAGCTGAGCTGATAAGGCGCCGGCGGCTGCCGGCGCAGCGTAATTAATTCTTATTGCAGATAAAAAAGAAGGGCTTTAATTCACGTTGCCGAACAATGCGCTGGATATGATCGCGCTTATGCAGGGTATTGTGTCTGTTGACATCAAATACCTCGTGGGCAGTACAAAAGGTTTCGATCGTCTCGTAGTGGAACAACAGGTCGTTCAGCTGTTCCAGCTCACGTTCCATCGATTTTTCATTCATGTGTTCGTCTTTCACAAGAACAAGCAAATCCCTGTTACAAGCTTTCATTTCTATTAGATTTTAATAACCAGACATACCTTTATTTAAACCGCAACCGCATTTCTTACTGCTGCCACCGATCTCATGCGAACCGCTGCAGCTCAGCATCACAATGCTACTAAATATTGCCAAGAGAATCAATACTGCTTTTGTGGTTTTCATGATCTTTAATCCTTCTAATTTAACTATTTTGTACGTAAAATAGTATCTATAGTTGCCACTGCCTGGAAAAATTAACAGAAACCCTTATTGCGACCCCAGGGTCCTGGTCGCCCCGCTTGACTGGGGGTTGGGCCACGCAACAAGATGTATCCCAATAATTAAAGAATTAATAAATCAAAGATGTAATGTGATCGTCGCTTGTACCGGCGTCCAGAAGGCGCTTTTACGGGAGGAATTTCCATCTTTATCGTTCATAGAATTACGGGGCTACGAGGTTAGATACGACAAAAACCGTGCCCTTACGATCCTGCGATTGATGAGTGCAATTCCGAAAATCTTGATTCGGATCAAGCGTGAAAAAGCCTGGTTGGGGCATTTTGCCGCCCGGGAAGGGCTCGACCTGGTGATCTCGGACAACCGCTATGGCCTCACCCTACCCGGCACGCCCTGCGTCTTTATCACTCACCAGCTGCTGATCAAAACCCCCTTTGGTTCCCGGGCCGATAGGTTCCTTCAATCGTTAAATTACCGGGCCATCCGTCATTTCTCCCGGTGCTGGGTACCCGATGTGGCGACTGGTGGTCTCGCGGGCGATCTCTCCCACCCTGAGCGCATGCCGCCTATCCCTACGCGCTATATCGGCTGGCTTTCGCGTTTCGGTGCACCGGCTTCCGGCAGCGGCAACGATCGCGATCCCGCTGGCTCTTCCGCTCCTCTGCTGCTTGCCCTCCTTTCCGGCCCCGAGCCCCAACGGACGCTCCTGGAAAAAGATATCCTTCGCCAGGCACAGGCTATGGCCGGCAAGGCCCTCGCATGCCGCCTTGTGATCGTTCGCGGGCTGCCGGGGAGCAGCGAGCCACTATCGTCGAATCCGACAGCGTCACGGGACCCATCCGGCGGATCTGCATCGGCTTCACCGATCCCCTGGCTCACCATTTACAACCATCTCCCCGCAAAGGCCCTGGAGCCTCTCCTGCGCGTTGCCAGCCTGGTACTCGCCCGGCCGGGTTATAGTACCGTTATGGACCTCGAGCGTCTGGGAAAACGCGCCCTTTTCATCCCTACACCCGGCCAAAGCGAACAGGAATATCTCGGCCCCTATCTCGCCGCAAAAGGCTGGGCTGCTTGTGTCGACCAGCGCGCTTTTTCGCTGACCACAGCCGCCGAAATGGCCGAAATGGCCGAAATGGCGGGCAGCACCCGGAAACGCCAGGCCGAAGATCCGGCCCTGCTGGCCGCGGAGATAGAATACATTCTATCTCAATCGTGCCCTCCCGCCTTAGGGTAATCAAAAAACCAGAATTTCGCCTCGCCGGAAAAAAAATCCTTCCAATGTTCCACCTCATTCCTCACCGCGAAAATGGCGCAGGTGGGCATATTGTCGAGACGGACTTCGGTGAGGGCATTGGCAAAAGCCGTAATGCCGGGATTATGCGAGAAAATAGCAACTGTATTGTCATCATCATCGAGGGCGGTGACGACCTCCTTGAATATGGGAATATCGGCGTGATATAAGTCGGGCACCTGGCGGATCTCCTTGTCCTTCCGGCCATACGCATGTGCAAAATGCTCGGCCGTCGTTCGGGCCCGCTTGGCCGGGCTGGAGACGAAGCAGTCGATGACAACACCCGCCTTGATCAGCCGATGGGCCATCGCGGGGGCATCCCTTTTACCCCGGTCATTGAGCGGACGGTCGATATCGCTAATGTCGGCACTGTCCCAGCTGCTTTTGGCGTGCCTGACGATCAAAAGGGTCTTCATGATTTGTATTGGCCTTCGGCCAGCAGACCTCCGGTCCGTCAGATATCAAAGGCCTGGCTATTGATGAAATTTATCAGCGAGACCGTATTCTTGAGCTTCAGTTTTTTTAGAATGTTATGCCGGTGTACTTCCACCGTTTTGAGCGAGATATTCAAGTCCGACGCTATCTCCTTGGAAGACAAACCCTCCTTCAGCGCCCGGACGATCTGCATCTCCCGGTCCGAAAGATTGTTGATATCGGGATTTACCTGATCCTGGTTGAGCAGCTGATCGGAAAGTATGTTCTTTACTTCCTGACAGATATAGACATGATTATTGCTGACTTCCGCAATAGCCTCGAGCATCTCCTGGCGGGGGGAATTCTTTGTGACATAGCCCTTTGCGCCAAGCCGGAGCATCTTCTTGGCATAGGCGGGCTGAGAATGCATGGAAACACCGATGATCTTTGAGCCGGGGGAGTACTTGCGGATCATCTTGAGGACATCGAATCCGCTCATGGGCGCCATATTGATGTCTAACAGTACCACATCGGGACGTTTGTCCCGGGCAAGCTCGATGGCGCGTTCGCCATCACCGCACTCTGCTACTACATCAAAATTTTCATTCTTCCCCAATAAAAAACTCCATGTCTCGCGAATCAACGTGTGGTCATCTACGATCATAATAGAAACTTTCTTCATAACGCTTGTTTATTTTCTAAAGCAGAAAAGTCAAACATTACTAAACGAGGAGCACATTAACCAGGACAAATCTTTTAAGGGGATGGGTAGGATTAGCTATATAATATTAAGCATTTTCTCTGATAACCGCAATTAAGCGACCTTAATTTTTGACGGTTTCGGATATTTATTGGATGCAGGAGAGCAGAAAGGCAAGGTCGCTCTCCTGCATCCACCCGCTAATGATGGCCCTTCGGCAAAACGCCTATGGCGTTTTTGGGGATATATAAGGTCATTTAGTACCCGCGGACGTTCTTGCCTTCCATGTAATTAATGAACGCCTTATTGACTACCCGGTTGCCTCCCGCCGTGGGATAATTTCCCGTGAAATACCAGTCACCCGTATTCGTGGGACAGGATTTATGCAAGTTTTCGATCGTCTGAAAGATGACTTGCACCGGCGTTTCGATATCGGGCGGCGTGATCAGCTGTGCCACCTTATCGGAGATCTCTTCCGGACTAAAGGGCTTATAGACCCGCTGCACCACGTTTTCCGTATGCAATTGTCCCGTACGGGCCAGTTCCTTGCAACGTTCGTACAGCTCTTGCAGACAATTCTCTTTGCCGCGTTCTTTCGTAAGCTCTATAGCGGCGCGGAACGCAATGAAATCGCCCAATTTACTCATATCGATTCCATAACAGTCGGGATAACGGATCTGTGGAGCCGAGGAGACCACGATGATCTTTTTGGGCGAAAGCCGCGACAGCATCCGGATGATGCTTTCCTTAAGCGTCGTGCCCCGGACTATCGAGTCGTCGATGACAACCAGTGAGTCCACGCCTTTCGTCACCGTACCATAGGTCACATCATAAACGTGTTGCACCATCTCATTCCGGCTGACATCCTCCGTGATAAAGGTCCGCATCTTCACGTCCTTGATAGCCACCTTTTCCACCCGTACCTTACGGCTCATTATATCCGCCAGCTTTTCCTCGGTGATATCCTTGCCCCAGGACAGGATGCGCTGGATCTTTTTGCTTTCCAGGTAATCATCCATCCCTTTCCATAAGCCATAGAATGCGACCTCGGCCGTATTCGGAATAAAAGAAAAGATCGTATTCTTAAGATTGTGATCGATAGCAGCGAGGATCTGGTCGCTCAGGTTATAGCCAAGCGCGATCCGCTCGCGGTAGATCTTTTCATCACTGCCGCGTGAAAAATAGATACGCTCGAAGCTGCAGGCCCGCCGCTCTTTAGGCTCGAGGATCGATTCAATCGCGAAACTGCCATCGGCCTTTACGATGAGTCCCTTGCCCGGCATGAGCTCTAAAACTTCGTTCTCCCCCACATTGAATACGGTGCGGATGGCGCTCCGTTCCGAAGCCGCGACGATGACGTCATCAGAGATATAATAATACGCCGGCCGGATGCCATGGGCATCCCGGAATATAAAGCTATCTCCGTTGCCCAGCAACCCGCCTACCGTGAACCCGCCGTCGAAAAGCGTAATGGCCTTACGCAGCAGACCCACCACATCCAGACTGCCTGGCGAAGCCTCATCGGCCTGTACCAGGAAATGATGAATGACTTCCATCATAGCAGCCAGATCGCTTTGCTTCTGGAATTCGCCGGGGTCGATCCCGATGAGATCGAAAAGTTCGTCCGTATTGACCAGGTTGAAATTGCCCGCCAGGGCCAGGTTTCGCGCGGGGATGGTATTGCGCTTGATAAAAGGATGACAGAATTCTACATTATTCCTGCCTTGTGTGCCATAACGAAGATGGCCCAGCAAAAGCTCCCCGAGAAAAGAGATATGTCCCTTCATCAATCCCGGATGCCGGGTAACATCCGGCTGGTATTGCTCCAGCTCCTTCACTTCGCCCATGATCTTGGAAAAGACGTCCGAGATCGGCTGATGATTGGCGCTGCGAATCCGGTGAAGAAAAGGAAATCCAGGCTCTACATTCAATTTGACTGCGGCTACCCCTGCGCCGTCCTGCCCCCGGTTGTGCTGTTTCTCCATCAGGAGATATAGCTTGTTCAACCCATACAGCACCGTGCCGTATTTTTGCAGGTAATAGGAGAACGGCTTACGTAAACGGATGAATGCCAAACCGCATTCATGTTGGATAGCATCGCTCATGACTCTGAAAATAAGTCGCAAAGTTACCGACTTATTCCCTAAAGAAAAAGAAATAAAACCACCGTAAAAGTGAGGGGATCAGCTACAGAAGGCTTTGGCAATCACGACTGTCGGCTGGATGACAAAACCGGGGCAAAAGGGCCGCCGGTAGGACCGAAGGGCAAAAAACCCCCAGTCTTCATAGGATTGGGGGCGGTGTACAACAGGAAGTTTGAACACTCTTTTCGGGGACCCTACATCCCCGCTTTCGTAGGATTGGATTTAAAAACTGTTATGGCGCTCTCGTACCTCAAAAATGCAATAAAGCTTCAGAGAAAGGAAATAAAAGGGCATCTATTTAGCGCGCGTAGGTGCAAACACTAAATATATGTAGCATTGGTATTTATAAAGTTTACCAACGATGCCGAGTTCTTTAGTTTCAGTTTCTTGAGAATATTATGCCGGTGGACTTCTACCGTTTTAAGCGAGATATTGAGACTGGTGGCGATCTCTTTCGATGACAATCCTTCCTTGATGTAATTGATGATCTGCATCTCTCTTTCCGTCAGGGCATTGATATTCGGCGAGTCTTCTTTTTCGTCGAGCAGTTGTTCGGAAATGATATTTTTAATTTCATCGCAAATGTATTTGTTCCCGTGATTGACCTCTAAGATCGCTTTGATCATCTCCTCTTTGGACGAGTTCTTGGTCACATAACCACGGGCACCCATCTGCAACATCTTTTTCGCATAGGCCGGCTGAGAATGCATCGATACGCCGATCACCTTCGATCCCGGAGAGATCTTCCTGATCCGCTGGGTTGCCTCCAGGCCGGAGAACGGCGCCATATTGATATCCATAAGGACCACATGAGGACGTTTTGTTTTTGCCAGCTCCACCGCCTCCTGTGCGTCACCGCACTCCGCAATCACCTGAAACCGGGAGTCACTATTGAGGATGTAACTCCAGGTTTCCCTGATCAGCTTGTGGTCGTCGACAATTAAGATATTGATCTTACTCATATAGGATTGTTTTAAGATTAAAGTTTGGTTTCTACCGGTAACTGGACCCTCAGTTTACATCCCCGTCCCGGCGCACTTTGAATGTTGACCTTTCCACCGGACAGCTCGGCCCTGCTCGTGATATTCGAAAGCCCGAGTCCGGCCTTACGCATCTTTCCCGGATCGAACCCTTTCCCATCATCTGTGATACTGAGCTCGATGTTCCCGTCCGTCTCAGCTAAAATGAGCTCTATGATCAGGTTCCGCGCTCCCGAATGTTTCAACACATTGTTGACCTGCTCCTGGATGATCCGGAAAAGAGTCAGCTTGGCCTTAGCGGTAAGTCTGGCATCAATCTCTCCCATCGGATAGAACTCGACGTGGATAGCCTTGGTCATCCGGATGCTCGAGACTAAGTCCGCAACGCTATCCTGCAATCCCAGATCACCGATGCTCGACGGCACCAGCGACCGCGAAATGTTCCGGATCTCATGTATGGCATTGTGGATGTTCCCCGCACTTCTATTGATCAGGTTCAGCCGCTGATTATTGTCGTTCTTAGCCAGTTCCAGGTAGAGCTTCGTGGTGGAAAGGATCTGGTTGATATTGTCGTGCAGTTCTTTGCCGATCTCCGCCCGCTCCCGCTCCTGCGCATCGACCATCGCCTGGGCGATGAGCTTTTGCTTGTCCAGCTCCTGTTTCAGCAGCTTTTCTTCCGCCCGCTTGCTCTCGATGATGATAGTAACGAGGTTGGCTATACGCTCGAAGGTGTCCATCTCGCCTCGAGCCGGCGACTTCGGAATAGTGTAATAAACAGAGAAAGCGGCCAGGACCTCGCCCCGGCTGCCTACGACCGGTATCGACCAGCAGGCACGCAATCCAAAGGAGAGGGTCAGGTCGCGATGGCCTTGCCAAAGCGGGTCCGTTGCAATATCGGCACAGATCACCGTCTCCTTCCGGAACATCGCGGTTCCGCAGCTACCCGCCCGGGGTCCGATGGGCAAGCCATCGATTGCATGAACGTAGATAGCAGGCAGTCCCGGGGCCGACAACAACCGGACACTTTTCCCATCCTCATCGAGGGTAAGCACACAGCAATACATGCCGGGAAAAATCTTTTGTATGCCTTTCAGAAAATAGTTGAGGAGCGCCCTGAGCGCCATGCGCTTGCCCGTGTTCAGCTCCAGCACCTTCTTTTCCAATGCGAGCAACGCCTCCTGCTTTTTGCGTAAGGTCACCTCTTTGAAATAGGCAAAAACACCCTGGTCGGAAGGATAGAGACTCATCTCCAGCCACCGGTCCATGCGTTCGTTATATTGTTCGAATGTGACCGTCATTTTCTTTTTGAAGGCCTTCTGAAAGGATTGCCAGGTACCCACATCGATAAGCTCAGGCAGCTTTTCGCGAATCGGCTGCCCTACTATTTCCGTGGATGATATCCGGGTAAGCCGCTCCGCCTCTCGGTTCCACAGTGTCACCCGGAAATGCTGGTCCAGCACAAAGAAACCATCCGTTATGCTTTCAAGAATGCCGGCGATATCCTGCTGGGCCTTCTTTATCTCGGTTATATCCCTGTTTAAGGCCATCATTCCTGTGATTCGCCGCTGTTTGTCCCGAACATAGCGGATAGAGCAAATAAGATACGATTTTTTTCCGGCTCTGGAAACATAGCCGACCTCCCCTTTCCAGAAACCCTTCTCCACCAATGTGTTATAAACAGCTTTCTCCGTAATTTCCTGAAAATCGTAGGGAATCAGCTGGCGAAAAGACTTGCCAACCGCCTCTCCGGCCGGGATCTCGAAAAAGCTCTCCGCCGCATCATTCCAGTACACGATCCTGTCTTCCAGATCCGTCGTCACCATGATATCCGACACCTGCCCGACCGGCTCCCCGGAGACAGATACCTCATCAGTAACCGAAAAAGACCGGTCTGCTACTACAGGTAGCGGATCAGTATAGATCTTCAAACCCGAGAACTGCCAGCCACCTGCGGCTCCTTCATATCGGGGAGTGGGCAGCCAACGTATAAAAAACAAAGGGGATGCAGGAACCTGTACAGCCACATCGATCGTCTCCGGCAGACCTTGTTTGAAAATATCCGGGGAGAGTGATGGATCGATCCTGCCCAAAGCGGAAAATACCTCCAAAACATTCCGGCCCAGGAAATGCGTCACCTTCCTTCTCTTCAGCAGCGCGGCCAAGCGATTGCAAGTGGATAATACTACCCCATCGGAGGAGATATCCATAAAATAAGGTTGTCTAAATTGCTTGGTCGTAGGCACGGACTTGGCAGCACTACTTAGCATACAAATAGGAATTTCCGGAGTGGTCACACCAAACCGCTTGCGCTATCAAATTACTAAAGAAGGAGGTATGCCCTACGAAATAAGAAGCTATTTCGGCGGCCTTTAAGGGTTTATCTGTAATTTAATTACCTGCGGTCGATGAAGACACCTGCCACTTGGTGAGATTACTGCAATTCTGGAACTCCGGATCGATCATGATATAGAACGTGGGGATCTTGGCCATGAACCATTTCTCCAGCACTTGTGAGCGCTTTTGATCCAGTGCGCGTTGAGCGATGCGGTCATAATCATCCCGGAGATTTTCCCGGTGCGGTTCCGATCTGGATATCAGCTTCACGATCCGCACTCCTTTCTTCCCACGCTCATCGGTGAATTGTTCCGGCTTGGAGATCTGTCCGGGTTTCAGCGAGTCGTTCTTCAGCAGCAGCACCATGTCCTTATCGAGATCGGGGATAGTCAAAAAGGTTGTCCCGTTACGGCCCATGACCTGGCCTGCCGTGCTTTTTGCATTCTCATCCTCGCTGAACTTGACTACAGCCTGACCGAAATCCACTGCTCCGGCCATGATATCGTGCCGGACGGAATCCAACCGTTGCACGGCTTCATCGACCTCAGGCTGCGTGATCGCGGGGATCTTGAGGATATGTCTTACGAGGGCATCGTCGCCATTGCGGCTCACCATCTGGATGATATGATACCCGTATTTACTCTTGATCACAGGAGAGACCTGGCCTTCCTTCAACCGGAAAGCCGTGGTGAAAAACGTCGGGTCCCACATCTTGCTGTCGTTACGGTTCAGTTCGATGGCGCCGCCCTTGTCTTTTGTGCCGGGGTCATCCGAATAGAGCTGCGCGAGCAATTCGAATTTGCGCTGGCCCGACTCTACTTGTTTTTTGTATTCATTGAGATCGGCGATAGCCAGCTCTTCGATATCATGACTCGCTTTCGGGTAGATTACGATCTGGCTGAGCTGCATCTCGGATTCATAGAAGATGCGTTTGTTCTCCGGTATTTTATCGAAGAATTCCTTTACTTCAGTAGGCGTCACCGTTACATCCTGTACGATCTTCTTCCGCATCGCCTCCGCCTGCCGTTGTTCCCGGATCGGCGCCATGAAGTCCATCTTCGCCTGGTAGACCGTACGTTGTGCGATCTGCTCGAAGGCATCCTTGCCGCCATAGAGGTTGATGAAATACCGGATACGCTGATCGACCTCTGCTTCGACCTCTTCGTCGCTCACGGGCAGCGAATCCTTCTCGGCCTGCAGTACCAGCGCTTTTTGGATCAGCATATTGTCCAGGATCGTGCATTCGTCCACGCCCTTTACCTCCTGACCATTGTTGTTCCGCTGCATGTCGGCGATAGCCGTAGCCAGCTCGGATTTCAAAATGATCTTATCGCCCACGATACCGGCAATTTTATCGGCAACGACTTTTTCCTGCGCAAAACCGGCGGAGGCTATCAGGAGAAGGACGGGTATGCCGAGGTATTTCATCCGTTTCATTGGTCAAATGTAATATTGTAAAAAATGTTAAATACCCCCGTGTGGGGGTATTTAACAAAAGATTAGAGGGTGCGTTTAACTTCTTCTTCTTCGTAGGCTTCTACGATGTCACCCACGCGGATATCGTTGTAATTCTTGATGGTAAGACCGCATTCCATGCTGGAAGGCACCTCTTTCACGTCGTCCTTGAACCGTTTCAGGGAAGCCAGTTCCGCTGTAGCGCCTTCTCCCACGGGATAGATCACGATACCATCGCGTACCAGCCTGATCTTGGAGTTCCGGTAGATCTTTCCATCGAGGACATAACAACCGGCAACGGTGGCTTTGTCGAACTTGAAGACGTTGCGGACTTCCACGTTGGCCACGACCTTTTCCACCATCTTGGGTTCGAGCATCCCTTCCATAGCGCTCTTGACCTCTTCGATGGCGTTGTAGATGATCGAGTAGGTCTTGATCTCCACCCCTTCCGTCTCGGCAAGACGGGAGGCCTGTGAAGAGGGGCGTACGTTGAAGCCCACGATAACGGCGTCCGATGCGGTTGCCAGCAGGACATCGCTTTCGGTGATGGCCCCCACGGCTTTGTGAACCACGCGAACTGCGATCTCTTCCGTAGAAAGTTTCTGCAGCGAGTCGCTGAGGGCTTCGACGGAGCCGTCCACATCGCCTTTGATGATGAGGTTGAGTTCCTTGAAGTTACCCAGGGCGAGACGGCGGCCGATCTCATCCAGCGTGATATGTTTCTTGGTCCGGATGCCTTGCTCGCGAAGGATCTGGGCGCGTTTATTCGCCACTTCCTTGGCCTCGCTCTCATCCTCGTAGACCTTGAATTTTTCACCGGCCTGTGGTGCGCCGTTGAGACCCAGCAGCAACACGGGCGAAGACGGCGGCGCCTCATCGATGCGTTTGTTCCGCTCGTTGAACATGGCTTTTACGCGGCCGAAATATTGACCGGAGACTACGAGGTCGCCATTCTTTAGAGTCCCGTTCTGCACCAGCACGGTAGCCACATAGCCCCGGCCTTTGTCCAAAGAGGCTTCGATCACACTTCCGGCGCCTTCGCGATCGGGGTTGGCCTTCAGGTCCAGCAATTCGGCTTCGAGACCGATCTTCTCCAGCAAGAGGTCTACATGCAGCCCCTTTTTTGCGGAGATCTCCTGGGACTGAAATTTACCACCCCAGTCTTCCACAAGGATGTTCATGCCCGCCAGCTGTTCCTTTATCTTCTCGGGGTTTGCCCCGTCCTTATCGATCTTATTGATGGCAAAAACCATAGGCAGACCCGCAGCCTGCGCGTGCGAGATAGCCTCTTTGGTCTGTGGCATCACCGCATCATCCGCGGCGACAACGATCACCGCTACGTCCGCGGCTTTGGCACCACGCGCACGCATGGCGGTAAACGCTTCGTGACCGGGCGTATCCAGGAACGTGATCTTTTTCCCTGCAGCCGTCGTCACCTGGTAGGCGCCGATGTGCTGGGTGATACCACCGGCCTCACCCGCCACCACATTGGCGCTCCGGATATAGTCCAGGAGTGAGGTCTTACCATGGTCTACGTGACCCATGATGGTCACCACCGGTGAACGGGAAACCATATCTTCGGGATCGTCGACCTCCTCTTCCTCTTCCATTTCCGCCGCATCGTCGATGCCGATGAATTCAACGGTATAACCGAACTCGCCGGCTACCAGTTCGATGACGTCGGCCTCCAGCCGCTGGTTGATGGACACCATCATTCCCAGGCTCATACACTTGCCGATGACTTCGGCATAGCTCACATCCATCAGATTGGCCAGCTCGCTGACGCTGATGAACTCGGTGACCTGGAGCCTGCTGTCCATCGCTTCTTCTCCCGCGGCCATTTCGGCGGCTTCATCACGTTTCGCACGACGGTATTTGGCTTTCAGACTCTTCCCGCGGCCGCCAGCGCCTGCCAGCTTGGCCTGGGTTTGCCTGATCTTTTCCTGTATCTCTTTCTTGTCGATCTCTTTGGCTTCGCGGGGTGCATGACGCGGGTCATTCCGGCGGTTTCCGCCCCCTTGTCCATGACCTCCATGGCCCTGACCGGCACCGCCGGGTCCACGCCGGTCCGTATTGCGCTGCAACGGCGGACGCTGATGTCCGGGCTGACGCTGAACTCCCTGACCACCTTGCTGATGACCTCCGCCGGGATGCTGTCCCGGTCTTCCGCCACCCTGGTGTCCGCCCTGATCCCCCTTCTTCTCGATGGGAATACGCTTGCGCTTCCGCTTTTCTTCAGAAGGCGCTTTGGGCCGGGTATCGCTATTCGCCGGCAAGTCGATCTTCCCAAGGATCTTGGGTCCTTCGATCTTTTCCGCTCTGATATTTTCGATCACGGGTGGTACGTCAGGCTGTTCCGTCTCCGTACCTTCCGCCGGCTGCACCGCTTCGGCGCGTTCTTCCGTCGCTGTGACCGGCTCTTCTTTCGCTACTACCGGGGCCTCCTCGACGGCTACCGGACCGGCAACAACCGGCTCGGGCTGCGGCGCCGGCTCTTTCGCCGGCTCCTCGGGCGCACTTTCCACTACAGGCTCTTCTTTCTTTACACTCTTCCTGGGCCGCGTCGAGGAATCGATCGCGGACAGGTCGATCTTGGTCACAACCTTGGGACCTTCCAGCTCGGGGGCCTCGATCTTTACAACCTCGGGCTCCTCGCGTACAGCCTCCACTACCAGCGGCGCCGGCGTCTCTTCGACCACAGGCGGGGGTGCTTCCTCTTTCGCCGGCTTCTTGATCACCGGGGGAACATCCTTCTTGAAAAGCGGCTGCACCGGCTGCTGCTGCGGCTCCTCTTCTTTCTTCTTTTTTGCCTCCAGGCTGCCTTTGGGCAAGTCGATCTGGTCGCTCTTGTGCTTGGCGACTTTATCGCTGTTGAACTCCTGCTGCAAAGAACGATACATATCCTCCGTCAACTTCGACGTAGGCTTCAGATCGTCTTTACTGAATCCTTTGCCCACCAAAAAATCCACCAGGGTATCCTTCCCGATGTTGAATTCCTTGGCTGCAGCCATTAGGCGTAATGTGGTTGTCTCTGCCATATATAATAATCTCTTAACCCTAATTATCCTTTTTCAAATTCTTCCTTCAATACCCTTCTCACATCGTCGATGGTCTGTTTTTCCAGGTCCGTCCGCCGCTCCAGTTCTTCAGCCGTCAGATCGAGCACGCTCCGGGCCGTATCGCAACCGATGCGTTTGAGCTCATCGATGACCCAGCTTTCGATCTCATCGCTGAACTCTTCCAGATCGATATCGAACTCTTCGGGCTCACCCTCGTTATCGCGGAATACATCGATGGTATAACCCGTCAATTCCTGCGCCAATTTGATATTGACCCCTTTTCGGCCGATCGCCAGCGAAACCTGATCCGGTTTTAAATAGACATTCGCATGCGACTTTTCGCTGTCCAGCTCCATATTAGTGATCCTCGACGGCGTCAGCGAACGCTGGATCAGCAGCTGTACGTTACTGGTCCAGTTAATGACGTCGATGTTCTCGTTCTTGAGCTCCCGAACGATGCCATGGATACGGCTACCCTTCATCCCTACGCAGGCGCCTACCGGATCTATCCGGTCGTCATACGACTCCACCGCAACCTTGGCCCGCTCACCGGGCTCCCGTACGATCTTCTTGATGACGATCAACCCGTCGAAGATCTCCGGAACCTCGATCTCGAGCAGCTTGGACAGGAAGAGCGGACTGGTCCTCGACAGGATGATCACCGGCGAGTTGTTCTTCAACTCTACCTTCTTGACCACGGCCCGGATATTCTCACCTTTCTTGAAATAATCCTGCGGGATCTGTTCCGATTTCGGCAGGATCAGTTCGCTGCCTTCCTCATCGAGCAGCAGGATCTCCTTTTTCCACACCTGGTAAACCTCGGCGCTTACGATCTCCCCTACCCGCTCGCTGTATTTTTTCAACAGCACATTCTTTTTGAGATCGCCGATACGGCTCGCCAGCGTCTGCTTGGCGGCCAGGATCGCACGACGGCCGAAATCCAGGATCTCCACTTCCTCATATAATTCTTCCCCGACTTCATAGTCAGGTTCGATCTTCACAGCATCGGCGTATGCAATCTCCGCCAACGGGTCGTTGACCGCCCCGTCCTCCACAATAGTCCGGCGGCGCATGATCTCCAGATCCCCCTTTTCAGCGTTCACGATGACGTCAAAATTTTCGTCGCTTCCATATTTCTTGCGCAACAGTGTTTTGAACACATCCTCTACCACTTTCATCATAGTGGGTCGGTCGATGTTCTCTGCTTCTTTGAAGTCCTGGAAGGCTTCGATTAGATTGATACTTGCCATAACACTAATTTTAAAATCTCCTAGAAAACTACTTGAATTTTTGTTGTTTTTATGTTATCGAATAAAAAAGTATGGTTAATTACTTCTTTTTTCTTGTTCTTACCCCTGGTTTCCTCTACTATAATGCCGTCCTCGCTCACTTCCAGCAGCCGGCCCTCTTTTTTTGTGCCATCCTGCAATACCAGCTCGACCTGCCGGCCAATATTCTTCCTGTACTGCCGCAGCAGTTTCAACGGTTCATCCAGCCCCGGAGAAGAGACCTCCAGCGAGAAATCCCCGGTCGGGAAAAGACCCGACTCCTCTAACTTTTTGTATAAAGCACGGTTATACTGGACGCACTTTTCAATGGAGATCCCTTTGTCCCCATCGATATATACCTTGACATTATTTGTCGGCTTGATCCGTACATCCACCAGGAAATAGTCCGGATCGCCGGCCAGCAGATTCTGGACTAAACTTTCTACCGCTTTAGCTGTTTCGTTCATATTTGCCTAAGAAAAGAAGAAGGGAACGATTCCGTTCCCTTGCTTTTGCGTCATTTACCTGTCGCAAAGGTAGGATAATTTAAAGATTCGCCCAAACTCTGTATTTTTAAAAAAAAGATTATGGATCAGCCCGATAACCTGGGATCTTTTTTCGCCGAGAATAAGACACTGCTGAAAGAATACCTGGAAACACGCCTCGAGATCTACCGGCTGCAAAGCCTTCGCCTTTTTGCAAAATCGGCCGGGCTGTTCGCCTGGGTACTGCTCTCACTCTTTCTGGCCTTTCTTTTTCTTCTCTTCGGCGGCATGATGGTCGCCTTTTGGTTCTCGAGCCTTTTCCACAGCCAGGTCAAAGGCTTTGGTCTCGTGACCTTGCTGATCCTCGCGATCTTCATACTCCTGGCCGTCTTCCGCAAAGCCTTGTTTGTAGACCCTGTGATTCAAAGTGTTATACAAAAATCAAAAGAAGAGGAGGATGCCAGCCATGTCTAGATCGACAAAAGCCTCCCGCAGCATGAATGCCCTGGACGAGGAGATCCGGCGTTTGCGGATCAAGGCAAAAGAACTCGAATCGGAGATCGACGAGAATTTCACCTATTTCCAACAACATTCCGGCTCGCTGTTTGTTCGTTCTCTATTGCCCAGAAAGCTCGATGGCGAGGAGCTCACCGGCTATCGTCTCCTGGACCGTGTCCTAGAGAATGAAAACCTTCAAAACGTCCTTCTCCGTTTCGCGGATATTTTGGCGGAAAGATTAGGCGATGGGCTCAACTGGTTGGTAACCAGGGTATTCAAGAAATAACCTGCCAGTTTTAACACGGCCATTTGCCCGATTGCCGTAACTTTGTTGATGCTCGATCGGGACTTTGGCCCGTCGGCCAGATATTAAATTTTGTGGATTATGATGTCGTTATCCGAGATGCTGTTTTTGGTTATCGTGTTTTACCTACTGTATAGGTTCGTATTCAATTTTTTACTGCCCATCGTCCGGACGACGCGCCAGGTGCGGGAGCAGTTCAGGAATATGCAGGGTGGGACGAATATGCGAGACGGCGCGAGCGGGCAGCAATCACACAGAGGAGCCCGGACACAAACTCCGCCGCAACAGCCGCGCCCCAGCGAGCGCCATTCTTCGCCACACGGCCGGCCGGAAGACTATATAGAGTTTGAAGAAGTCAAGTCCCCGTCGAAAAATCGCTAATGTTGGGCCTTCGGCCTGCGAGCGCCGCACTACCACTGAAAATCCAGCAGGCTGATGCCAGGCCGCAGATACAGCCCTTTCAACCCGGCATGCTCAGCCCCTTCGACATTCACGATCGCATCATCGACGAAAAGCGTCTCCTGCCCTTCGAGGCCATTTTCCCGGAGAATGTATTCATACGACTCCTTGTCCGGTTTTCGCATGCCCAGGAGATGCGAATAGTAGGTCCGCTCAAAATGATCATCCAGCGTCCCGCTCTTAAAGGTCTGCGTATAGATGTTCCGTAATGCCGCCAGATGCAGCGAGTTGGTGTTGCTGAAAAGAAAGATGCGGTAACTCTTCCCCAGCTCTTTAAGCAGCCCGATGCGTTCCGCCGGAAAATCCAGCAACAAGGCGTTCCAACCATCGATGATCTCCTGGTCGGTCGCCCCATCGAGCCCGCCCATTGTGCGGATCGAGTCGATGAACTGCTGGTCGGTGATCTTGCCCACCTCGTAGTCTTTGAAAAATGAATCGGCATGACCGAGTCCGAAAGACTGTCGCAAATTCTTTACGCCCAATTTGGCGAATGCTTCTTCCGTCCGCCGGTTGTCGAGGTTCAGGATCACACCGCCCAAGTCGAAGATGATATTTTTTACGCCCTGCATGGCTCAAATTTACTGATTGCCGCTCAAGTGTGAACGCCGCTTCTTTCATCTCATAAATTATTTATTCCACGTGATCTTCTGCGACAACACATCGCGGGAGTTTCCGCCGACCATGATCATAAAATCCCCCGATTCCCAATCGTATTTGAGCTCGCTGTTATAAAATTTCAGGTCCTCGGGCGTGATGTCGAACGTCACTTTCCTGATCTCCCCCGAGGCAAGTTCTATTTTCTGAAAGCCCTTAAGCTCCTTTACCGGCCGGGTAATGCTTCCCACGAGATCACGGATATAGAGCTGGACGACCTCCTTTCCGGTACGCGCACCGTCGTTGGTCACCGTCACCGTCGCCTTCAAGGTCTGCGTACCCTTGAGCGATGTACTGCTGACCTTTAGATCACTATAGGTGAAATGTGCATAGCTGAGCCCATAGCCGAACGGATACACGGGGTCGTTAGAGACATCGAGATAGTTGGACCGGAATTTCTGGAACCAGGGACCTTCCAGCGGCCGCCCCGTGTTCTTATGATTATAGTAAAGCGGAACTTGTCCTACATTCTGCGGCCAGGTCATGGTGAGCTTGCCGCTGGGGTTTACATCCCCGAACAATACGTCGGCAATCGCATGACCGGCTTCCGTTCCGCCAAACCATACATTCAGAATGGCGGGCACCTCGTCGTTCTCCCATTTTATCGCCAGCGGCCGGCCGGTGAACAGCACAAGTACTAGTGGCTTTCCCGTCTTCAAAAGGGCTTTGAGCAGATCCTGCTGGGTCTGCGGAATCCCGATATTTGTGCGGCTGCTGGACTCGCCGCTCATCTCCGCGGATTCGCCAAGGGCGGCGACGATCACATCGGCCTGGCTGGCTGTATTCAGCGCCTCCTGCAGAATCTCGCTTGCGGGCCGGTGGTCGCGGTGCAGGCTCTTGCCGAACATCGTGGCGCGTTCCTCGAACAGGCTGTCGGCATCCAGGTTGGCGCCCAGGCTATACAAAACCTTGCCGCCGTCGCCCACGGCTTCTTTCAACCCATCCAGGACCGAGACCGACTGGCCGAATTTGGCGGCAACGCTCCAGGTGCCTGTCATATTATTCGCGGCATCCGCCAGTGGCCCCACCAGCGCGATGGTCTCCCCTTTCTTAAGTGGCAGCACATTGCCCTGATTTTTCAACAGCACAAAACAGTCCGCGGCGATCTTCCGGGCCTCTTGCCTATTGGCCGCCGTAAAGATCTCCGTAGCTGCCCGCTGTTCATTACAGTATTTATAGGGGTCGGCAAAAAGCCCCAGCTTGTACTTTGCTTCGAGTATCCGCCGACAGGCCTGGTCGATCTCCCGCAGGGTGACCTTCCCCGCCTGAAGCGAGGGCTGCAGCGTCTTGAGAAACCCTTCGCTGACCATGTCCATATCGATGCCGGCTTTCAAGGCTAACGCGCTCACGGTCTGAAAATCGCCGAGTCCATGCGGCGTCAGTTCCATGATGCCGGTATAATCGGTGACGACAAAACCCTTAAAGCCCCAACGTTTGCGGAGAATGTCCGTCATCAGCCATTTGTTAGCCGTTGCCGGAATGCCATTTACGTCATTGAAAGAGGCCATGACGCTGCCCACTCCGGCATCCACGGCCGCCTTATAGGGAGGCAGGTATTCGTTGAACATCCGCACCGGGCTCATGTCCGTGGTGTTGTAGTCCCTGCCGGCCTCTGCCGCGCCATACAAGGCATAGTGCTTGACACAGGCCATGATATCGGAGTCGCCGGAGAGATCGCGCTGGTAGCCTTTGACCATGGCCTTCGCGATTTGCGAGCCCAGATATGGGTCCTCCCCGCTGCCCTCGGAAACCCGGCCCCAACGCGGATCCCGTGCGATGTCGACCATCGGCGAGAAGGTCCAGCAGATGCCGTCGGCGCTGGCTTCCGTGGCCGCAATCCGCGCGCTCCGCTCGATCTCACCCATGTCCCAGCTGCAGCTCAACCCCAGCGGGATGGGAAACACCGTCTCGTACCCATGGATGACATCCATCCCGAAGATCAGCGGGATCTTCAGCCGGCTCTTTTCCACGGCGATGCGTTGTACTTCCTTGATCTTGGCGACGGATTTGATATTGAAAAGCCCGCCGACCTTGCCTTCTTCGATCTTCCCGGCTAAATCCGAATTGCCGGCCTGCCCGGTGGTGATATCCCCGGCTGCGGGAAGGTTGAGCTGTCCGATCTTCTCTTCGAGCGTCATCTTACTCATGAGCGAAGAAATAAAGCTGTTCATCTTAACGTCGGCTGCGGTGGCGGTGCTGCCATTCGTGCGGCCGCCGGTCTGCGCATGAACCGTTCCTGCGAAGAGGAGAAGGAGGACAACAATCGTTTTGGCTGTTTTCATTTTGTTATTTTATGTCTGTTACGGCGGTCCTGGCAGAAACGCCGTTCTGGTTGAATGCTTCTATTGCAAAATAGTACGTTTTTTCCTTGTCCATGACCTTGAACCAATAATCATTGGCGTCATTCACCTGCACACAGTTGTATAACTTGTCCGGCGCTGTGCCGAAATAGAGATTGTAGCCATAAGCATTCTCCGCTGGGCTCCATTTTATCCAAGCGTTCCGCTTATCCTTTTCCGTTCGCAAGACAATGAACTGTCTCACACTGTCGGGCGGCGAGCCCGCACCCCGGCCAAAGACCCGCAGTCCGCTGATGGCGAACTTACCCGAAGGCATATGTATGTTCTCCAGCCGGATATACCGCACGTGCGCGGGTTCCGCAAGCTCCACATAGTCGTGCGGAACATCGGTGGTATTATGGCTTTTGTCGATCAGCACCTGCCAGTGTTTTTCATCGTTGGAGCCCGCCACCCGGTACTGCGCGTAAATATCGGTTTGCTTTCCAAGGAATGTGGCATCCTGGTCGGCATAGTTGATTTGGATCGCATTCACCGTAGAGACCGCACCCAGATCGGTTTGTATCCATTCCCCCTGCGCGCCCGTGGCCGCGCTCCAGTACGTTTTGATGTCTTCATCCACGGCGTCGTTTGGCGGATGCCCTGGGCTCAGGGTGGAAGAGACCAGCACCGGCGTCTTATAGTTCAGCAGCATCCAGCCCGTGAACCGGCCATCGGCAAGATAATGCGGATAGTCACCAAAGGCCGCGTCCATATAAAGTACCCCATCCTTGTCGAAACCGGCAGGCCACATCCCCAAACGGCGTTCAAAGCTGTTCTTTACCCCGATGACGATGGTCGAGATATGCCAGTAATGACCGGCATTGTCGGCGAAGGTGCTACCATGACCCGCGCCACGGGCAAATCCGCCGGGATGAAAAGAAAAAGGGTCGCTCTGCGGTTTGTCAAAAGGACCCAGCGGACCATCGCCTACTACTACGCCGTCGGCATAACCGCTGAACTCCGTGCCGGGTGCCCCATATTGCAGATAATATTTTCCATCGTGTTTGGTCATCCACGATCCTTCGATAAAGGGGTCCAGAAAGGTGTTGTCATAATATTCCCCGAATCGCTGCCAGCCAAACCGCCAGGGATGCAGCAGGGTCAATTCCGTTCGCGTACCGATGGGTTGCAGGGTCTTCCGGTTCAGCTCGATGCCATAAAGCGGATAGGCATTGCTGCTGCCATTGTACATATATAGCCTACCGTCGTCGTCCGTGAAAAATGCCGGGTCCCAGCCGCCGATCCCGAACGAGTCGACCAGCGGCTTCCATTCATTCGTCTTTGGGTCTGTGCTCATCCAGATAGTAAAATTGCGGGTGTACGTCGATCCGAAAACGATCATGGTATCGCCGATGATCCCCACGGCCGGCGCACACAGCTCATCATAGCCTTTGTTCCAGGGTCGAAGGAATTTCCGCGGCATGAATTTCCAATGGAACAGATCGGAGCTCCACCAGTATCCCCATTGATTGGTGCTGAACAGATAGTAGTCGCCCTTATAGTTGACGATCACCGGGTCGGCGGTAGCGCGATGCTTCCCCCACTGGGTAAAATCCGGGATCGGGGTATAGCCGTAATCGAGATCCATAGGGTTGCAATAGGTCTTTTGCTGGGCTGCCGCCGGTGGGACGATCGCCTGGCAGCAAAATAAGATCACCGGGATCATCCGGAGCAGCTGCTTCATAGCTCTATTTTAATGCTTCGTCTTTGTCTTTTTCTAAAAAACCCGAACTTTCCTGTACTCCCGTCGTGGTCCATTCCATCAGGGCCTCATCCGGCACCACGTGCACCGGAACGGTATGCGAGCCATTGGGTTCGTTATAGCCGATATTGGTCTGACGGTTATAACAGGAGATCAGCGACCACCGCGCGGTGGCGGAAAGGTTAGCGGCGCTCCGGTGGAGGAGGTTGCTGTGAAAGAACAAGGCATCTCCCGGTTCGAGCTCTACATAGATCAGGGGCATCGTCTTCAACGCCAGATCGACGTATCGTTGCATAGCACCGACTTGCTCGCCGGCAAATCCGTGTTCCACGCGGCCCATCTTATGCGATCCCCCGATGACTTGCAGACAGCCGTTCTCTTTCGTGGCTTTGGTAATGGCAATCATCACGGACAGCATCTGGTCGGGGAAAAGGAATTCGTTCTTATACCAGTATCCATAGTCCTGGTGCCATTCCCAGGCCCCGCCGACACGTGGCTCTTTCTGCATCAGCTTGCTATGAAAATGACACACGGGCGCGTCACCATCCAGCAACGTGTCCGCTGCCTCGACGATCCTCCGGCTACGCGTCAGCAACCCGTAAGCGTCGTCACCGGGGTTATACCACAGAGTCAGCTTCGTCTTCTTCCCCGTCCCGTCATTGAGGTCAAAAGCATGCTTGCTCAGGATCGCATCACCCGTAGCGATCCCGTATAGCTTTTCTATCTCCGGAAAGCTCAGAAAATTTCGTACGATGAGATAGCCGTCCCTTTCGTAGTCGGATATCTGTGGCTTGGTGAGTTGGAAATAGTTCATATGACATATTTTTTATTTGATCCATGGACTTTGAAAACCCAGTTTTGTCAATCCGTGCTGTACTTCGGGGCAGCTCATGAAAAGCCGCCATAACAGACCGCTGCGGTAATTTTCGATCATGCCTACTTCCGGTCCCTGATCGATGGCGAGATAACGCGGAGGATACCAGTTTGCCTCTTCACTAAAAGCGTCATAGAAACCATATTTCCCCCAGATCTTGTCGCGGAGCTGATCGTACCAGTGCCGGATCGCCGCCATGGATTGCTTGGGTATGTAAGGTATGGCCGAAATAGCGGCGGTAGGAGAAATCACTCCAAGATCGTTCTTCTCATCCGGAGCGTGGGCGGCATAGCCAACCACCGAATAGCTGGCGGTAAGGCCCCAACTGTCCTTGTCGTATCCTTTGAAGTGTTTTGGATTATCGACGCACCATTGATAATTGATCAGTGATTGCGTACGATTCTCGCGCCAGTAGTCGGCGTACTGATCTTTTAGTCCGCGCGGGTCGAGTCCGAGATACGAATATTGCGACCAGAAGAGCGGGCCCCCATGCGGCGGATTACCCTGCATATGCAGATGAAGGGTATCCTGTTTGTAGGAACTCGTCGAATCGATCGCGCCGTTTTGCGCCCAACCCTCGCGATACACCTCGGCCGGGATGGAATGGGTCGGCGATGACGCAGCCATCACATATAAGATCAGACATTCATTATACCCATGAACGGGGAAGTTCATCTTCCACCCATACGTGGGACTCCAATGCCAGAAGAGCACATTCTGCCCGCCATTGCGGTACCAGTCGAAATCGACGCCACGCCATAGCGCATCGATACGGGCCGACAGCTGTATTTCTTCGGCATTGCCGGTCTGAAAATATTGCCGCACGCACAACAGCCCCTGCATCAGATAACAAGTCTCCACCAGGTCACCGCCATTGTCTTCCCGGCCAAAAGGTTTTACATGCCCGGTGTTGTCATCGATCCAGTGCGACCAGGCACCATGAAAACGATCCGCCTTTTCCAGGAAGGTTACGATCTTTTCGAACCGTTCCAGGCCCTGTTCGCGGGTGATATAATGCCGGTGGATCGCCGCGAGGATCGCCATCACCCCGAAACCGCTGCCGCCGGTGGCGATAATATTTTTATCATGATCCGGGTAGATGTTGTCCGTGTGAATACGTTCCGGCGCCATGCCGCTGTTCGGCTCCGCGCCGGCCCAAAAGTATTCGAAGGTCTGTTTCTCGACGAGATCGAGTAGTGTGGAATCATTAATGCCTCGAGCATACCCGCCGATGCAGGTATAAACGGCGATGACACATAGCAATAGTTTTTTCATATGCACTTAAAAATGCGGGCTCGAGAATCCAAGTGATCTCATTCCATTTTGTACTTCAGGGCAGCTCATAAAAAGATTCCAGAGCAGGCCGCTTCGGTAATTTTCGATCATCACCATCTCTGGCCCTTGATCGATGGCGAGATAAGAGGTGGCGAACCAGGGTTTGGTCAGGTTAAAGGCGTCGGTGAATCCATACTGTCCCCAGATCCTGTCCCCTAATTTATAATAAAAAAAGCGAAGCGCGTTCATTGCCTGCGTAGGTGCATACGGCAGGGAGGAGACCGCAGCCGTTGGTGAGATCACGCCATCGTCATTGGTTGGCGAATGTGCCGAATACCCGTTGAGTTCATCGCTGGCGGTAAGTCCCCAGCATTGGGTACTATAGCCGTTAAAGTTACCGGGGTCGGCGACGCAATAGGAGTAGTTGATCAGGGTATGGGCCGTATTCTGTGTCCAGTAATTGGCATAGGCATCCGCAAGGCCGTTGGGGTCGATGCCCAAAAAGGAATATTGCGCAAAGAAAAGCGGGCCGCCTAGCGAAGGTCCCAGCGGAAGAACGACGTTGTAATAGGTATTCCCGTTGCGCATCGATCCATTGCGCGCCCAGCCGCTGTCATAGGTCGACTTCGGGATGGGATCGTTAGGTGCGGATGCGGCCAGTACATAGGTGATCAGCGCTTCGCACCAGCCCTGTACAGGAACATTCACGGCCCAGTCGTAGTCGGGGCTCCAGTTCCAATAAAGGACGTTCAATCCACTCCTTCGGTACCAGCCGTAATCGATATTCGCATAGAGCTGGTTGATCGCCGCTCGTAAATTTGTTTCACCTGCGTCGGTTGTATTGTTGAAATACTGTCGCGCGCACAGCAATCCCTGCATCAGGTAGGATGTCTCCACGATATCACCGCCGTCATCCCGGGTACTAAAGGGAACGGTGGCGCCCGTAGTGCCGTTGATCCAATGCGAAAACGCGCCGTGATAGGTCGTGACCTTTGTGGTAAGAAAATTCACGATGGTGTCGATCCGCCCCAGGGCCTGCGCCCGGGTGATGAACCCGCGTTGTACCGCAGCCAGCATCGCCATGATGCCAAATCCAGTACCGCCGGTGGTGACCACGTCCCCGGAGGTATTGCGCTCCCGCGCCATGCCGCAGTTGGGATGGCCGAAACTCCAGAAATATCCAAAAGTCTGCGACTCCACCAGGTCGAGCAAGGCGCTGTCCGTGATCCGCGGAAACTTGTCTGTCGAGTCGATCGCCGTCGTCAGCTTCACGTTGATCGCCGACTCCAGCGTGCCGCCCGCCTGTGAAAGCAGCGAGGTGGCGACCGAGATAGTATACTGCGTGATGGGCTGCAGCGCGGACGATGGCTGGATGGTCATGGTGCTGTCGTTGTTCGAATAGGATACCGCATAGGGTATGCCAGCGCCGGCGCTGGTTTGGAACGACACGGCGGCGGCCACGGTTTTTTGATCCACCGGCGCAGTAAATGCAAACTGAATGGCGGGCGTCACATTCACATTGGTATAGGTGAACCCATTGAAAGCGCCATTTACCTTGAGGCTGTTGAAGCTAAACGAGGATGGCGTAGTAGTTGTCGTGGTCGTCGCGGGCTTGCTCTTGCTGCAGGCGGCGAGGAGTAAGCATATAGCAATGATTAGTCTCATGGAAAAAAAAGCGAGGCGGCCATGGCCGCCTCGCCTGAAAAATTAGTTACCAATCGTTTCGAGCTGGTACAACGCCTTCACCTCGGTACCGGTAAGCGCTTTGTTATAGATGCGGAGCTCGTCCATCAAACCCAGCACATAGCTGGCCCAGGACTGCGAGGTAGCTCCGCTTGTTAGGCTGGGTGTTGTTTCGAATTGCGTCGTACCCAGCACGATGGCCGGGAAATTGGCGAAATTCAGGTTACCGAAATTGGCGGCGGTCGAGCTCCCCACCGCGGCGCCGTTCACATAGAACGTGAAGTTATTGGTTCCGGCGTCGTAGGTCAACGCGATATGCGTCCACACGCCCCAGGGGCTGTTAAGTTTCCAGCTGGTTAGCCAGGCTTCCTGGGTGCCGCCGCTGCCAAAACTGTGGATCTTGAACACACAACCGCTGCTCGTCTGGCCGTCCAGGAACATATCGAGGTTGCTCCAGAACTGGTTGCTGTCGACAAAATCGACAAGCTCCTGTGTTCCCGTGGTGTTTTCCGACGTATTCATCCAGAAAGCGATGGTCATGCTCTGCAGACCTGTGATGCCCGTGGTGGGAGTAAAGATCGCGTAATTGTTCAACCCTATTTGCATGGCCTGGCCTTTGATACCGGTGCCAAATGTCGTCCCGTAATTGGCGGCCGAGGTCTTGCTGACGCTGTCCACAAGGCTGTTCTCGAAACTGAAATGCGCTACCAACGCACTCGATTCGATCTGACTGGAGGATGAAAACCCGCCGAAGGTCTCCGCCGGTTTATAGCTGTTAGAGTCGAATTTCTTCTGACAGGAAACGACCAGCAGGGAAAGCGCGGCCAGGATTCCAAGAGCCGGCTTTATTGATGATTTTATGTTGTGCATGTTTGATCGGTTTAAATAGTAAAAAATCAGTAACCGGAATTTTGAACCAGCTTGCCGCCGCTGATGTCGATCTCATTTTGTGGGATCGGCCAGTAGGTATTCTTACTCGTCCAGCCCAAAGGGCCGAAAACCGTTGCCCCCCGGCCCTGCCGGATCACGTCGAAATACCGGTCGTTTTCCATCGCCAGTTCTACACGACGCTCATGATAGATGGCGGTCCTTAACTGGCCCTGGTCGGTGGTCGTCACCGCCGGCAGGTCTGTGGAGGGATTGGCGCTGTTGTTCCGAGCCCGGGCACGCACCATCTCCAGCGATTTCAACGCATCCGAGCTGTTGCCCAGCTCGTTGTTTGCCTCCGCATTCATCAACAGAACATCGGCATAACGGATCACCCGGACGTTCTGGCCACAACCCTGGTTGGGGCTCAGCGCGGCGGTCGCGAACGGAACATAGGATTTCATATTATACATAGTAGGTGCGCCGGCCGAAGCCATCGGAACCACATCGCCACTGGGTGTCGTCGTTCCCTGGATCATCACCGTACCCGTAAGCCGCGGGTCACCGGTCTCGAACTCATTAACCAGGTTTTGCGTGGGCACGTTGAAGCCCCAGCCTACGGATGGACTTACATCCCTGTCGCCCTGAACCTGCGAGTACTGGCTGCTGTTGATATCGTCATTGCCAGGAACATAGTCGCATTGGATCTCGAAGATCGACTCCGAACAGTTTTCATTGGCATACCGGAACATCTGGTAGTAGTCCGGGAACAGGCTATACACGCCCGAAGAGATCACCGCATTGGTATAGTTGAGTACGTCCGACCATTTCTTCTGGTACATGGCGACCTTGGCGTGCAATGCAAGCGCGGCGCCTTTGGTGGCGCGGCCCACATCCGATGGTCCATAGCTCGCGGGCAGCACGGAAGCAGCATCCGTAAGATCTTGTTCGATGGCTGCCCAAACCTGTGCTGGTGTGCTTTGTCCCGGATTTTGTTCCGCGGCCGTGAGCGGTACATGGAGGATAAGGGGGATATTGCCATACGCTCTTTCCAACCGGAAATAAGAATAGGCCCGGAGGAATTTCGCTTCGCCAAGATATCGGGCTTTGAGTGTGGGGTCTACAGTCGACATCGTATCGACATTGTCCAGGACCTGGTTACAGAAATTGATATTTTGATATTGGCCCTGCCAGAAACCATCGAGCTGGCTCTCGGAAGGATCGATGGTGAACTGATCGTATTCATTGATAAACGTGGCATCGCTTGCGACGCTTCCCTTGATCGCATCGTCGGAACCCATGTTCTCGACACAGATAGCGGCAAACGCCGTATTGTTCCAGGTGCGGAGATTACCGTAGATAATGTTTACCGAGCTAGCAGCCTGATCGGCAGTTTTCCAAAACGTGGTTCCGGCAGGCTGTCCGGTTAGCGTATCGTCGGAGTGGGTAAAAGTTTTGGAACAGCCGCTGAGGACAACGCCGCCCAGGGCAAGATATAGGGTAAAGCCACGCAGCCGGGCCGACGGGCGTCTTTTATATTGATTGAATAACATTGCAATAGAATTTATTGATTAAAAGGTTACATTCAGCCCGCAATTGTAGATCGCGGAGATCGGATACACATTGTTGTCGATGCCGATGCTTCCCGGGCTGCCGCCTACTTCCGGCGTAAACCCTTTATACTTCGTAAAGATTGCCGGATTTTGCGCGTTGACAAAGACCCTCACCTTCTTTATTCCTGCTTTGGAAGCATAGACATCGGGCAGCGTATACCCGAGCTGTACATTCCGGATACGGAAATAAGCACCGCTCTCTACATACCAGGAGTTGATATAATAGTTCTGATTGCCACCGATATTGACCGAAGGGTTGTTGTTTGAAGTACCGGCGCCATGCCAGCGATTGTTATAGAAATCCTGCGTCCAGTTCTCGTTGCCATACCGCAAACCCTTGTTCGCATTGTAGAGCTGAACTCCCGCTACGCCATTGAAATCGAGGGCCAGATCGAAGGCTTTATAGGTCCAGCTGGTATTGATCCCATAGACATACTTGGGATTGGGGTTCCCGAGTATGACCCTGTCGTTCCCGCCGATAGCGCCGAGTCCACCGTTGGATGTCTTAGCATATTTAAAATCCCCGGGTTTTGCGCTCGGTTGATATTCCGTGCCGTTCTTGTCCACATAGGACGATACATCCGCAGCGCTCTGGAAGATGCCGATGACCTTATAGCCGTAGAATTGACCCAGCGGCTGACCTACCGTCGTAACGGTACCCAGCTGGCCGCCCGTGGAGGCCGTACCACCTGCATACAATTTCTGGGGCCCTGCTGTATTCTTGATGAATTTGTTCTGGTTGTATGCGACGTTGCCGCCGATGCTAAACGTAAAGTCTTTGTTGATATCCTGACGCCATGTAGCGGAAACTTCGACCCCGCGGTTACGGAGGTCGCCGACATTCTGAACTAACTGCTGCGTAGTATAACCGAGGTCTCCGCCGAACAACACCGGGAAGATAAAATTGAGCGTGCTGCGGTTGTAAAAATCGGCTTCCAAATTCAGGTGATTGTTGATCAACGTGGCCTCGAGCCCGACATCCGTTCCTTCGCTCTTTTCCCAGTTGAGGGGTTTTGGTATTGCCGAAGCAATGCTCTGACTGCTGCTGATAACACCCGTGTTGTTATAGATAATGCTGCCGGCGGTAGTAGTCGTCTGGGTACCAACGTAGACAGGCACGCCACTATTCCCCACCTGACCCCAGCTGCCTTTTATCTTGAGGTAGTTGAAGACATGCTGACCCTTCAAGAAGTTTTCGTTGCTGACAACCCAGGCGGCGCCTACGGAGGGCAAAAGTGCCCGGCCATGAGCCGCAGTGAATTTGGAGTCGCCATCCGAACGGAGTGTTCCGGTGACTGTGTATCGGTCTGCATAGCTATAGGTCAAGCGGCCGAAATATGAGCTTACACGTTCGAGCGCCGGATAGGCCTGCGGCGGCGCGTTGCTGGGCGTGACATCATAGATGCTGCCGGCATTACCCGAACCAAGCCCGAGATACCAGGTGTTGGAATTCGAGGTGATGGCGCCATCCTGTGCGGTGGCATGGGTCTCGTCATAATAGTTGCGATAGGCGGTCTGACCGGCCAGGGCCGTTACCTTATGATCGCCCCATTCATTGCTATAGGTAAGGGTATTTTCGATGATCCAATTGCGCGTCTCCAGCTGGGCTTCCGTAAGCGTGGTGTGCGTACTGCTTTGCGTGGACGTCGCGTTGTAGATCGGCGTGAACCCTTGCTGTTCATCCTGTTGATAGATGCCACCTGCGCTGCTGTGCAGGGTAAAATGCTGTAGGAATTTGATGTCGATGTAAGCATTGCCGTTTACATGATATCCCTTGGCCGTGGCATTGTTATAATCGAGCGTTGCCTGTGGATTGCTTACCGATTGGCCTAGACCGTAGTACCCCGGATCGCCATACCGGCCATTGGCAAATTTGACCGGCAGTACCGGGGGCGCCGTATAAAGATCACGCCAGATCCCGAGGGGAGCGTCGTGCGATTTATTGTATTCACCGATCACTGTATAGCCCGCTTTTACAAAACGGGAGACTTCCACATCATTGCTGAACTTGGCGGTATAGCGTTGATAATCGTTGGTCTTCAAGATACCCTGCTGATCCAGGTAACCTAACGAGAGATTATAAGTGGACTTTTCGCTGCCGCCGCTCACTGTCACCGAATGATTCGTGATCAGCGCATTCCGCAGTTCCTGATTGAACCAGTTCGTTCCCGCACCGAATTGCGAAGAATCGAGGAAATTGGTGCTAGCCGTGGCCCGTCCCAGCTCATTGAACATGATCGCATACTCATGGGCATCTGCCATTTTGGGTATGTGGGTGGCCACCTGCCACCCCACCGTACCATTATAGGAAACGACCGCCTTGCCTTTACCCTTCTTCGTGGTAATCAACACTACGCCGTTGGCGCCTTTTACCCCATAAATGGCCGAGCTCGACGCATCCTTGAGAATACTGATATTGTCGATATCGGCCGGGTTGAGAAAGCTCACATCGGTAACCCAGACCCCGTCTACGACATAAAGCGGACTGGCATTGGAAGAGTAGGTTCCCAAACCGCGGATCTTGATATCCGGCGACGAACCGGGTGTACCGACATTCGTGATCTGGACGCCGGCGATCTTGCCTTGCAAGCCGCTGATGGGGTTGGGCGAAGCCTGTTTGGCGATCTCGTCGCCTTTTATCTGACCTACCGAACCGGTGACATCGATCTTGCGCTGTGTACCATAACCCACGACGACTACCTGGTCGAGGACCTTGTTCGATGGAACCATCTTGATATTGAAAACGCTTTGTCCGCTGACGGCGACGTCCTGTGAGTTGTAACCGATGTAGGAGAAGGTCAGCGTGGCATTGTCGGGGACCAGCAGCGTGAAGTTGCCGGAGAAATCCGTGGTCGTGCCCTTATCGGATCCTTTAACCTGCACCGTGACATTGGCCAGGGGTTCGCCATTGTCCCCGGTGACCTTACCGGTGATCTTGATGTCCTGCTGGGATAGATCGGTCGCGAGCACTACGATAAGATTATTTTCTAATAGCTTGTAAGTTAGTTGGGTACCGGCCAATAAGTGATTCATGACATCCTTGATCTCGGAGTTATCGACGTCGATGCTGATCTTCCGGTTAATGGATTCAAGCCGGCTATTGTAGAGAAAGCGATAAGTGCCTTGTTTTTCGATCGAATTAAGGGCCTTCGAGAGGGCTACATCATTCAGTTTGAGTGACACCTTACTCTGCCCGTTGACATGGGCCGATACCTGTAGCGCCGCGACAAATACCAGTAGAAAGGTTAACTTCATAATTAAAAGAACTTTTTTTACGGCATGAGGACTCCCGCCCCCCATCGTTAGAATTTTTTGCATACTTTTAGAATTGGGTTGTTAGATAAACCGAAACATGCGCCTGACTCAGAACCCGACGCTGGTTTCTTGATAACCTGGCGGGAAATGCGCCAACATTTCCCGTTTTTTTAAGCCATTTTTACATATTAGTCTTGTTTTTAATAAATACTGATTTGATTTCCGGATAAATTGTAATTAAAGGTCGCTGTGAGTTTCAAGGCGTCCAGCGCCTGCCTGATCGTCTCCTGTTGAAAGCTGCCTGTAAACTGCAACTGCCCCAACTCGGGCCGGGCAAACCGGATCGAGACGCCATACCACCGTTCCATCTGCCGCGCCAGTTCATCGAAAGGCTCATCCTGAAAGATCAGTTTGTTGTTGACCCAGGAGGTCTCGATCATCGCACCTGTGGTGGGTTCGTAGTTGGGTTTGAGGATGGTCACCGGCAAATGCTGGATAAGACTTCCGCTATGGCGCACAACGGTCCGCGGCAGCACGTTCGCACCGTCATCATTGTCGACGACCAGCTTTTCATTGGGTTTGAGGATCACCGTCTTGTTGGTCTTAGTATGGATGTCCACTTCGATGCTGCCATGGACCAGCACGGCTTCGGTGGTCTTCTCCGTCGGGTAGGATTTGACGTTGAAGCTCGTTCCAAGTACTCTGATGTCCATGCGGGTAGTGTGGATCACAAAAGGCCTGGCGGCATTGTGGGTGACATCGAAAAAGGCCTCGCCCGAAAGTGTTACCTCTCTTGCGCCTGTTGCGCGGCCGAAATCTTTGGCATAGGTGATGCGGCTGGCCGCGTTGAGCCATACCCGTGTACCGTCCGGCAGATAGAGATTCGTGCGTGAACCTTGGCGGGTGGTGACCTCGCTGAGTTGCTGTTGCCGTTTTGTTGCCGGACTGCTTTTCACCGTTTGGCCACCTGGATTTGGGTAATAAAGAGAAACGCCGGCTATGAGAGCTATGACGGCTGCGCACCCCGCGCCTACGCCCGCGAACAGCCGCAGCCTGCGTCGGGTCCGGGCATGCGCCATCCCTTCCGCGGGGGATGGTGTGCCGGATTCATAGCCGATCTGCAATGCCGCCATCCGGTCGAGATGTTTCGAGAAGGCTTCTTCGGCCTTTTTTTGCTCTTCCGGGCCACTTTGACGCCAGAGTCCCGTGATGATCTGCAGGGGATAATGCAGTTCGGGGTTGCTGCGCAGCAAATGCTCCAGCTCTGCCAGTTCCTGCCGGGTAGCTTCGCCCGCAAGCATCCTGGCGACCAATTGCCAGGTGTATTCCTTTTGTTCTTGTCCCATGATACATCTTTACCGGACAGAGGAACAAAGAAAAACCCCCAAAAATTTTTAAGAAATTTTTAATCGGAGCTCACTAAAACGTTTTAACAGCACCCGGGTGCACTGGCGGCTACTGCGCGATGTACTTAATAGGACTTGTCTTTTAGGACTAAAAGGACTTGACAGCGGTAGGAAGGGTCTTTTTGATATCGAAATCCACCACATTGCCCAGCTTGTGCAAGGCGATGGCCAGTTGGTTCTCTACGGTCTTTATGGATATGCCGAGGATCTCGGCCACTTCTTTGTATTTCAGGCCATCCTCTTTCACGAGCTTGAAGATGACCTTGCATTTGGGCGGCAGTTGATCGATAGCCTTGCGGAGCAGGACCATCATGTCGGCCGTGATCAGCAGCTGTTCCGGGTCCAGGTGGACGCTGATGAACTCCGAATGCTGAAAATTATCGAGTGGCTTGGTGGCTTTGCGTTTTTGTTTGTCGAGATAGTTGAGAGCGATATGCCGCGTGGCCACATAAAGATAGAGCTTGAGGTTTTCGACCTTTCCCAGTTCCCGCCTTTTCTCCCAGACCTTGATGAAGACATCGGACACGACCTCTTCGGCAGGTTCTTTAGCCTTGACGAGGGCCCGGGCAAAAGGATACAGGTAAGGATACAACGCCGTATACAACAGCTTGTAGGCCTGCTGGTCGTCGTGGCAGGCGATCCTTTGTTGTAAATATTGAATTTGCTCGGCGGTAATCATGTTGGCAAGTCTTGGTACGATGTCGAGGTCCCGACTCAACTCTGATCCACAAGGCAATATTAAGGAAAATACTGACTTCCTATTTGACAGTTATCTTTAGGAAAATGCTGCAATTTCATTATTTTTGCCCCGCCGGATTATGGTCTGTCTCCGACGACCATAGGCAGGATCCTTAGCTCAGCCGGTTAGAGCATCTGACTCATAATCAGAGGGTCGCTGGTTCGAGCCCAGCAGGATCCACCAAACCACGCTTTTACGACCTTTTTCCCTGCCTGCCGGCTCCAAACCCGCGCCAGTAAGGCATTTTGTGCCCCTCCCCCTTGCATTTCTCGAAATTGGCTATTACTTTTGTCCTGCAGTACCCAATCTCCCGCGAAATTCCATCTCTCTTTACCTATCGATCTCTATTATCCTCTGTAAGGACCTACGCACTCCAATCACTATGATTTGCCGGTAAAACGTTCCTATTCCGTAACCCGCAAACGACCCTTCATGAAAACAGTATCTGTTTACTCCGGTAAACTGTTCATCCCCTTCGTACTGGCGCTTCTCCTGCCCATGCTGGCAGCCGCTAAAAAGGAAAATCATCATTCTGTCCACCGTCACGTGCGCTTTTCGGCCAGGACCGTCGAAAGAAGATTGATCGCGCTCGAGGCCGCCGACCTTTACTACGAGATGGATCTGCGCGACTCCGGTCTCAACGAAAAAGCCCTGGAATATGCGCTGCTAGGCTACCACCATTTGCTCAAAAGACATGTGCTTCATAAGGCCACGGTGCTGTCCGTGTGCGACTTCTCTCAAGCTTCGAGCGCCAAACGCATGTATGTCCTCGATCTCCAGAACAAACGACTGCTTTACCGGACCTATGTTGCCCATGGCCAGGGCTCGGGCCGGGCATTCGCTCACTCCTTCTCCAATGTTCCCGATTCCTATAAAAGCAGTCTTGGCTTTTATGTGACCCGCAATACCTATGTGGGTTGCAACGGTCTCTCGCTGCGTATCGACGGAGTGGAAAAAGGATTCAACGATAAAGCTCATGCCAGGGGTATCGTGATACATGGCGCGAATTATGTCAGCGAACGGGTGCTGCACAAATATGGTACCATGGGCACCACCTTTGGTTGCCCGGCTGTTCCGGAGAACATGGCGTCCCAGATCATTCCAGTCCTCAAGAACGGCACTTGCTTTTTTATCTATTATCCTTCCAGAAGATATTTGTTATCTTCAAGGATGATAAATGGTTAGTATGGCTACTACAAAGATCAATTGGCCAAAGGCTCTGATGCCGCTGCTCAAAAAGTACAAAAATAAAAAGCACCCGCTCGACTACGGGAATACCTATCAACTTCTCGTCATGGTCGTCCTTTCCGCTCAAAGCAGGGACGATGTCATCAACAAGATCGCGCCCGGGTTCTTCGCCGTCTGGCCGGATATGCCGGCATTGGCTACTGCGAGCCCGGAAAAGCTTTTTCCCTATCTCGCCGGCGTCCGGAACTTCGCTCACAAGGCCACATGGCTTGTGAACATCGCACAGCAAATAAAAGCCGACAAGCGTATTCCCGACACTCAGGAGGAGCTTGTCAAGCTGCCGGGTATCGGCAGGAAATCGGCCAACGTCATCCTCCGCGAGATGCACCGGCCCCCGGAAGGCGTGATCGTAGACCTCCATGTCGTACGTGTCGCGCCTCGTCTAGGCATCGCCAAGGACGAAGACCCAAAGAAAATTGAAGAAAAACTGATGAAAATACTTCCAGCGGATGAGTGGGACGCAGGAATGGCGATGTCGTTCCTGGGCCGGGAGATCTGTCTGCCAAAACCAAAATGCGAGATCTGTTTGATGAACAACGTCTGCGCTTATTATGCCCGCCTTCTCAAAAAATCAAAACAGTCTGTAAAATAGCGACACAAACGTTTATTGGTTTATTTATATTTGCTTTATCACCTATTGGCCAACCTAAACCACTAAACCATGAAACAACCTGAACCTCCCGGGTCAGGTCAGGAGCCTTCGCGCACACCTGACATCACCCCATTGCTCAACGTGCTGCGAGCGCTCTACCCGGTGAGCCCAGCCGTCGAATCCTACCTGCGGGAGCACATCTCCATCGCTACGGTCCGAAAACGAAAGATGTTGTTGAAAGAAGGCACTCATTGCGAGCACATCTATTTTATCGTCAAAGGCGCGATCCGCGGTTTCGTTCGTGAAGGACAACGGGACATCACCACCTGGATCACAGTAGAGAATCAGCTCGTCTCTTCTATCTTCGGCTTGCATCAGCGAAGCCCCGCCGTCGAGAACATCCAGGCGCTCGAGAACATTCAGGCGCTCGAGAACTGCGACCTGCTTGCGATGACCCTCGATGATCTGCAAGTCATGTATGAACGGCTTCCGGAATCCAATATCCTGGCGAGAAAACTGTTGGAAATCTATTACGCCGACGCCGAAAAACGTGCCTATATCGCGCGGCTGACAAAAGCAGAGAACAAATACCGCTCATTTCTCCTGCATCATGATCCCCTGTCCAACCGCATCCCCCTTAAATACATTGCTTCTTATCTGGGTATGACCCTGGAGACGCTGAGCCGGGTAAGAAAAAAATTCTCGTCGAAGCTTTAGACCTGCGCATCAACTGCTTTAGACCTTTTCAGACCTTTCCAAACCTATCGGGCATCCAACCCCAGCCGCCGCGAGATATTCGAGCTGAAGCGGTTGTCGGGATCGTATTTTCGTTTGATGGCCATCCATTCCTGGTGCTGGGGGTACATAGCCTTGAATGTGCTTTCCTGTAACAAGGCATCCTTGCCCAGATAAAGGCGGCCGCCGGCAGACAACACTTTCGCGTCCAGCCTGGGAGTGAATTCGAGCAGCTCTTTGGTTACCGGGAAATCGATGGCCAGGGTATATCCTTTGAACGGGAAGGAGAGGATCCCTTGTCCGTCACCCATGCGTTTGAAGACATTGAGAAAAGGCGTACATCCGCTGCCGGCGATCATTTCAAGGATCTCCGTGAGGTTCTTTTTGCCCTGGTCTTCCGGGATCACGAATTGATATTGTATGAACCCTCGTTTGCCATAACCCTTGTTCCAGTCGTTGATGGCATCCAGCGGGAAAAAGAATTTCTCGTAGTGCGCGAATTGCTTGGGTGAATTTTGTACAAAGGCGATCACCCGGTTCAGCATTCGTACCGTGAGACCATTCAACGCAAATGAAGGAAAGAAAAAAGGTATCTTGAGCTTTCCCGTCTTATGCAGCTTGAGCGGATCTGCTTTCAACTTTTCCGGCAGATCGTTTAATGTTGCCGCATTACCCAGTGAAAGTACTCCGCTCCCTAGCTTGGAACCCTTTGCAAGGGCGTCGATCCAGGCTACGGAATAGTTGTATTCGGTGTCGTACTGGTCCAATGCTTCGAGCATATGGTCCAGGTTTTTGATCTTGATCGATTTTGTTTTGAAATAGGTCGTTTCGATCTTTCGCAGCTTTAACCGTGCCCGCAAGATCACGCCCAACAAACCGAGGCCGCCGAAATTAGCCCAAAAGAGATCGGTATTCTCCGTCCGCGAGGCTTCCAGGACCTGCCCGTCCGCCAGCAGAATGGTAAAAGAGAGCACGCTATTGACAAAAGAGCCGTCGATATGATGTGCTTTCCCGTGGATGTCGTTGGCAATGGCTCCCCCGATCGTCACGAATTTGGTGCCCGGACAGATCATGGGCATCCACCCTTTAGGCCCGAAAACAGTGATGATCTCTTCAAGGCTCACGCCAGCCTCGCATTCTAAAATGCCTTCTTTTTCATCCCAGTGTAAGAAATGATTGAGCTTCGTGCAGATGGCTACATAGTTGTTCTCGTTCACGGCCTGGTCGCCATAGCTCCGGCCGAGCCCCCTGGCCACGATCGAATTATTCGATAGATCCGCTTTCGCATCCCCTTCGTCCCGGGGATTTACGGTGAAGGATTCGGCCACGGGGTAATTACCCCATCCTGCAAGTCTCTTTTTCCGTGCGATTTCCATGCGGCTGTGATTGATTTCCGCGTGAAATTAATACATATTTGGCGCGTATGCCAGCCCCGGGTGAATAAAGCCCTGGATAATTGCTTACATTAGCCGGAATAATTATAGCTATATCGATAATGCGCACCTCTTTTGGAAAGTTCGGACGGCCGTTTTTGCTTTGGGGAACACTTCTTTTTTGTTTATTGCCTTTTTTCCTCGTGTCTTTTTTCAATTCTATGGCAGCCGATGATTTCCAGCTATATACACTGGATAGGAAAGTGGGTATTTGGGCCGGGTTGGCGCAATTATACCGGCGTTGGACCGGCCGGTATACCGCGATCTTTATTCAAATGTGGCTGGTGGACCACAATATACCGGAACGGTTTTATTTTCTGCATACCCAGCTGCTGTTAATCGGTATAGGTTGGGCTTTTTACTTTTTTTTAAGCAGCATTAATAAGGTATTCCTGGGTAGCTTTTTTAGCAAGGCCCGGCTGCTGGCGGCAAGCCTCGTTCTTTTATTGATCACGCTTTATGTACAGGCCGAAATATCGACCGGATTTTATTGGTTCTGCTCGGCTGTAACCTATCAGCCACCCCTTATTTTTTCCCTTTTGATTGCCGGGTTATTGATCAGAGACGGCGCGGTTTCCCCGCGGCAGATAAAAATAAAGTACCTGGCGCCGGCGCTGATCCTGGTCGTGCTGACCTGCGGGACAACAGAGATCGGGCCCATCTATCTTATGTTATCCTTGTTCGTGGTTTCGGTTTTTATCTACCGTATGACGGGTAAGATGCCGGTGGCCCTTGTAGCTTGCCTGGTCATGACGCTTATCACAGGCATCTTCATTATGCTGACCTCCGGACTTTTTTCCGACCGGGTAACGTTTATGAACGGAAATACAAGCCTGGTCTTTATCCTGCCGATGACCTTGTTAAGGTCCGCTTCCGTTTTTTATTATATCCTGCGGGTTCCTGCTTTTTGGGTGGTATCGCTGTTGTCATACGGAACGGGTCTTAAGCTGGCGCCCCTGGAGAGTAATAGGCTGTCGGTGTTGCCTTGGGGTGGGCGGAGGATATTGGTGCCGGGTTTATTGGTCATATTCGCTTGTGTCTTTCTTTCTCTTATGCCGATCCTGGCGGTCACCAGGGGAGCTTTTCCCGCCCGGTCGTCGGACACGCTGGTGGATCTCACGGTGGTGTCCCTATTGGCGCTGTTGTTCATGGCCGGGCTAGTGGATACCCAAAGGGCGGCGTTGCTAAAAGACATTCGCATACCAAGCGCCCTCCCCCTGTTCCTGCTGATCGTGACGCTAACGGCTACCGTCCCGCTGGTCAAAGCCTGGGAGAGTGTGTTCTCGGGGTATTTTTATCATGGAATGGTTCAGCAACGGAAGAACCTTATCCGCGATGCGCTTAGTGAGGGAAAGCGGACTGTTACCATAGAACCGGCGGAGGCAGGGGTGGAGGCGGTGATCCATGAGCGCTTTCCCCATGGCATCTTCGAAACGGTCCATTCCATCCTATTGAAAAAACCAGCGCTGATCTATGATGACAATGGCATGGCGAGGGGCACCCAGGCTATATATCAATATTATGGGCTGGATACGATCATCGTAAAAAACCCGGGTGATTAACGAGTCAAAATACCAGGGGTTAGGGCAAAAAGGTATATCTTGCGGCCTGGTAAAAACCGGGCTCTACAGGGCGATACAAAGGCTTCTTTAACCTTTTATTAACCCGAAGGAGAATACATTTGTCAACAGATCAAAACGGAACTCGTCAAAAGACATCACCTTCAAGTGAAATTATGAAGAAGTATTTCATTACTGCGCTGGTTTTCTTGGCCTCAACTGCTGCTTTCGCTCAAAAAAAGCATAAACACAACCAAAATCCTCCCCCCGCAAAAGATACTACCGCATCCGTTCCCAAAACACCCGCTCCTGTTACTACCCCTGCTGTCGGGCCCGCAAAACCCAAAAAAGACTGGAGCAAGGTAGATCTCACCAAACGCGCCGCCGATCACTTCATGTTTACTCTTGGGTATGACAACTGGATCGGCCTTCCCGATAGTATAGATATCAAAGGTTTCAATCATAGCGAAGGTTTTTACTTCATGTATGATTTTCCATTCAAAACGGACGCCCGTTTTAGCATTGGTGCGGGTATCGGCATCGGCAGCAGCAATATCTATTTCAATCAGACCTACCCGCAGGTCGCCGCTTATAATAACTCGACCCTGGCATTCACCAACGTAAACGGTGCCTCCAGCGGATTCAAAAAGTTCAAACTGGTGACCACCTACCTGGAGGTTCCCCTGGAATTGCGGTTTGCCGTCGATCCCGAGCATATGGACAAGAGCTGGAAGGTCGCTATAGGCACCAAGATCGGCCTGATGCTCAGCGCATATACCAAAGGTGTCGACCCCACCAACGGTGCCGGCCAGGTTGTAGCCCACACCAGTGAAAAAGAGTCTTCCAAGCAATTTTTCAGCACGGTGAAATTTGCACCGACGTTCCGCGTCAGCAAAGGCGTGTTCGGCATCTACGCTCAGCTGCAGGCCAACAGCCTCATCAAGGCGGGTGCGGGTCCTTCCGTTTTCCCGGTTTCGTTTGGCTTCGTTCTCAGCGGTTTGTAAATCGCCGGTTTGTGCTACCTTTGCCGTTCTAATAGCATAATTTGATAGAGAAGAAAAATATCCAAAAGGCTGAAAGAGCCGTTTTGGTCGGATTAGTACATAAAACACAGACGGACGTACAGGCGCAGGAATACCTGGATGAGTTGGCTTTTTTAGCCGAAACGGCGGGCGCCGTGACCATGAAACGCTTTACCCAAAAGCTGCAACATCCAGATAGTAAAACCTTTGTGGGAAAGGGTAAGCTGGAAGAGATCAAAACTTATATTACCCTCAAAGACATCCAGGTCGTCATCTTCGACGACGAACTCTCCGGATCGCAGATCTCCAATATTGAAAAGGAGCTGAACACCAAAACCATCGACCGGAGCGATTTGATCCTCGATATCTTTGCAAGCCGCGCCAAGACGGCCCAAGCCAAACTTCAAGTAGAACTTGCTCAATATCAATACCTTCTGCCGCGACTGCGGGGGATGTGGAAACACCTCGAGCGGTTGGGCGGCGGTATCGGCACACGGGGTCCGGGTGAAACCGAGATCGAGACCGACCGGCGTATCGTCAAGGACAAGATCTCCTTACTACGTCGTCGTCTTCAAGAAATTGATAAACAGTCTTTTACGCAGCGCAAGGACCGCGGCGAATTCATCCGGGTCGCGTTGGTAGGATATACCAATGTGGGTAAATCCACCGTGATGAACCTTTTGAGCAAAAGCGACGTCTTCGCGGAAAACAAGCTCTTCGCCACGCTCGATACCACGACCAGGAAGGTCGTCTTCGAGACCATGCCGTTCCTTCTCAGCGATACCGTAGGTTTTATCCGCAAGCTGCCTCATCACCTGGTGGAGAGCTTTAAGAGCACGCTGGACGAGGTGCGCGAGGCCGATATCCTGCTGCATGTCGTCGACGTCTCCCATCCGGGTTACGAGGAACAATTGGGGGTGGTAAATAAAACCCTTCAGGAGCTGAATGCCTACGACAAACCCATGTTGGTTGTTTTTAATAAGATCGACAAATACGAGGCGAACACCTTCGATCCCTGGTTGGAGGAAAACGTAAAAAAGGAGATCATGGGTGAGCTCCGCGCGCGCTGGGAACGCGAGACCAATGGCAACTGCGTCTTCATTTCGGCGACGGAACGCCGGAATATCGACAACTTGCGCCGCACGATCCTCGACAAGGTTAAAGAGCTGTATAAGGTCCGTTATCCCTACAAAACCGAATATCTTTACTGATGGGTTTTATCAAGCGTTACAAATGGCATAAGATCGCCGACAAGGTCGCCGACATCAAATGGACGGCCGGCAAGGTCTCCCAGGTCGAAGTCGACGGCAAGAGCTACTGCATTGCTCAGGTGGGCGACGAGCTCTACGGTTTTGCCAGCCATTGTCCCCATGCCGGCGCGCCCCTCCTCGACGGCTATGTAGATGGCTCCTGCCGTCTCGTGTGCCCTGTTCATTCGATGAAGTTCAACCTCAAGAATGGCCGCGAGGCCAATGGAGATGGCTATAAGCTCAAGACCTATCCGGTGGAGCTGCGCGAAGACGGTGTGTATCTCGGGATCGAGGAAGGCGGGATGTTTAAATGGCTTTAGCTCGCGTCCTGCCGCCAAAAAAGCCGGATATTTTTTCGCTTTTCCTGTTCTTTAAAGATGGATTTTCCCTATTTTTGCAACCCCTTTTGGGGCAAAACCTATTCCTCCTTAGCTCAGTTGGTTAGAGCATCTGACTGTTAATCAGAGGGTCGCTGGTTCAAGTCCAGCAGGGGGAGCTCGAAATCAATCATTTAAAAGGCCGCTCACGCGGCCTTTTATCATTTTTGCCAGTAATTTGCCAGTAAATTTTTGGCCGCGAAGCAAAGAGCTGTTAACAGTTCAAATTTATCACATTCACATTGGATCGCGTAAAGTAAAACGGTAGTGTCTCAATTTCGAGTTTGAACGTTTTCAACATTGTTGTCTCAAAATACCACAAATCCCTCGAAAAATTGGCAGCAAAACTTTCCCAGAAAAAAAGGTCTGAAATAGCGAAGAAAGCGACGCGAAAGGATGGGGTAAGCAAGACTAATCGGCTGGGGCTTTGTAATCTTTCGTGTTAGCTATTTCAAAAGTTCCATTTGGACAATTTATAAGTACATGACATTTTTTTATAAAATCCATCCCAATCAGCGGCTCAAAATCCACGCCGCCGACTTCCAAAATTTCCTCAATTATACCATCAACAATAACTTTTGCTGAATAAAATTTCACGTCAATTACTTCGCCACTAAATCCTTCAATTTCCATTACCGTACCAGTCCATTTCAATTTTAGCAACTCTATGATTCCATTATGAATTAGAGTAAAATCACTACCGGTGTCTAATAGGGCATTCTTGACAACACATTTATCTCTTATCTGCGGATCAGGAGAACCAATTAATAAATCAAGCCTCAACGCAGGAAAAGTATTTTCAAAAACAATTTTAAACTCCTTACCCCCGATTGCCATTCTT
>JAICXX010000046.1 GCA_025934485.1 Chitinophagaceae bacterium
CAGCAACCGGCCGGCGGGCATGGCAGTGAGCAAGGACACCGTGCTGCCCAGCAACAACCACTACAACGTCTTTCTGGTAAGCAACTGGAACGAACCCGATGGCAAGCAGATCACACAACTTACCCATCTGAAATACGGCGACGCCCGTTACCCTACGCAATACAACGTCACGCACTTTACTTTCGTCAGCGACGAGAACGGGATAGCTAACAGGTATGCCGGTTTCTTCACTACGAAACGCGCCGGTCTCGACACCGTCTACAAAGTCGGGGATGAATTGCTGCACAACCCAACCCCGGAGGACCTGGACTCTACGTTGAAGGCAGCGAATAAGACCCAGCCCGACACCTCCTATGTCTTTGCTATCACCAGCGACTCGTCCTATGTCTTCCCGATCACCAATTACCAGAGCAGCCTGGTGGAAACCAAGAGCGCAGGCGACAATGGCCAGGTGAGCGAGGTCCGGCAGGAAGACGATGTGAAATTGCTCTACAAACTCAAAGTGGACGACGCGGCACTGAGAAAACGCAATGTGATTGCGCGCATGACCGACTACCGCAAAAAGACCGTGGCGGAATCACAGATCTCGGGCGCCAATGTGTTGCGCCCTGTTGCCCCGGTAAGAAGGGATACCACGCGTAAACAGTCTACCGGGGACTTCTTCGAGAGCGAGTTCGATAACAAGAAAGATTCCGGCGCAAACCGGCGGCCGGCGAATTCCAATCCCTTCGCCATGGCGCGGCCTGCCCGGTCACCGGAGCCAAGGGATGAGCCCATTTTGCGGAAGGCAAAACTCTTCGATTACAACCTGAAATTTTCGGTGGATAATTTCACCGCGGGGTTCAACAACGACGTGCTGGTCAATAAATATCAGCCGTTCACCGGCTCCGTGCCCATCAACCTGAGCGGTCAGGATGCTTTCAGCGGTATGCTCAAGGCCTCGATCTTCGATCTTTTCGAAGACATCCGCTTCACGGGAGCTATCCGGCTTCCCTTTTTTGGAAGCGGCTCCAGCCCCTCTGACGTGGCGACCGCCAACCAGGCAGTCTTTACCCCCGGCAACTCATCGTTCTTCGATGGAAGTGGGGAATATTACGCCCGGTTCGATTATCTGAAAAAACTGCTGGATTATTCACTTATTTACTATCGGGAAACGCAAACGGGGGATTACTACGATCCCAACCTGGGTCAGATCTATAGCGGGGACTATGACGCCAAGGCCTATACCAATCTCTGGCAGGCGGTGATCAAATATCCTTTCGACAAGGTTCGCAGTCTTCGTTTGTCCGTAGGTTACCGGACCGATAAGATCGTGATCCGGCCGGATATCACCGATTTCCCACCCGTTCAAAGCAACGACTCTTTTGCGCTGACCACGCCGCCGCTGGATGTACAGCATTATGGCCTCGTGCACCTGGAATATGTGTATGACAATACGCTCCTGAAGGCCACCAATATCTGGAATGGCCTGCGGTATAAGTTCTATATGGATTGGAACAGCCAGCTGAACGGCGGTGCGGAAACCGGCGGGGGAAGATATGGGTTCAACTTCGGCTTCGACGCACGGCATTATCTGCCGATCTTCCGCAATTTCATCTGGGCCTTGCGTGCAGCGGGTGATTTCTCCTGGGGCAGCAATAAGATCGTATACTATCTTGGGGGTACCGACGGCTGGCTTTTCCCGAAGGCTTATCAGTTGCCTCAGCCTAATCCGCAGGCAAACTATGCCTTCCAATCCCTGGCGGTCAACCTTCGCGGGTTCGACCAGAACATCGCGAACGGGAACAACGACGTCGTGATCAATAGCGAGCTGAGATTGCCGGTCTTCACTACCCTGTTCAACAAACCCATCAACAATGCTTTCCTGCGGAACTTCCAGATCATTCAGTTCTTCGATCTTGGAACGGCCTGGAATGGGAAATACAATGGGCTCAAACGTCCGGAGGTGACGTATACCGATCCCAATAACCCCACGAATTTCTCGGTGCTTGTCAAGGCCGGTGGTATCGGCCCCTTTGCGGGGGGCTATGGTTTCGGCTGCCGCAGCACGCTCCTGGGATATTTCCTGCGGTTCGACGCCGGCTGGCAAATGAATACATTCTTCCAGGACAAGCCGGTACTGAACGTTTCGATGGGAGTAGATTTCTAAGGGACCTCTACCTGGCCTTAATTGGCTTTTAGGGTCGCGGCGATACGTGTGAGCAGGCTATCGGTTTTTTGCTCTTCCGCGAGGATAACACTCAAGATCTCCGCCGCGTCCGGGTGGCCGAGGGTTCGGGCCAGCTGCGCCAGACCACCATAGGTTGCTATCTCATAGTGCGCCGCTTTTTGGCTTGCGAAGATCAGGCCTACGTCGCGCTCGACGGTGCCGGCTTCCGTTTCGTCGATAATGGTTCGCCCCTCGTCCACTATTTCCGCAATGGCCGCGCATTTCTTTTCCTCCGCTGGGGTATCGATCATGCCGAATACTTTGTCGAGTCTCGCCAGATGACTCTTTGTTTCCTGCAAATGGCTGCTGAACGCCTGTTTCAATTCATCGGACGAGGCAGCTTGTTCCAGCATGGGAAGAGCCTTCGCCAGCTTTTCTTCTCCACAATAGATGTCCTGCAATTGATCGATAAATAATTGTTGCAGTTTCATAAATGCCGCTTAAACCATAGTCCTTAAAATTCCCGTGCCAGGCTCCACAGCCTATGCTGTGGGGATTTTTTCCCATTGGATCTTCCGGGAAAAATACATGACGATGGCCAGGATGATGAATAGCCCGATGCTGCCCATCAGCAATGCATAATCCTGGGACTGGATAAGGATAAAAATGAACCCATATTGCACCGCGAGGATCAGGCCAATGAAAAGCGAGGTTTTTGATGAGCGCAACACGCTGCCCACATACCAGGAAATAAGGCCGATGGTCGCAATGGCTGCGATCAGATACGATCCGTTGAATCCAACGTATTCGGCCAATGACAACAGCAGGGTATAAAAGAGACAAAGGGCGAAGCCCACAAGCACGTATTGGATGGCATGAATCGACAGGCTGTATACCCATTCCATCAAAAGGAAGGCGGTAAACGTGAGCACGATCACGAGGATGGCGTATTTGACGCTGCGGGTGGTCTGCTGGTACATATCCACGGGGATCACAAGGCTCACCCCGAATGCGGCACTATTGAGGTCATACGCCTCCTTTTTCCATTGTTGCGGAAATTTTGCCTGCAGGGCCAACACTTTCCAGTCGGCCACGAATCCGCTGTCTTTTACGGTACGCAAGTCCGGCAGAACGCTTCCGGTGAAGCTCGGGTTAGCCCAGCTGGAAGATGCGGAGACGGTGGTCACCCTTCCTCCGGGTACAAAATGGAGGTCGCCGGAACCTTTGATGCGGATGGTCGAAGAGAATTCGAGGTCCTGAGCGGCGGTATTGCTCTGTTCCGCCGAGGTGATCGAGGCGGGCAAGGGCGCGGTCAACGGGTTCTTGAACTGGTCGGTGGATACTTTGGCTGTGGTGAGGGTAATATCTTCGGCGGGAATTTCTGCACCCCCGGTCTCGGGAGAGCCCCAATGCATCACCAGGTCCTCGTTCAAGCCCTGGACGTTGCTGAGATCGAAGAATACCGTAGCCTCCTTCCAAAGCATATCGGCAGGGGACAGGCCGAGCTCTTGCAGATGCAGACCGTGATAGCTGCCGTGCAATTGCATCGCTGCCACATAGACGACCACCTGGTAGATACCCCGGTATCTTTTTTCGGGTACCAGACGTGTGCTGATGTCGAGCCGGTCGGGCAAAAAATAGGCCCAGCGTTTTATGATTTGTCTGGCGCCGTTGTCGGCGATGGAATCATAATACGGGATACCGATCACAGGGCCGGTGACCGTTTGGGGTCCGGCCCAATGCGAGTCGACTTCGGAAACGGCCTCTTGTTGCCGTTGCTGTCTTTCCGACACCAGGTTTTGGATAAGGTTTGTCGGGATAAGCAATAAGAGGGTGAGTGCGCCGATGATGGCGCTCTTGACAAGGATCCTGAAACTGTTCCAGAATCCGTTTTTGTTTTCCATGATTAAGTGTTTATCAGGTTAGAGCATGACTTAGCTTTTTGAGCATTTGGTAGATAAAGCTCAGCAGGATGGTATAGCAGGCGATCATCCCCCAGGCCTGCTCACTTCTGAGCGGATGGATGATCAGGCGGGTCATATCCAGCGTCAATTCAAAGGGGTTGGTTAGGATGTCCCAGCTGTTGAGCCGCAGATAGCGGCCAGCATATACGCCCAGCGCATTCAGCGCCATCACGAGGTAAACAAAGAACCCGCCCCACCAGGTGCCGACCATCGGACGTGCCAGCTTCTCCATTTGTCTTACGGATAATACGCCCAATAATAGGCCGTTCCAGGCGAACGAAAAGATCAGCGACAGATCGAACCAGGCCGGAACGCGCGGGGTCCTGCAGTCGATGAGATGAAACAAATCCGTGAGGATATAAAAAGAGTTGGGGATGAACAAAAGCCAAACCAGGGAAAGGACCAGGAATTGCCGCCGGACAGGCTGCCGTTCCGGCGTTGCATAACGCAGCGTAAGCCAAGACGAAAGCAGGTAGGGAACATAGGCCAGGAAAAGGTTCCAGATAAGCCAGAGAAACATGGGTTTTCCGGTATGGATGATGCGCAGCACTACGAGCATGCAGCTGAAACAAGTGGAAGCCATGAGCAGGCGTCCTATCTCCGATCTTAAAAAGCCGAGATACCGGGATTTGGATATGTTGAATATGGATGCAGTGGTATTGATCATATGATTTTCGGTATGAAGATGAACAGGGCGACGATCACCGCCGTGATGGCCGCTATGAGTACAGCACCCGCTGCAAGGTCTTTGATGATCCCGATCCCGGGATGCCGCTCTTTAGTGACATGGTCCGCCAGCCGCTCGATACAGGTATTGAGGATCTCCGTAACCCAAACCAGTCCGGTGACCATCGCCAGGATAGCGGCTTCCATTCGTGTCACGCCTACGACCAGGGCGGCAATGATGACACCAATGGTCGCTACTAGATGGATGCGGGCATTGTGTTCGCGGATCACGAATTGCCTCAGACCCGCCAGCGCATAAGAGAAACTCTTTATGCGGCTGCGAACAGAGAATTTTTCAGACTGCATGTTCCTTGGTTTAATACCGCAGGTGCTGAATAAACGTATAGGCGAGCAGCACAAGCAGGAGCATGATACTTTGCATGGCGATGGCGGTATTCAGCCATGAACGGCATTTGGAATTGAACAAGGCGGCGATCATCAGGCAACCCACGATAACCTGCGCCTTGTGAAAGGCGAAGATGTCGAAGTGGGGTTGCAAGAATGAAGGCGCGATATAATAATACGCGGCTTTGGCCCCAAAACAAATCCTTGCGAGCAGCGTGAAGAGAAAAATTATCGCCGGAGCCATCAGCATGATGCCGAGGATGCTGGAAACCAGCGGGAGGAAAAAGTTCAGTCGGGTAAGAAATTGTGAGCGGTTCATAACGATTAACTTTTATTCACGCCCCGGATGATGTTCTCGAGGCCTTCCAGGTGATCTTTGAATGCTTTTTCACCTGACTTGGTGATCGAATAGGTGGTATTCGTTTTCCGGCCGATAAATCCTTTGTGCACCTTGATAAAAGCGTTCTCCTCGAGGTTGATGAGATGCGAGGCGAGGTTACCGTCCGTAAGCTCCAGCAATTGTTTGAGGTCGTTGAAGCTTACCTCCTCGTTCATCAGCAGGATGCTCATCACACCCATCCGGATGCGACTGTCGAATACCTTGTTCAAATTTCCGATAGGATTCTTCATTTTCTCTCGTATTTCCACCACATGATCAAGCCATAGATAATGTGCAATATGCCAAAACCGCCGGTCCAAAAATACAATCCTTCGTGCGGAAAATACATACAAAAACATCCAAGTGCTATTTCGAGCAGACCCAGATAGCGAATATCCGTGAGCGTATACTTACTGGCATTCACGAGGGCCAGGCCATAAAACACCAAACAGGCCGGCGCCACATAGTTCCAGCCGCCATGGTCAAGGAGGCCGATAACGAAGACTCCGCCCGCGGCTAGCGGGATCGCCATATTAATGGCCAGTTTTTTCGAGGCGTGATCCCAGATGGGCAGCTGATTTTTGCTGGCCTTGCGCCAGGTGAACAGGGTGGAGGTCAGCAGGGCGGCTACGAGCACGGCAATCGCCAGACCGATCATATGCCACTCGAAAACATTCCGGCCTTCGGCGGAAAACATCTCGGGAGAAAGCGATTCGGTGCCCGCATAATGCTGATACCTATAGATCATGCTATGTGCAAAATATGCCCCCACCAACGCGCAGATACCGGCGCTGACGCCGCTGAGACCGCTCAGCGAGATAAAACGCGAAGAGCGTTCCATTATCCTTTTGATGTCCTGCAATGTTTCGAGCGACTGTTCCGCCGAGCTTTGAGTGTTGCCTTGAGCTGCCATAAAAGCACTTTGAAGTACAAAGTAATGGCGAATTTTTCATCCTTCAAAGTGTTTTGGGGAAAATATTTTGGGGGCGCGGGTGGGCTAGAACACCAGCTCCATCTGGATATTACAGCGCTCGTAGGGCGACGGGGCGCCGGCGGCCTTGCGGAAACCCAGCTTGTGATACAGATTGATGGCGGGTTTCAGGGCCGTATTGCTTTCCAGGTAGACCCGCCGGGCACCCAGCGCGCGGGCTTTTTCTATGCAGGCCTTGCCGATGAGATAACCGATACCCAATCCCTGCGCTTTCGGCGAAACGGCCATCTTGGCCAGTTCAAAACCTCCGTCGTCCATGTGGATCAGCGCACAGGTGGCCACGGGTTCACCCTTGTACAAACCGATATAGATATAGCCGCCCTGGTCGAGGATATATTCCCTGGGATGATCCAGGGCCTTATAGTCGCTTTCCTCCATCCGGAAATAGGTCGAGATCCATTCCTCGTTAAGCTGCCGGAATGCCGCCTGATAGGCCGGTGTATAATCCACGATCTCCACGGCATCGCGTTCCCGCAGTTTTTGCTCTTCCTGCACCCGGCGCAACAGGCTTTTTTGCTCCAGCAGCAGCTCCCACTCGGCAATTGCTTTCCAGAGATCATGATTCGTCTCTTTCATCGCCTTCTCGATCGCCGAAGTGACATCGACTAACTGGGGCTGCATCTTCTCGCGTATCCGCAAACCAAGCGGCGACAGCAGCACGAAATTCTTGCGGCCGTCCGTCTCCCCCTTCTTCTCGGTCACATACCCTTTCGCCGACATCTCACGGACGATCTGGCTCACACTCGGATGCGTGTGACCGATCTCGCGGGCAATATCGGTGATCGATTTCTCGTCCGTGGGTGATAGGGAATAGAAGACGGGAAACCATTTAGGCTGAAGATCAATCTGATAGAGGTCATAGATGCCGGCTGCCTGTTCCGTCATTTGCTCGCTGAGCCGCCGAAGCCGGCTGCCCAAGGCCATTTTTCCTGTCGCAGTATAGAAATCCATGATGAATAGTATTAATTACGTAAGCTCTTACGTAAATATAAACACAATAAAATGTGCTGACAACTTTTTTTTCCAAATCGGGCGGAGGCAGATATCTTACAGGATCATTCAAAACCAACGATTACATGCCAGCCCAGTACATTCTCTCGCTCGATCAGGGTACCACGAGTTCCAGGGCCATCCTTTTCGATCACAATGGCAGCATCAGGCAGATGGCGCAAAAGGAATTCCGTCAGTACTATCCGCAGCCGGGGTGGGTAGAGCATGATCCTGAAGAGATCTGGTCTTCGCAATACGGCGTGCTTGCCGAAGTGCTGGCCAAGGCAAATATTACCACCAGGGACATCGCCGCGATAGGCATCACCAATCAGCGGGAGACCGTGATCGTCTGGGAACGGTCCAGCGGAAAGCCGATCCATCCGGCCATCGTGTGGCAGGACCGGCGGACGGCCGCCTTTTGTGATCGGCTCAAGAGCCAGGGTCTCGAATCGCTGATCAGGGACCGGACGGGTTTGGTCATCGACGCCTATTTTTCCGCGAGCAAGCTCAAATGGATACTGGATCAGGTCCCGGGGGCCCGGTCTCGTGCCGAAAAGGGCGAGCTTGCCTTCGGTACCGTCGATGCCTGGCTGGTATGGAAACTCACCGGCGGAAAGCTGCATCTTACGGACAGTACTAACGCGTCCCGCACCATGCTTTACAATATCCACGAAGGGAAATGGGACACGGAGCTGTTGCGGCTCTTCGATATCCCTGCTCCCATCTTACCGGAAGTAAGGTCTTCCAGCGAGGTCTATGGCCCCACGGGCAGCATCATGGCGCCGGGGTCTATCGGCGTGCCCATAGCCGGGATTGCGGGGGATCAGCAGGCGGCGCTTTTTGGGCAGCTTTGCACGCAACCCGGAATGGTTAAAAACACCTATGGTACGGGTTGTTTTCTCCTGATGCATACGGGCGACAAGGCCGTGCGCTCCAACAACCAACTGATCACCACCATCGCGTGGACCCGGGAGGGCAAAACGGAGTATGCGTTGGAGGGCAGCATTTTTATCGCCGGGGCGGTGGTGCAATGGCTTCGCGACGGGCTGCATTTTATCCGGGATTCGAAAGAAATAGAACCGTTGGCGGCGGAGGTGCAGAGTACGGATGGCGTATATCTTGTTCCCGCGTTCGCGGGATTGGGTGCACCACACTGGAACCAATATGCCCGGGGATGTTGTTTCGGGATGACGCGTGGCACCACGAAGGCACATATGGCGCGGGCCGCGCTGGAAAGCATCGCTTATCAGACCTACGATGTACTGAAGGCCATGGAAGCGGACAGCGGTATCGTGCTGAGGGAATTGCGGGTCGACGGTGGCGCCACGGCCAACAACCTGCTGATGCAATTCCAATCCGATGTGCTCGGGGTGCCGGTAGTACGGCCCACGGTGACGGAGACGACGGCATTGGGAGCAGCCTATATGGCGGGGCTCGGCGTCGGGTATTGGTCATCGGTAGATGATATCCGGCGGCAATGGATGGAAGACAAACGCTTTAAACCGGCAATGGACAAGGATAATGCGCAACAGCTGTTAAAAGGATGGCAACGCGCCGTGAAGGCAGCCATTGCCTGGACACAGGATTGACGCAGACTCACAATATCGGGAATATGAATCGAAAGGACATGATAACGGCGCTCGACGCCAGGCCGGGACAAGCATGGGACATGTGTATCATCGGTGGCGGCGCCACCGGACTCGGTGTGGCCGTGGACGCGGCTTCGAGAGGGTTCAGCACCGTGCTCGTGGAACAGTATGATTTTTCCAAGGGCACTTCATCACGTGCAACAAAGCTCGTGCATGGCGGTGTCCGTTATCTCCAGCAGGGAAATGTAAAGCTCGTGACCGAAGCGTTGCATGAAAGGGGCATTCTGCGCCGGAATGCGCCGCACCTCGTGAGGAACCAAAGCTTTATCGTTCCCAACTACAAATGGTGGGAAGGTCCTTTTTATGGCATCGGTCTAAAGGTGTACGACTGGATGGCGGGAAGCCTGGGATTGGGAAAGAGCCGATTGTTATCACGGGAGGAGACGCTGGAGCTGGCGCCGACCCTCGGGGCGGAAGGACTGCGTGGCGGCGTTCTGTACTATGACGGTCAGTTCGATGACGCGCGTTTAGCAATAGAGCTTGCCAAGACCGCGGCGGAAAAGGGCGCGGTGGTACTCAACTATTCGCGGGTGGACGACCTGCTGAAAGAAAATGACCGTGTCACGGGGGTGCGTGTCACCGACACCATTACGGGGCAGGCCTATACGATAAAAGCCAGGACGGTGATCAACGCCACGGGCGTATTTACCGATGCGATACTCAAAATGGATGATGCCGGCAGTGAACCGATAATCGCGCCCAGCCAGGGCGTACACCTGGTGCTCGACAAGGAATTCCTGCCGGGCGAAGCGGCGATACTCGTGCCGCACACCGATGATGGCCGTGTTCTTTTTGCCGTGCCCTGGCATGACAAGATCATCATCGGCACTACCGACACTCCTGTGGCCAGACCGGTGATCGAGCCACGCGCGCTGCCTGCGGAGGTCGCTTTCATCCTGGAACAAATAGGGCGATACCTGGTCAGTGTGCCGCGGATAGAAGACATCCGCAGCGTGTTTGCGGGGTTACGGCCACTGGTAAAAAGCAGTGGTAAAAAAACGGCGGAGCTGGCACGCGACCACGTGGTGTTGGTTGCCGATTCCGGATTGATCACCATCACCGGTGGAAAATGGACCACCTACCGGCGTATGGCCGAGGACACCGTCAATACGGCGATCACCCGCGGCGGCTTGCCGGAAAGGGCTTGTGTGACCGCCACGTTGCCGATCCATGGCGCCGCAGAGATCGATGCTGCCGACCCGCTGCATTTTCATGGAACCGATGCAGCCGCGATCCGCGCGCTCGTGACGGAACAGCCGCGATTAGGCGACAGACTACATCCCCGGCTGCCCTATATCCTTGCCGAGATCGTGTGGGCGGTAAGAGAAGAGCTTTGCGTTACTGTGGAGGATGCGCTCAGTAGGCGGACCCGAAGTCTTTTGCTCGATGCCCGGGCGGCGGTCGAATGTGCAGCACCCGTGGCAGAACTGATCGCGGGTGAAATGGGACATGACCGGGCCTGGCAGGAGGCGCAGGTGGCTGCATTCAGCGAGGTGGCGGCGGGCTATTTACCGGAACACTCTTAAAGCATATAAACCATGACACCTTTTTTTGGCGAATTCGTAGGTACGGGACTGATCATCGTCCTGGGACAGGGGGTAGTGAGCAACGTGGTCTTACAACGATCGAAGGGATACAATAGTGGCTGGATCGTCATCAGCTTTGGCTGGGCGATGGGCGTTTTTGTAGGCGTTTATTGTTCGGCCGCGGCCAGCAAGGCCCATTTGAATCCTGCCGTTACCCTGGCCTTTGCTGTTTTGGGGAAGATCCCCTGGAGTCTCGTGCCGACGTATATCGCGGCTCAGATGCTGGGTGCGATGGCCGGTTCGCTTGTGGCGTGGTTATGCTACCGGCCGCATTTTGACGAAACACCGGATGCAAACGCAAAGCTGGCCGTTTTCTGCACGATACCCGCGATCCGCAGCTATGGTAATAATCTGATAACGGAGGCCATAGCGACCTTTGTGCTCATCCTGGGCGTCCTTTTCATCGCCGCTCCTTCGAGCAGCCTCGGTGCGCTGGATGCCCTGCCCGTGAGCCTGCTGGTGCTGGGGATCGGTTTAGGCCCCGGCGGGCCCACCGGTTATGCGATCAACCCCGCCCGGGATCTCGGCCCGCGGATTATGCATGCCATTTTACCGGTACCGGGGAAACGAAACAGCGACTGGGGCTATGCGTGGATACCGGTAGTAGGCCCTTTATTGGGCAGCCTGCTGGCGGTATTGGCTTATAAGCTCTTACAAGGGGTCTAATGATCGTCCTATCGGACAAGCCGCCGCGGCGGCTTAAGACAAACCCCTGTCAGAAGACAGGGGTTTCACTAATCAAATTCCTAGCCAAATTATTCTTCTCATTCGTAGGTACATACGGATAAAAAGTCCGTGCGGTTTTCCATGGAGCTAATTTTTCCTGCCATGATGTTTTTCCAGGATCAGCGAACCTGCTTCCAGAAAACGCTCCAGGTTCTTGCAATTCATTATCAGACTTGCCCTTTCCGCCGGCTCGCTGAATTCCGTATTATCCGTTGTGAGGCAGGTCTGCAACATGGTCCAAAGGATGTACCGGCATTCGTGCAAATGATAATCGCTGAAGAACTGTTCGAACACCTCCATGGGTTCCTGCATCTCGTCCGCACCCAGCAGCAGGATACGATCGAACAGCTCTTTCCGTTCCAGAAACAGTGACATACGCTATATTTTTAAGGTTAAGATTGGGCCGCGCCACGGTTAGCGGACGCTGCACTTATCCGCTGGGGTGAGAAGAGTAAACAAAATTAATCAAAGTAAATCTAAAATCGGGGGAAAGATTAGATCGCTGCCAAAATCATCGAGCAGGCCTGCCCGATGAGCTCATGCGTGATGGAAAGCGGCGGTGCGATCCGCAAACACTGCGGTGCGAACAGGTACCAGTCCGTGAGCAATCCGCGATCTATACAGGTGTCGATAATCCGTTTGTTCGTCTCGAAACTATCGAATTCCACAGCGATCAATAGCCCGCAGCTGCGCACGGCCCTGATGGCCGGGTGAACGAGCAACCGGTGGAATAAGGCTTCCTTTTCCGCCACCTCCGCGATCCAGCCGGACTCCAGTAATACGTGCATGGCTGCCAGACCTGCCGCGCAACACAAGGGATGTCCACCGAACGTGGTGATATGGCCCAATACCGGATCGCCCGTGAGCAGCCACATGCGTTCACGACCGGCAATAAAGGCGCCCATAGGTAAACCGCCGCCAAGGGCTTTCCCCAACAGCAAGATGTCGGGAACGACACCATAACGCTCGAATCCCCATAGGGTCCCCGTCCTGCCAAAACCAGCCTGGATCTCGTCGAGCACCAGCAGGGTACCGGTGGCGTCGCAGCGCTGCCGCAACTGCCGCAGCCAGGTCCCATCCGGTACGTATACTCCCCTTTCCGCCTGGACCGTCTCGATGATAATGCAGGCTGTTTGCATTGTAATGGCTTCAAGGGCAGCCGTGCTGTTGTAGTCGACATGACGGATGCCGGGCAGGAGCGGCCGGAAGGCATTCCGCCAGTACTCATCGCCCATGATGCTAAGCGCGCCCTGGGTGGAACCATGATAAGACTGCCGGCAGGCTACGATCTCCGGTCTTCCGGTGACTCGTTTCGCCAGTTTCATGGCTCCTTCCGCAGCCTCTGCGCCGCTATTGGTAAAATATACGGAATCCAGGGAAGGAGGCAGGTGCGAAGCCAGCAGGCTTGCATACTCTACCTGCGGGGACTGAACGAGTTCCCCGTATACCAGCAAGTGGAGATAACGGTCGGCCTGTTCCTTGATCGCCGCCACCACCCGCGGATGCCGATGACCGGTATTACAGACGCTGATGCCACCGATAAGATCGAGCCAGGCCTTTCCATCCGGACCATAAAGATAATGCCCTTCCGCTCTTACGATCTCCAGGCCCAGGGGGTTAGGCGAGGTCTGGGCGACGTGGCGAAGAAATAATCTATTTGTTTCCGGGTGTGGCGTCATCGAAGGCAAAGTTCGTAAATTTGAAGGAGCAAACATTTACTTATGGCAACGATACTTCCGGTTGAAGGCAAATCTCCCCGCTTTGGAAAAAATTGTTTCATCGCTCCTAACGCCACGATCGTCGGAGACGTAGAGATGGGTGACGATTGCAGCATCTGGTTCAATGCCGTTGTGAGAGGCGACGTGAACAGCATCCATATCGGTAACAGGGTGAATATCCAGGACGGCGTGATCCTGCATGGTACTTACAAAAAGACGAGCGTACGCATCGGCGATGATTGTTCAATAGGCCACAACGCCATCGTACACGGATGTACCCTCAACGACAAAGTACTCGTAGGGATGGGCGCTATCATCATGGACAATGCGGAGATCGGCAAGAACTCGATCATCGCCGCCGGCGCGGTGGTGCTGGAAGGGACAAAGGTCGAATCCGGAACGATATACGGGGGCTGTCCGGCCCGCAAGATCAAAGACATTCCGGCCGACCTTATTGCCGGGCAGATCGAAAGGATCGCCAAGCATTACCTGCTCTATTCCGGCTGGTTTAGCGAGGTGAATGCAGCCAAAGGACTATAGCTACCCATTTACCCCGATCTATGCCCCCGAAAGCCCGGCTCCCGGGGTTAATAAAAGGTTTCTGTCTTGCAAATACAGGATAATATTTGTAGGTTTAAGTACGTTTATTAGACATATATCCCATGATCCGACCTAAAACCATACTTCTTTTTTTCCTTCTCTCTACCCTGCTCACCGGTATATCTTCGTGCGGATGGATGCATAGCCTTTTTGGGCCGAAATACGGCTGTCCGAGCGACGGCAGGAACGTAGGAGCGGAACGTATACTAAGCGGAGAAAAAGTGCGAACACCGCCAAAGTTCAAGTCCTGACGGCAAACCCCTACAGAATCAATACCCTTAAATAAATTAAAATCCCTACCACTATGAGCCCTCTTACCTTACGCACCGATTTTGGCTGTACAGAAGCCGTGATTGACGACGACTGCGGTCTGAAACGCTTCTACGAAGTCGCCAATATTCTCTCCGACGATCTGGATATCAAATTCACACAGAAGACCGATGACTTCGATTCGCTGATGTGGGACTTCCTCTACAAGGGACATATCCTGACGCTTCATTACAATATCTACACCGGGATCTCGATCTACCCCCGCAAATTCCGGGAGGCTCCCCGGAAAGACAACGACGCCGTAGTCGAGGTGGCGAAATTCCTGGAAAGCAAACTATTAATTAATACGGCCCGCCGGTTCATGTCGTAGCAAGCAGTTCTTTGCAGATGAGGGCTGTACGCTAACGATTGTTTGCAGAATGTTGAGGGGAACCTACGATAAGGTTCCCCTTTTTGTTTATATTGCGACCGATGATCTCCCTCAAACAGAACCCTTTCTATACCAAGCTGGCGATGGTGCTGATCAGCCTGATCGCATTGTGCTATATTGCCGTGTTGGGGAAGACTGTATTGGTGCCCCTCGTCTTTGCCCTGCTTTTTTCCGTGATGCTTCTTCCGCTGGCCAACTTCCTCGAACGGCGTTGTCGCCTTCCCAGAAGCGTGGCCTCGATCCTCTCCGTCCTGCTATTGGTAGGTTCGCTGGCGGGGCTGCTCTATCTCGTGGGTTCGCAGATCAGCAACCTGGCCGACGACTGGCCGCAATTCAAAGAACAGGTGATGTCTTCGGTGACCGACGTGCAACATTGGATCTCGGCAAAATTCCATATCCGTATCCGGCAGCAGATGACCTATGTAAACAATGCTACCTCCAAGCTGCTGGAGACCGGTGGATCGGTGATTGGCAATGTCGCCATGTCTCTATCCTCGCTCCTGCTGACGCTCGTATTCATTCTCATCGATACCTTTTTCCTGCTTTATTATCGCAGGCTGATCATTCGCTTCCTGGTAGCCGTTTTCCGCGAAGAGAACGCGGTGATCGTATACGATATCATCGCACAGGTGCAAAGCCGCATCCGGCAATATATCCTCGGATTGATGCTGGAAATGGTGATCGTCGCCACAGCGACCTGTCTTGCCTTGTGGATCCTGGGCATCAAATATGCGATCCTGCTGGGATTGCTCACGGGATTGTTCAACCTCGTTCCCTATATCGGCATCATCACCGCATTGTTGCTATCGCTGCTGGTAACCTTCGCCACCGCGGGCGCAGCCAAGCTTCTGCTGGTGATCGCCGTTATCCTCGGCATTCATCTGATCGACAGCAATGTCCTGCTGCCGGTGATCGTTGGCTCCAAAGTCCGGATCAACGCCTTTATCACTATCCTCGGGGTAATCATCGGGGAAAATATCTGGGGCATCGCGGGCACCTTTCTTGCCATCCCCATTATCGCCATCGCAAAGATCGTCTTCGATCGCATCGATCCTCTTAAACCATGGGGATTGCTTTTTGGCGATGAACGGGATGAAAAACAGCCGGAGCCACTAAAGGCCGAGATCGCGGAACAGGGTCACGATGTCACGAATGCCCCGGAGAAAAAGACTTCCTGAGCCCCCTATCTATAATTATTTTCTTCTATGCTATCGAGGATCGCGCAATAACTTTCATATCGCTCGATCGCGATGTTTCCATCCGCCACCGCTTGTTTGACGCGGCAACCGGGCTCCCCGAGATGCACGCAGTTGTTGAACTGACATTGGCCCGCGAAGACCCGCATTTCGGGGAAATAACCCGACAATTCCTGTTTGGAGATATCCACCAGGCCAAATTCGCGCATGCCGGGAGTATCGATGATGCGTCCCCCGCCCGGCAGATCGAACATCTCCGCAAACGTCGTGGTATGTATGCCCTTGCCGCTCCAGCCGCTGACGGCCTGCGTCTTAAGACTCATCGCGGGGAACAGCGCGTTCAGAAAAGAGGATTTCCCCACTCCCGAATGGCCGCTGAGCAGGCTGATCTTGTCGCGTAACAGCGCATTTACCTCGCCCAGTCCTTCGCCCGTGTGAACACTCATTCGGACGACCGGGTAGCCGACGGTCTCATACATCCGTTTCCAGGCATCGAACCGTTCTTCATCTTTTTTCCGATACAGATCGGCCTTGTTGAAAAGCAGGATGGCGGGTACGTGATAGGCCTCACAGGTGACCAGCCAGCGATCGATGAACCCCTGGGAAGTGCGGGGCTCCTTGAGCGTGACCACAAGGAACGACTGGTCGATATTGGCTGCAACGATATGATGCTGCATCCGGTGCGAAGGAGATTGCCGGTTGATATAGTTACTGCGATCGTGGATCGCCGTTATAAGAGCCGTTCGTTCGTCATCGTTCTCAGGTTCGAGGTCCACATTGTCGCCCACCGCCAGGGGGTTGGTGGAGGTGATCCCATCCAGCTTGAAAAGCCCTTTGAGCCGGGCATTCCAGGTTTCGCCCGCCGCTGTCCTGACAACATACCATGATCCGGTGGATTTGTAGACCTTTCCTTCCATGGGTCTAAATTAAGGGAACTTTCGCAGGACCGTCCAGCGCAGCAACATTTCGAGGAACAGGAAGATAGCAGCCGCCAGCGCAAAAGGGAAGAATTGTTCGGTATACCTGCGGATCGAGGAGACCTCGATCCTGGACTTCTCCAGCTGGTCGATCTCCTTGTAGATATTGCTAAGGCTCTCGTTGTCCTTGGCGCGATAATAGCGTCCGCCGGTTTCGGTGGCGATCTGGGTCAGCAGCTTCTCGTCGATGTTTACCTTTTCGCGCTGCATAACGACCCCGCCCGGTGTCTGAACAGGCACCGGAGCATATCCCTCCGTTCCCATCCCGATGGTGTAAACGCGGACACCCACGGATTTTGCGATCTCTTTGGCGGTATTGGGATCGATGAGCCCGCCATTGTTTTCGCCGTCGGTGAGCAGGATGATGACCTTGCTTTTGGATGGGGAACTACGAAGCCGGTCGACGCCGGTAGCAAGCCCCGAGCCAATTGCCGTCCCATCCTCCAGCAAACCGCTGTGTACCTGGAAAAGCTGAGACTTGAGCACATTGCGATCCGTAGTCAGCGGGCACATGGTAAAGGCCTCGCCGGAAAAGATCACCAGCCCGATGCGGTCCGTAGGCCGGTTGTCGATGAATTCCGAGGCTACATTCTTGGCCGCCTCCATCCGGTTAGGCGTAAAATCCTGGGCCAGCATGGACCCGCTGATGTCCAGACATAGCACGATATCGATCCCTTCGCCGTTGACCAGCTGCTCGTCGTTCCGGGTCTGCGGACGAGCCAACGCGATGATCAGGCAGCAAAGTGCCAGCACCCGGAATATGAATAGCAGTGGGCGTAGAAAATTTTTCCAGGAACGCGTTCCCCTAAAGGCCTGAATAGTGGAGACCATCACCGTCGCCTTGCCGGCATCCGCGCGTTTCAGCTCCCACCAGATCATCAGCGGGACCAGCAGGAAGAGCCCGAAGAAAGCGGGCTGGTTGAAATAAATATGTTGATACCAATCGTATAGCACGTTTCTTAATTAGTTTGTTTTTCCGGAACATCGGTGGCCGCAGCGGCGGCGGCAGCCAGCGCCTGCTTTTCCATTTCCTCGATCGCTGCGCGGACAGCCCGGTAATGCTGATCGCTATCCGCAATCCCCGGCTTGTACTTGGCAAATTTTACGAAATCACTCATCCGCAGCGTTTCGGCCAACCCATCGAAAATATCCGCAGGCAGCCTCAGTTTGCGCAATTGCCCGATGAGCTCTTCGCTTGTCTCTGCAAAGCTCGAAATGTTCAGGCGACGCAACAGGTAGACCCGCAGGATCTCGCCCAGGCGGTCATAATAGACTTTCATCGCGCCTGTATCCGGAAGGTGTTGCTTTTCGAGCTGATCCAATTGCTTAATGGCTTCCTCATAGGGCGAAAGCCGCGGCGCCTGCCGGACCGCGATCAGTGTTTTCAGGAGCTTCTTTTTCCGGATGATCCATACCACCAGCGCCACGGAAACTAAGGTCACGGCGACCACCAGCCAGCCGATCCAGCGGGCAAACGGGTTGGGTATATCGACAATATCCTTGATGTCATGAAAATCCTTTAGCGAGTCGATATTCGTGTAGCTGATGGATATCCGGATGGAGTCGCTGAAGGCCTTGCTGTTGCCCACGATAAATGGCAGTCTCGGGATGGCATATGTTCCGGAATCGAAACTGGTAAGGGTCAGGTATTGCACATAAGACCGTTCCCCGGGCCGCACCGTCGTATCGACCCTTCCCTTGTCCAGCCAGTCGAAATGCGGCAGTGAATCCAGGCCGGGCCAGCCAAAAGGGACATTGTCGGGCACGGTGATATCCAGCTTGAGGTGGATCGGTTCCCCGATGACGATCTTGTCCTTGTCCACACTCGCTTTGATCGTCGCGGGAGGCGGCGGTGTAGCGTTGTGCTTTCGCTGGGCGTGGAGAAGAAGAACCGGCCAACAGAGAAAAGAGACGATGATATATGTTCTTAAGAGTCGCATGTACTAGCCCGGCCGGCGGCGTCCGACAAAAAACCGTTGCAGGATCTTGACATAGTCCTCATCCGTGCGCAAATGCAGCAAGTCGCATCCGGCTTTCTGGAAAATGGTTTTACACTGTTCCGTTTGGTTAAAAAAATATTGTTGGTAATTCGAACGGACCAGGTAATCGCTCGTATCCACCCAATACCGGCCGCCCGTCTCGGCGTCTTCCGCCTCGATCATCCCGATGGCCGGCAATTGCATATCCATTTTATCGTATACCTTGATACCAATGACATCATGTTTTTTTCCAGCAACCTTGAGCGCCTCTTCGAAAGCCGGCTCACGACTTCTCTCCCGCCGGACCGGGGGCGCGCCTCTGCCTTGCGCGCCTTGTCCTGCTTCCGCTGCCGGACTGCCACTGCCATCGAGAAAATCGCTCAGCAGAAAAACGATGGCATTCTGACGGGCGCTGCGCGTAAGAAAACGGATCGCCTCGCTGAGATTCGTGCCCTTTCTCTTAGGTTCGATCGACAAGAGCTGACGAACGATATACAACACATGCTCCCGGCCTTTCTTGGGCGCGACATAGGCTTCGACCTTATCGCTGAAGAAAATGACACCGACCTTATCGTTGTTATTGATAGCGGAAAAAGCCAGTACGGCACAAACTTCGGTGATGAGGTCTTTTTTCCGTGCATGTACGGTACCAAAAAGCGAGCTGGCGCTAACGTCGACCAGCAGGATCACGGTAAGCTCCCGTTCTTCTTCGAATAATTTACTGAAAGGATGATTGAAACGCGCCGAGACATTCCAGTCGATAAAACGGATATCGTCACCCGCGGCATATTCACGCACCTCCCGAAAGCTCATGCCCCGGCCCTTGAAGGCGCTGTGGTATTCGCCAGTAAAAAGATGCCGGGTAAGCCGCTTGCTTTTTATCTCCAGCTCCCGTACCTTCTTGAGTATTTCGGCAGTAGTGAGCATTGTTACTTACGGAATAGGAATAATTTTCAATACTTCGTCGATCACGTTCTCGACATCCACATTTTCCGCTTCGGCCTCGTAAGTGAGACCGATGCGATGACGCAATACATCCTTGGAGATAGACCGGACGTCTTCGGGGATCACATAGCCGCGTTTGCTCAAAAATGCATTGGCCTTGGCGGCCAGGGCGAGATTGATACTGGCCCGCGGACTTCCGCCATAGGCGATCAGCGGCTTGAGCTTCTCCAATTTGTATTTTTCGGGGGTACGTGTGGCAAAAACGATGTCCAGGATATAGTGCTCGACCTTCTCATCCATATAGATCTGCCGGCACAATTCCTTGGCCCCCATGATCTCCTGGATAGACACTACCTGTTCTACTCTGGGAGATTGCCCGCCTTGTACATTCTGGCGAATAATAAGCTGCTCCTCCTGTTTAGTGGGATAATCCACGATAACCTTCATGATAAAGCGATCCTGCTGGGCTTCCGGAAGCGGATACGTCCCCTCCTGCTCGAGCGGGTTTTGTGTCGCCAGCACCAGGAACGGTTCCTCTAATTTGTGACTTGTGTCGCCCAGGGTCACTTGCCGTTCCTGCATCGCCTCCAGCAGGGCGCTTTGAACCTTGGCGGGCGCACGGTTGATCTCATCCGCCAATACGAAATTGGCAAAGATGGGTCCCTTGCGAACGACGAACTCGTGTTTTTGCTGGTTATAGATCATCGTCCCGACGACATCCGCCGGCAACAGATCCGGGGTAAACTGGATGCGGCTGAAATTGGCATGGATGGCTTGAGCCAACGACTTAATAGTCAATGTCTTAGCAAGGCCGGGTACACCCTCGAGAAGAACGTGACCGTTGCTGAGAAGGCCAATAAGCAGGCGGTCGAGCATTTGATGCTGGCCGATGATCACCCGGCCGACCTCATCCCGAAGCCGGTCGATAAAGGCTGCCTGATATTGGATCTTCGTGTTTAATTGTCTGATATCCTCTGCTGTATAAAGCATAGCGCAAATATATTCGAGTTAAGGCTTGTGGGGCCCGAAATTACGAATTCGATTTGGCAAGTTGAATGCCAATTTTGTGGATAATTTAATGAGGATAAAATTATATATGTTAACAATAAGTTGAGGAGCTCCGGAGTTTTAAACTTGTGAAGTCCGTATCCTTCTAACCGAAAATGTGACCCGGATGTTTTGTAAATGGATAATATTGACGTTAACAGCCGCCACCCTGGCAACAGGCTGTTCCAATAAGAATACTTCTGGAAAAGACTTAGACTTGCTTACGGGCACACCTTGGAAATACGAAAAAGCTGGCTTCGACAACGACGACGGTACCTTTGACGCGCTGGACCCGCGCATCTCCGGCTCCGAAAAAGACAACACCGTCATCTTCTGTAAGGACGGCACGGGGTATTCGGAGCTCAACCATAAAAGCCGGAACGGCAATCCCGATAGCCTTCCTTTTATCTGGGCCTTCCAGAATGGCGATAGTACCATCTATTTTCAGGATACGTATTATAAAGTACGCGAACTTTCACCCAACCGTTTCGAGATCTACGCAGATCAGCGGATAGGCGGTAACAATACCCGCTATACTATCGTTTTCAAACATTAATACCTCACGAAAGGTATTTTGCCACGATAGGAACTCTTCTCCCCACGCCAAATGCTTTGCAGCTGACCCGGATGATCGGGCAGAACTGATTGCGTTTGTATTCGCTGGTGTTTACCAATTTCAGGATCCGCCGGACCACGGCTTCGTCGATGCCCATGGCGATTAACTCCTTTGGTCCCCGGCGGCGTTCGATGTACTGATACAGGACCTTGTCGAGGATCTCGTAGTCGGGTAAGCTGTCGCTGTCCTTTTGCCCCGGACGCAATTCCGCCGAAGGAGCCTTGGTAAGAATATGCCCCGGAATAATCTCGCCATTCTTGTTGATATCGCGCGCCAACGCGTAGACCTGCCCTTTGTAGACGTCGCCGAGAACACTAAGTCCACCGGCCATGTCGCCATATAGCGTCCCATAGCCTGTAGACAGTTCGCTTTTGTTGGATGTGTTAAGCATCACATAGCCGAACTTGTTGGCGAGACCCATGACGATGTTCCCGCGGGCCCGGCTTTGGAGGTTTTCCTCGGCGAGGCCAATGGCCGATGATTGACCTCCGGCCGAGAACATCGCCCTTGCCACTGGCAAGGGCTCATTCGCAAGCTCGCGCTTGCCTCCGGCGGCTCCCGCGCTGTCCTTAAATACGGGTTCCAACGTATGCAGCAGCGCTTCATAGACTTCTTTTATGGCAATGATGTCATAGGGGTTGCCGAGATTCCGTGACAATTGCTCGGCGTCGCTCACGGAATGCGAGGACGAATACTGAGAGGGTAGCAACACGGCCCGGACATTGGCCGGTCCCAGGGCCTCGCAGGCCAGGGCCAGGGTCACTGCGCTATCGACGCCACCGCTCGAGGCGATGATGGCCTTGCTGAAACCCATCTTGAAAAAATAATCCCGGATACCCAGGATCAGTGCCTTGCGGATCTGCCGGATATTCGCCTCGTCGACCAGATATTCATGGATGCGTTCGGGGTCATTCATCTTGGAAACCCGCATGTCCTTATCGAAGAGCTGTTGCGATGTGGTAACGGGGCGCCATCCTTCTTCGTTGGGCGTTGCGGCCTGCAGCTGGCGCTCTTCCTCCTCCTGATCAACGCGGTTAGTGGCCACTGATAGGCCCGGCAGCAGCTCTTCATACAGCGGCGGCACCCGATGCGGTAGCGGGACAACGGCGAAATCTTCTTCAAAATAGCTGAGCTCCCGGACAAGATTGCCTTTCGCGTCATATACGACGCTGCCGCCGTCGAATACGATCTCCGTTTGCGAACCAACGGCGTTGACGTAATACATCGGCAGATGGTATTTCAACACATTCTGCCGGACGACCTCTTTACGATCCTCGTCGTGATCATAATCGAAAGGCGATGCGGAGATATTGATCATGAGATCGGGATGCTGCCGGATGAGCTGATCCATAGGGCAAACCCGGTATAACGGGTTATCGCCTAAATTCCAGATGTCCTCGCAAATGGTCAGTGCGATCTTTTTACCTTTGAACGGAATGACCTTCCATTCATAACCGGGTTCGAAATAACGGTATTCATCGAATACATCGTAGTTAGGCAAGCAGGTCTTATGTGCAACGCCTTTGATCTCCTTTTCGTATAGCAGCCAGGCGGCATTGAAAAGATCCTTCCCTTCTTTCACCGGATTACGTGCGGGTGCACCTACGATGACCCCGATGGTATCGGCATGCTCCCGGATACGGTCGATGGCTGCATAACACTGGCCGATGAAATCTTCGAACTCCAGAAAATCCCGCGGCGGATAACCACACACGGAAAGCTCCGTAAAGACAACGAGATCGGCGCCGGCAGCTTTTGCGCGGTCGATGCCTTCCAGGATCTTCCGTGTATTGGCTTCAAAATTGCCGACGTGATAATTTTGTTGGGCGATGGCGATCTTCATAATATGGCAAAGTTACGAACTGTGCTTATATTTGGCCATGGCTTTCGACGAGCACATAGCACACCGCATCAGGGAAGCCCTTGCTCCCCTGCCGGATGTGGCGGAAAAAAAGATGTTCCATGGCATCTGCTTCATGGTCAATGGAAAAATGTGTCTTTGTGTGCGGCTAGACGAAATGCTTTGCAGGATCGGACCGAACAAATACAGCGAAGCGCTTGAGATGAACCATTGCCGCCCGATGATCCACAATGGCCGGACCATGCAGGGCTTTGTGTTTGTGAGCAACGAAGGCATCCGTAAGAAAAAAGATTTCGAATATTGGGTGAACCTTGCCCTGGAATTCAACAAAGAAGCAAAAGCCACAAAAAAAGCCGTTAAAAAAAAGAAATGATCCAGCGTATCCTTCCCGTATTTTTTCTTCTCTCGCTTGGCGCCTGCCGGTCGCACGACCTCCGGCCCGATATTTCGGGTATTCATGTTGACGATATTCATATCGTGCGGTTCGACACCGCCTTCTTCGATTGCGATTCGAACCATATCGAAACCGGGCTATTCCGGCTGAACCAGCGGTATCCCTATTTTACGCAGGACTTTGTCGCCAATATCCTCGGCGCTGAGCCGTTGTCGGATACCAGCCGTGTGGCGTTCGAAGCGGCGCGGGAGTTCTATACCAGCTATCTCCGCATCCGGGATTCCCTGGAACCCAAATACCGGCAATTGGGCTGGCTGGAACAAGAACTTCAACTTGGTTTTCGCTATGTGAAATACTATTTCCCGAAGTATCGTCTTCCTCCGAAGGTGGTAACGTTCATCGGCCCCTTCGACGGACCGGGTGTGGCGATGACGACCTATACCCTCGCGATAGGTCTGCAATCCTATGCCGGCAGGAATTTTTCCTTTTATCTCACCGGCAAGGGACAGGATATGTATCCAGAGTATATTTCAAGGCGGTTCGAGCCCAAATATATTACCGTTAACTGCTTGAGTGCCATTGCAGAAGACATCTTCCCCGACAGCAGCGAAGGCCGGCCGCTAATTGAAGAAATGATTGCCAAAGGCCGCTATTGGTGGCTGGCAGGAAAGCTGATGCCCGATGCCCCCGACAGCATCACTACGGGTTTTACCAAGCGCCAGCTGGATTGGTGCGCAGCGAGTGAGGCCTCGATCTGGAATTTCTTTTTGCAGGCCACCGACCTTTATACGGTCGACCCGGATATCATCAAAAACTATATCGGCGAAGGGCCCAAGACCCTGGGTATGCCGGACGATTCGCCGGGGAATATCGGCGCCTGGGTAGGCTGGCGTATCGTGCAGAAATATGTCAGCGAGCACAGCGGCATCACCCCCGAACAGCTCATGCGTGTACCTTCGCGGACGATCTTCGAAGAATCGAAATACAAGCCACACTAGTAATTTTCTTTTGGCGGTTGTTTTTCCGCTTTGGAAAGCTGCAGCATAATGGTGTCCTTTCCATACAGCCCGTCCCAACGCATATGACTCCCGTCATAACCACTGATGGTGACGTTCAGGCTATCCTGTCCATCGACCATCTGCAGCCGGTGCCGGCTGCTATCGTATTCGAACTTTTCCAGCTTCGCTCTTTGGGGATCATAGATATAGGGATTGGCACAAAGCGCCATAGCGCCATGTTCCTCGATATAGACGGAAGTCCAGGCTTCCCCATTCGATTCCCAATCTTGTCTTTTGACAGTATCCCTGTTGCGTACCAACCGTTCCACCCGCCATTTGCCGGCTAACGGCGTAACGGGAGTCCTATGCACGACGATCATGAGGATGACGCAAGGCACCGCGATCGCACTAAGCCGGAGAAAGAAGCCAGGGACGCGGGATGCGGTCACCGGCGGGTGAGCCGGAGCAGATAAAAAGAGCGCTACCAGCTCCTTCCAATGCAGCAAAAGCAAATAGATAAGCCCCAGCGAAAAAAGCGCGGAATTGTAAAAGGCACCAATCGCGATATGGTAAAAGTAATTGATCAACACGATATTGATCATCACCGGGAGCAGGATCACGACCCCCAGCAGCGAGGTCCGGCGCCATAACAGCAGCGCCGACCCGCCGATCTGTAATCCCGCGATAAGAAGGGCAAGTGTATAGGAGTGTGCAAAATAGCTCCAGGTGAGCTGGAACCCGTTGAGCGCGCCCACGGGCATGTCGTCACGGGTAAACATAGGTGCGAATTGGGTCTTGAAAACTTTTGCAAAACCATAGATCGAGATACTAAAAGCCAGCCAGTACCGAAGTAAGGCGCGCATCCGGGCATGCCGGCGGGGAGTGTTTACCCGTTTGCCCATCTGGATCCATGTCGCTCCATATAACACCCCAAATCCTACCGCCAACGCCAGGGAGATGCTTGTATACGGAATAAGAAACCGGGTGAGTTCAAGATATAGGGATGTTGGAAGCAACATCGTGCCATATTCGACAAGATTAAAGATGGCGATAGCCGCAAAGATCGGTTCAACGATCTTGCTGAACGCGGAAGTGCGTTGCATGGAAGAGGTTTTAGGTCCTACTTCGCGATCCGCTCTTTCAGGAGTTTCCGGGCCGCCTGGATCTCGCTGAGATCCTTAAAGGAGTCCTTAGGGATCATGAAAAAAGAGCGGGCATTGAAATAGATATGGAAAAAATATAGCGTTTCCTTGAATCCGCTGAAATCGTCCCAGGTCCAAAGCTGGCTTCCCTTCCTGGTTTCCAACAGGATACCTTTGTCTTCGAGGGTAAGCGTGAAAGTGTCCTGGAAGGTGGCCGATTTTTTATAAATGCTCAGCGGAAGCAGCCGGCGAACCGAGATCCAAAGACAGAACCAGAGGACGGAAAAGACCAGGAAGGGCAGGGCCTGGATCTTTTTAAAGAAGAAAAGGATGGCACTAAGGATGGCAAAGACATTGATAACGATAACCATGGTTTTGATCTCGGGACGGGCGAAAAAATGCCCCCGCAGTCCATCTAACACCTGACGTTTGTTGTAACCGAATTGAATTGTCATCCTCGGGCGAAGTTTTTAGTTAAACCAGCCGATTTTGGCGGCCTTGAGGGCCTAAAAGTAAGGAAAAAACACGCGCCCGCCTTTTAGGGGCGGGCGTGGGCAAGATGTTGTAAAATCGATATTATCGCATATCCCGGCAACGACTGTAGTGATTGCTGGCGGCTTGATCAGGAGTAACACTACGACTGCAAGAGAATAATAAGGTGCTGGAAAGGATGACGAGGGCGACCAATAAACGTTTCATAATGTTTTTCAGTTTGGGTTTATGGATTACTATGCAACTGTAAAACGAATAGATATAAACTTTAGTATATCCGCCGGTTTACATCGAAAAGATACTACGGGAAAATTGGAAAAAATAACCGATTAACGAAGCCGCCCCGGGGCAGGAGACAATCCTGCCGGCCGGGGCGGCCTGAAAGAACCCTGGAGATCAGCTGCAACCCATGCTATTCCCGCAGTTAAGACATTTATAGCAGGTCCCGCTGCGGATGGTGATGTGCCCGCAGGTATTACAGGCGGGGGCGTCGCTTTGCATGCTTTTGGCAGCAGCGTTAAGAGCATCCAGACCCGCGTCCGTCCTCGGACCAAAGCTGCTGGTAACCATGGCTTTAGGCGCTTTGGCGGCTTGCGGCTGGGGGTTGCCGGGAGCGGCATTGCCGCCTGCCTTGGCCACGATCCGGACATCGCTGAGTTCCGGATTATCGTGGGTAGCAGGCAAGTCCCAGTCCTTATTACCGGTGTTGCCTATTTCCGGCCGGTCGAGCACATGCACCAGGTCGGTACGACCCAGGTATTCATACGCCAGGGACCGGAAGATGAAATCGACTATGGAGGTAGTGCTCTTGATATTCGGGTGATCGACCATACCGCTGGGTTCGAACCGGGTAAAGACGAATTTCTCCACGAACTCTTCCAGTGGCACACCGTATTGAAGACCAATGGAAATGGCAATTGCAAAACAGTTTAGCATGCTCCTCATCGTGGCTCCTTCCTTTGCCATATCGATAAAGATCTCGCCTACCGTTCCATCGCTGTATTCGCCGGTGCGAAGGAAGATCGCCTGGCCGTTGATCTTGGCTTTCTGTGTGAATCCGCGGCGTTTGGCAGGCAGGGTCCGGCGCTCTACGATGGTAGCCAGCGCCCTTTTGAGCTTGGTATCCGGTGAAGCCTGAACACGTTTCTGCACTTCTTCCAACAGTTCCTGAACGGTGAGTTTTCCCAGATCCACAATATGGGATTCTGATTCCTGTACCGGGGCGGGGGTGGCTTCTGCTGCCGGGCTGGCTTCCGTGGCCGGCTCGGTTTCCTTTTTCTTCTTATCCGACTTCGTACTGAGGGGCTGGGACAACTTGGAGCCGTCGCGATACAGGGCGCAAGCTTTCAGGGCCAGTTTCCAGCTCAGCATATAGGCGTCGGCGATCTCTTCCACCGTAGCCTCGTTGGGGAGGTTGATGGTCTTGGATATCGCCCCGCTGATGAACGGCTGTGCCGCACCCATCATCCGGATATGGCCATGGGCATGAATATAACGCTGTCCTTTTTTCCCGCATTTGTTGGCGCAGTCGAACACGGCCAGATGCTCCTCTTTGAGAAAGGGTGCGCCTTCGATGGTCATTGTTCCGCAGACATAGTTGTTGGCGGCTTCGATCTCTTGATCGCTGAAACCCAGGGCCTCGAGCAGGCTCCATTCGTAATTGTAATATTGGGCGGGTTCAAAACCAAGCCGTTGCAGACATTCCGCGCCAAGAGTATGCACGTTGAAGACGAACCCGATCTCGAAGGCCGAGCCAACGGCCGCATCGAGCTTTTTGATCTCTTCGGCGATGAACCCTTTTTCGCTCAGCGTCTGGTGGTTGATATAGGGAGCTCCGGCAAAGGTGGCCGAGCCCACCGCATACTTGACGATAGCGTCGATCTGTTTATCGGTGTAATGCAGATTTTTAAGCGCCGTGGGCACACTTTGGTTGATGATCTTGAAATATCCGCCGCCGGAAAGCTTTTTGAATTTGACAAGGGCGAAATCGGGTTCGACACCCGTGGTATCGCAGTCCATCACCAGACCGATGGTCCCCGTGGGGGCGATCACGGTACTCTGGGCGTTCCGGTAACCATATTTCTCCCCGAGTTGTACCGCTTCGTCCCAGGCCTTGGTCGCGGCTTTCAAAAGATAATCGGAACAATATTTTGCCTTGAGGCCCTGCGGCCTGATCTCCAGCCCTTCGTACTCATCGGCATCGTAGGCCGCGAGGCGATGGTTACGCATCACGCGCAGCATGCTCTCCCTGTTCTCTTCATAACGGGGAAAGGGGCCCATAACGGACGCCAGTTCGGCCGAGGTCTTATAGGCGATACCGGTAAGGATCGCCGTGATGGCTCCGGCGATGCCGCGGGCTTCTTCGCTGTCGTAAGGGATGCCCATGATCATCAGCATCGATCCCAGGTTAGCATATCCCAGCCCGAGCGTGCGATAGTCATAGCTCAGCTGAGCAACTTCTTTCGAGGGGAACTGCGCCATCAGGACCGAGATCTCGAGTACGGTTGTCCATAGCCGTACCGAATATTCGAACCCTTCTACATCGAAGGTGTTGGTCTGTTCGTTATAAAAACGGCGCAGGTTGACGGAAGCCAGGTTACATGCCGTGTTGTCGAGGAACATATATTCCGAGCAATTGTGTACCGCAATGCCGTTTGCGGTGAAGTGGTGTGTCTCCGGTTCGGTAAGATCGAAGACCGGTTCTATGCCAGCGAACTCCAGGGAAAGGATCTCATCCATAAGCATTTCACTGTAAGCAGCAACAGTGCGATTCAACAGTCCAAGCTTCGCAGCCTTGGGACTTTCTCCCATAAAACCGATGTATTCTTCAAATAAAAGGCGCGAGTTTCTACTTATCCGGAGGGAGTGCATTTCCTTTACCCCATATTCCCTTTGGCCACCCCGGCCATCAGGCAACAAACTGGTATGCTTACCAGCCCGGCGATCTGTATATAATTTCGACTTGATACCAAAGTTTAATAACAGCAACTGTACCTGCTCCAGCAATTCCTTCGAACAGGAATCCAGGGCGACATATTGGGATTTAACACCGTAATTAGCTACACAGCCATCCGCCGTGAATAGGCCTCTTATCAAGGCTGCCTGTTCTTCGCGGTTCAGCCGGAACGCAGCATCGCTTAGCTTTTTGTGTTCGCTGCCTTTATCTAATACGGCAAATTGTTCCAGAAGCGTCAATATCCGGGGAGAGCCTACAGACACACGCATGGTAGTAGCATTTTCGCATACCTGCCCTTTCTTTTGGTGCTCACCCCACTGCGGGCGGAGCCGGGTATTGATATACTCGTTGGCCCATTGAAGTACCGGTCCCTCCTCTTTGCTCATATTCAGGAACCCCACCCTCCTGGTTTCGCCATCGCTATTGAATTCGTTGAGAGAGGTGATGCAGCCGTCACCTATGAGCAAACCAATGAGCTGAGCCAGGTCTGTCGACCCCGTGGTCTCCTCTCCAAAATGCCCTTTTACCAGGATGATTACATCGTCTTTTGTAAGTTCGATAGCCGTTACATCGCCGCGGTTGGCCGTCAACACCCGGTGGTCGGCGGTTAACTTTATTTTATAACCCGACCTTGTCCGGAGGGTATAGACTTCTTTAGTCCCGGTAGGGAATATATTTTCAACCCAATGCATCTTATTATCGAAACTTTTGACGCCCCTGGAATGGCCAATGAGGTTTCCAATGCGTTCCAGCCCTCTGCTGGTAGTTACAAAAGTGTCGGCCGTGACGCACGGATTCGAGGCCCGGATGGGGCCTCCCGCGGGGCAGGTATGCCATTCGTTGATGGTCGTATCGTATTGGGTCCCGGGATCGGCGCAACGCCAGGCCGCATAGGAGATCTGATTCCATACTTCCCTGGCGGGGATGCGTTTCATGACGCGGTGGTCGCTGCGGGCCGTAAGTTCCCAGTCCTCACCCTTCTCCAGCCGGTGAAAGAAGGCATTGGGAATACGCACCGAATTGTTGGAGTTCTGGCCGGATACCGTTTTATAGGCTTCGCCTTCATAATCGCTGGGATAACCGGCGGCTATAAGCGCAGCAACCTTTTTTTCCTCTTCCACCTTCCAGTTGATGAACTCCATGACCTCGGGATGATCCAGGTCGAGACAGACCATCTTGGCGGCACGGCGCGTAGTTCCACCGGATTTGATGGCGCCGGCAGCACGGTCGCCGATCTTCAGAAAGCTCATGAGGCCGCTGGATGTGCCACCGCCGCTGAGCTTCTCGCCTTCCCCGCGAATATGCGAGAAATTGGTGCCTACACCGGAACCGTATTTAAAGATCCGGGCTTCTCTTACCCAAAGATCCATGAGCCCACCGTCGTTGACAAGGTCGTCTTCCACGCTGAGGATAAAACATGCATGGGGCTGAGGGCGTTCGTAGGCCGAAGTGGATTTTTTCAACTGGTTGTCGACAGGATCGACGAAGTAGTGGCCTTGCGGCTTACCCGTGATACCGTAGCTCTCGTGGAGGCCCGTATTGAACCACTGAGGAGAATTGGGTACGCAGGCCTGGTCGAGGATACTATATACCAGTTCATCATAAAACACCCGGGCATCATTTTCCGAAGCAAAATATCCGTATCGTTCGCCCCAGACCCGCCAGCAATTGGCCATCCGGTGGGCGACCTGTTTTACCGAGGTCTCGCGACCCAACTTACCATCGGGCTGCGGGACGCCCGCTTTGCGGAAATATTTTTGAGCAAGGATGTCTGTGGCAATTTGCGACCATCGGGCGGGAACTTCTACATTGTTCATCTCGAAGACCACTTCTCCGCTGGGGTTCCGGATCACCGAGGTACGGTAGTCATAAGCAAACTGGTCGTATACGTTGATGTCTTCACGGGTGAAGCGGCGGGAGAATTGCAAGCCCTTCACTGATTGCTTTTTTGTTGCCATAATCAGCTCCTTAAAATTAATTATCGAAGTGTGTTAGGAAAATAGTTTTGCGGCGGGTAGGGGAATACAAGTTAGTTTTTGGAGTCGATATAACCGCGTCCTATTTTTGCACGAGTTGTTAATAAATTAATTCACAACACGATCGCTCAGCTCCGGGTGTCTTTTGAAATAAGTCAGCACAAAAGGACAGTATATTTTTACCGGAAGATCTTTTTCTTTAGCAAATTTGAAGCCATAGGCGGCGAGCGCCGTGGCGATGCCTTTACCGCCCAATTTCTCCGGAACCTCCGTATGCATGAGCACTAATTTTCCGTCATGATACCGATATTCCAAAAAAGCGATCTCGCCATCCATGGCTACTTCAAATTGCTGTCGTTGTTCGTTGTTATGTATCGTAATGGGTTCCATACAAATCGTAATTTTCCGGGTACAACTTAACAAAGTTACGCTGTGATTAGTCAGATATATTGAGTAATTTCGTGAATTACTCGTCGAATGAAGCAATTTATTTACGAAAACTTGTTGGCCAAAAAAAGAAGAGGACAGCGGTCTTTCGCCTTATTGATCGATCCGGACAATGTGAATGCTGAGAAACTGGAAGAGCTGACGAGTCTGGCTGTTGCTGCAGAGGTGGACTATTTGTTCGTAGGCGGAAGTCTTGTTATTTCCGACCATCTCGACGAAGTCGTCCAGCAGATCCGGCGCCATTGTTCAATCCCTGTAATTCTTTTTCCCGGTACACCTTCGCAGGTCTCCCGGTATGCCGACGGCCTACTTTACCTGTCCCTGATCTCGGGCCGCAATCCCGAGCTCCTGATAGGCGCGCATGTCATCTCCGCTCCCGCCATCCGTAAGAGTGGCCTGGAGATCATTTCCACGGGTTATATGGTGATCGACGGCGGCGCGCCCACAACGGTTTCGTATATCAGCAATGCCAGCCCCATCCCCGCGGACAAGAACGAGATCGCCCTTTGCACCGCCATGGCCGGCGAGATGCTCGGCATGAAACTGATCTATATGGATGCGGGAAGCGGCGCCCGGCACCCCATCCGGGAAGAAATGATCGCCTGCGTCGCCGGTCATATCGAGGTTCCGCTGGTGGTTGGCGGAGGCATCCGCGATCCCGAAAAGGCCTATCTCAATTGCAAGGCCGGAGCCGACCTGATCGTCGTTGGCAATGCCATCGAAAAAGATCCTTCGTTGATCCGGGAAATGGCCGCGGCGGTACATTCGGTACCGGTTAATGAGATATAGCCATTCGCTCCCAGGAGCCGCATCGCGGTTCATTCACTCCGCAAGGCCTTCACCGGATTGGCCAATGCTGCCTTGAAGATGCGATAGCCCGTAACTGCAATAGTGAGAAAAAGAATAGCAGCCGCAGGGAGGATGAAGATCCATGCAGATAAGCCGGTGTGATAAGCATAGGAACCAAGCCACCGGCGCGCCCCTATTGCAGCAAACGGGAAAGCTACAGCGGCAGCCACTCCCAGGAGGAGCAGGAGATCGTTCGTGAACAAGGCGATCAGGCCACCCACCGAGGCGCCCAGCACTTTCCGGATGCCGATCTCTTTTGTGCGACGCAACACCAGTAGAGACACCAATCCGTAGAGGCCAATCACGCAGATCAGTACGGCTAAGAATGTGAACGCATTGAAAAGCGACATTGTTATCCGGTCGTTGTCATATTGTTTGGCAAAATTCTCATCCAAAAAATAATAGTCGAGGGGAAAGGCAGGTTCATAGGTTCGCCAAAGCCGACGCAACCGCGGCAATTCTTTCGGGGTGGTCTTAGTCAGCACGGCCACAGGCGGATCCGTCTTATAGATCATCGCCATTGGCGCTATAACATTGTGGAGCGATTGAAAATAGAAATCTTTTACAACGCCCACTACCTTACCCTTGACCCCGGACCCTTCATAGGAAATACCTTCGCCCACACCGGTTTTCCAGCCCATAGCCCGGACCAGGGCCTGGTTGACGATCCAGCCTTCCTGGCGGTCCGTCCTCAGGCTGTCGGAAAAGTTGCGGCCCGCTGCCAATTTGATATCCAGCATGGGCAGCAACCGCGGGTCGGCAAAAAAAAGATTCATCATCATCCTTCTTTGCTTACCATCTTTCCAGAGCACTATAGAGGCCAGCTGAAAACCTTCGGATGGTAGTCCGCTGCCAATAGAGATGTCTTGTATCCCAGCTTCCCGTCGAAGGGCCTGGAAAAAGGCCGGGGCGGCGGTGCGCGCGGCGGAGTCGGGGGGAATGTTGATACAGGTGATCCCGCCGCGGTTTGCGCCCAGGTCCTTATGGGCGACGAATTGCATTTGCCGGTAGATGACGAGGGTTCCGGAGAGCATGATCAGGGCGATGGCAAACTGGATAACGGTAAAGACTTTTCGCAACCCGACGCCCTTGTTAGCGCCTTCCATTTGGCCTTTCAATGTCTTGAGCGGAGAGAAACGGGACAGCACGAATGCGGGGTATCCACCCGCCAGGAGGGACGTCAGCGGGAACAGGAGGGCGGGGAAGAGTATGGACTGCCAGCTATCGAAGGCGATGCTGGTATTCAGGAGCCGGTTAAAAACGGGTAGGATGGCCAGCACGATGCCCAAGGAGAGGACGCAGGCGATAGCTATGAGGAAGGAGGATTCGGTAAGGAACTGCCGGGTAAGGGAGCCTGGTCCCGCACCGACGACTTTACGCACGGCTACTTCTTTTGCCCTTTCGACCGCCTTCGCTGTGGAAAGATTGATATAGTTGAGCAGGGCGACCAGCAGGATGAATATCGCCAGCCAGGAAAAGATCGTCAGGAACTGCCGGCTGCCTTTTGCTTCGTCTCCAAGCTTACCCTTGCTGAAATGTACGTCGGTGAGCTTTTCGGCCTCGAAATCGAAAATATAGCCCTTGAGCCCCTGCTGGTCGAGCTCAGGTTGAATATATCTTCGGGTAAGGCCGGGAAGGCGGCTATTGAAACCCGTGATATCCGGTTTATCCCGAAAGAGGACGAAAGTATAGACATTGAAATCGCTATTGGTCCAGCTCGTCTCCGATGACCAGTCTTTGTACACAAGGGCGTTGATGTGAATATCGGAATTGGC
>JAICXX010000284.1 GCA_025934485.1 Chitinophagaceae bacterium
CTTTTTTCTTTCCCAAAAATACCAAACCCGTATTGTGGGGGGCCGCGGCGCCTACGGCGCCGCGGCTTATGAGGGCTAAAGAAGGCTTAGCGTATGGCGGATGCGGCGGATGGTTTCGTCGCGGCCGAGGGCGGCGGCGATGTCGAACACGTGGGGGCCGAATTTTGCGCCTACCAGCATGACCCGGAGCGGCATCAGCAGCTCGCCGGGTTTTATGGCTGCGGCAGCGGCCATTTCTTTAAAGTTGGCTTCGAGGGCGGCGGCTTCGAAGGTCGCCGACAGCTCGAGCTGACGGATCAGCTCTGCAAAGAATTGCGTTTTCGCAGGCGTCCATTTAGGTTTTATCGCATCGAGATCGACGGTCGCGGGGGCCTGGAAGAAGAAGCCGGCCTGCTGGACGAAGTCGGGCAGCAGGTGACAGCGGTCCTTTACGAGGTCGAGAATTTTCTGAAACCGACTGGGCAAAGCGTCGTTTTCTATGAAGCCGATGGCCATGGGTTGCCCATCGAGTGTAGGGTCGCCGAAGACCGGCGGAAATTCGGGCATGAGAGCGGGTCCGGGTGTGGGGGGCTGGACGAGATCGGCGGCGGGAATGGTGATGCCCGCGGCCTGGAATAACGGCAGCACCTGATCGCTATAGGCGGAGGAGGGGAGGCGCTTGATCCATTCGTGATTGAACCATCTCGCTTTTTCGTAATCGAATTTGGCGCCGCCCTTGTGGACGCGGTCCATGTTGAATTTTTCCACCAGTTCATCAAGGGAAAAGATCTCCTGGCCGGAGCCGTCGTTCCAGCCCAGCATCGCCAGCAGGTTGTCGAAGGCGGCGGGGAGGAAGCCCGTTTCGCGGAAACCGGTAGCCGGTTCTTTCGTCCGGGGGTCGGTCCAGTTCATGGCGAAGACGGGGAAGCCCAGCCTGTCCCCATCGCGTTTGCTGAGTTTTCCGTTGCCATCCGGTTTTAAGATCAGCGGCAGGTGTGCCCAATGAGGCATATGTTCGAGACCAAAGAGGTATTTCCAAAGCAGGATATGCACGGGGGCGCTGGGGAGCCATTCCTCGCCGCGGAAGGCATGGCTTATCTCCATGAGAAAGTCGTCGACGACGACGGCGAGGTGATAGGTGGGCATGCCGTCCGCCTTGAGCAGCACTTTGTCGTCTACGCTGGTCGTATTAAAGGTCACCACGCCGCGGATCATATCGGTGAACGCCACTTCCTGGTCGGGCTCGAGTTTTATACGCACTACATACGGCGTGCCGGCTTCGAGCAGGGCCCTGGTTTCGGCGGGATCGAGCTGGAGCGAATTGCGCATCTTTTTGCGCAGGGTATGGTTGTATTGGGGGGAGGGGTTATCCCCCGTTTTGTACTTTTCGCGCATGACTTCGAGTTCTTCGGGGGTGTCGAAGGCATAGTAGGCATGGCCCGCGTCGATGAGCTTTTGGGCGTATTTGGCGTAAATGGGTTTCCGCTCGCTTTGGCGATAGGGCCCGTAGTTGCCGGGCCGTTCGGGGCTTTCGTCGGGCTCCAGGCCGGCCCATTTCAAGCTCTCGAGGATATATTCTTCGGCGCCGGCGACATACCGGCTCTGGTCCGTATCTTCGATGCGGAGGATGAAGTCGCCGCCATGTTTGCGGGCGAAAAGATAGTTGTATAACACGGTCCTGACGCCGCCGAGGTGGAGACCACCCGTAGGGCTTGGGGCAAAGCGGACTCTGACTTTTTTGCTCATAGAGTGCAAAGGTACGGATATCCGCGTAGCGGATATCGCGCCGCACGGCGCAGACAAACGGACCTGCAGAGCGATGCCGGGTTCGCGACTGGCGGGGAGGATAAGTTCGATCGGCAGCGATCTGCTGTTGAACGGAGCGTCGCAACGGCTGCTCGATCAAGGCTCCTGCTGCTGGCCCCACTACCCATAATAAATTGGCTTTTTTGACGTTACCATTCGAATCCTCTATCAACTCCCGCTGACCTACACCACTCTAGTTTTGCACATGTCGCATTGCGTATGCCAAAGTATCTTTAAATTGTTCTTATCGTGAAATTGCTTTTGACCACTTGCTTGCTTTTTGTCCTGCTGTCCGCGACGGCGCAGCTTACCTACCCGACGTTATATGTGGATTATGACAGCGCCTGGACCTTCAAGAATCTAAAGATCATCCCTGTGCGGAAAAAGAATGGCGGCGGCCCTCCTCCGGGCGGCGAGATCGTTCCGCTGGCGTCGGCGCTCGACAAGGGAATGATTACCATAACGGAAAGGGGCACTACCGCGCTCGAGAATGTGCATTGGCTGCGGTTCAATACCCATGGCAATACGCCCGTGTATATTGCCGGCGGGGAGATCATTTCGGGGGGGCGGCAGGATCGCATGATCGTTCGCGATACCATCCTTCAGCCGATGGAGAAGGATCAGTATGTGCCGGTGATGTGCGTCGAAGAGGGGCGATGGAGCGATAAAGAAAAGAAATTCGGCTATGGGAATTTTGCGAATAGTGGTCTCCGTAAGACACTGGATTCTACCCACAGCCAGGTGCAGATCTGGCTCGAGATCGACCGGCAGCTGCAGGAGGGCAAGTTCAAGAATAAGACTTCGGCCTATATGTCGCGTTTCGAGGATAAGAAATATATCAAGGAGAGCGACGAATATTTTAAATTCTTCATGGGTCATTTTGCGCGGACAGACAGCAATGTCGTGGGCTTTGTAGCGATCACCGGTGATAAGATCATCGGTACGGATATCTTCGATGGGACGGATTTATTCTATCCGCAGCTCGATCCGTTGTTGCACGGCTATATCGACGAGGCCATGGAGGCGGGCGCGCCCGTGACGCTGAAGAATCCGCCTGTGCGAAGATATATGGACAAGCTGCTCCAGGACGAGCACAGCCAGCAGCAGTTTGTGAAGGACAAGGGTACGATCTTCAAAGAGGGCGGCCGCGTGATCCATGTGAATACTTATACGAAGGATACGCCGCTGCCATCCAAGTGATGCGTTTTTTATAAATTGCCCACATGTTTTACCTGGTACGGATGCCCTGGTGGCTCAAGAAAATATATGCTTCTTCTCTCATTTGGCGGATGCCGGGTGGCGCCAATACGCTTTATCTGACGTTCGATGACGGGCCGCATCCTACTGCGACTCCCTGGGTGCTGGATGAATTACAGAAGTACAATGCCCGCGCCACGTTCTTTTGTATCGGGAAGAACGTCAAGGAGTACCCGCAGATCTATCGCCGGATATTGCTGGGTGGCCATCGTACAGGCAATCATACACAGAATCATCTCAACGGCTGGAAGACCGACGACGCGAGGTATCTCGACAATATCCATGAGGCTGCACAACTGATCGACAGCAACTTGTTCCGTCCGCCCTATGGCCGCATCGGAAAGTTTCAGACGAAGTTGTTGGAGGAGTCGCCACGAGCCTATAAGATCATCATGTGGGATGTGCTTAGTGCGGATTTCGACAGAGGTCTAACGGGTGAACGATGTGCGAGGAATGTAATACGTTATGCGCAACCAGGATCGATCGTTGTATTTCATGATAGCGAGAAAGCATTTGACCGGCTGCGACGGGCATTGCCTGCTGTGTTGGAGCATTTTTCGGGGCTGGGTTACCGGTTCGAGGCGATTGTGTGAGTGAGCGAGGAACTCGACGCGTGAGTTGGATCGAAGTTGGGAGCTCGTTGCGTCGCGGGTCGGTGTACTGAAAAATGTGTAAGGGTTTGTCTGGACGGAGAGTTGTTTTCCCGTTGTGGGAAAAATCGGCTTTTCCTAAAAATAAAATTGGGCCTGGGTAGACACCCTGGCCCGTTTTTAATCCGTACCCTATGAAAACTGGTTTAAAGGTAAATCTTTTTTTGATTTATGCAAAGTAATTTAGTCAGGGCGGCTGACGAATCTGCCGGATGCCAGCGGGTTTTGTGGATTTTTGACCCCGGTGTGTGGCCGGCGATTCATTTCCCGTCCGATTTTTTCTGGCGGGGGTTTGGTGCCGTGGAACATCGGCGTTTTGCGGTTTTGGAGGGGGTGCTTTAGACCCTTTCCGTGCTTTCTACTGCTGCGGCAATGCGCTCAAACGCAGACGGGGATGGGGTTTCGGGAGAAATTGGTAGTAGGCGGGTCGCTCGAGGCCTCGAGTGGAACGGAGGTCTGGCGGGTCCTCTTTTTCGGCATGGGCGGGTTTGCAGCGGCAATTTAAGACCGGGAAAATCATGGGTTTTGGGGATATTTGCACCGAATAAAGGTTACCCCTATTATGGAGTTGATCGACACGCATTGCCATTTGTACGGCAAGGAATTTACCAAGGATATTGAGGAAGTGCTTCATCGTGCTGATAGCGAAGGAGTTAAGCGGTTCTATTTGCCCGCCATCGACCGGCATACGCAGACCGCGTTGCTGGATCTGGAGGCCCGGCATCCCGGAATTTGTATTGGGATGACGGGGGTACATCCTTGTCATATCAAAGCCGATTACAAGGACGAGCTTGCCTTTGTCGAAGGGGAGCTGGCGCGGCGGAGCTGGGTGGCGTTGGGCGAGATCGGGCTGGATTTCTATTGGGACCGGACGTTCGAGCAGGAGCAGTATGCCGCTTTTCACCGGCAGATCGAGCTGGCGATGCATTATAAGATACCGATCGTGATCCACAGCCGGGAGTCGATGAAGGAGAGTATCGGGGTCGTGCGCGAGCATCCGGGTGTCCGCGGCATCTTTCATTGTTTTAGCGGTGATGCGGCGGCGGCGCGGGAGATCGTGGAGCTGGGGTTCTATCTGGGGATAGGGGGTGTGCTGACGTATAAGAATTCGGGGCTGCCGGAGGCGATACGCGATGTGCCGCTGGAGTCGCTGGTACTCGAGACGGATGCTCCATATCTGACGCCGGTCCCCTTTCGGGGGAAGCGCAATGAGAGCAGCTATCTGAAATATGTCGTCGCGCGATTGGCGGAGGTGAAGGGGGTGACGGTAGAGGCGGTGGCTGCTGCGACGACGCGGAATGCGCAAAAAATATTCGGAATGTAGGATGGGAAATAGTACTTTTGCGTCCCCTTTCTTAGGCGTTCCAGATGCGTTTTAAGCCTTTGAAGGGGCCGGTTAGCTGAGGTCACACCGGTCGCGCTGGTCAACTTTGGGCCACGCTTTACTGAAAACGCATTGAGCACACAATTTGGAGAGGTGTCCGAGTGGTTGAAGGAGCACGCCTGGAAAGTGTGTATACTCGAAAGGGTATCGCGGGTTCGAATCCCGCCCTCTCCGCAAACCAGATGATGCAGCCCGCGCCCCGCTTGAGCTTCATAAAGGTTCGCTAGCGGTCGGTGCAAAAAGGGTGCAAAAACAAACCCGGTATAGACATACCGGGTTTTCTCAAATTACAGAACTCCTCATTCGTCATGAGAATATGGTGCATGTTTAGGAGAAACTTCCTTTGATGATATAGTCGCTGCCGAATACGCTCAGCGCTATGCGCTCCTCGATCCGCACCAGGAGCTTATTTACCTTGGCCAACGTCGCATCGTAGAAGAAGCGAATATTGGGCGCGTCGCGGAACATCAGGGCCGACCCATTTACGAAATCGCCTACGGTGTAAGTCCCTGCAGCCTGCTCCGCGGTCCAGACCACGGGCACCCCGGCTACGCTAATTCCGCCGTCCGCGCCAGTCGTCACAACCGAGGGCAAGTTATAAAGGCCGCTTGTGCTCGCTTTATTGATCAGGAGCGCGTAATAGTCGGCTGGGTTCAATACGATCCCTGACGGCTGGCGGCTAAGTCCTGCCAGCTGGGCGATTGCCTCCACGAGCAATTCGACCGGAATTGTTGCCGACCCGGTCGCCGCGGTGAAGTTGCCGGTGGCATTTAAGCCGAGCTGGTTCGGCGCCGTACCGTTGCCACTGAGGAGTTGGTTGTCCTCGATGCAAAGTAGCCGCTCCAGCAGCCGGTTGGAAAGGAACATGCTCATCCCGTTTACGTCGTTGAGCATCTGTTCCGAAATGATCACATATGCCGCAACGACCTGCGCCGGCGTACTGACTTCCGCCAGGTTGAAATCCATTTGAGGCTTGTTGCCGGCTTCAAGGACCGCAGCCGGATCTCCATCATGCCCCGTTTCCTTCACGAACACAAAATGGTTTCCAGTCATATTGCCGCTCGAAA
>JAICXX010000055.1 GCA_025934485.1 Chitinophagaceae bacterium
CCACCGACGAACATACTGAGTTTTCCAAACTGATAGGGTTTCCCAACCAGGGCGCCGTATCCCGTGATGTTATCCACTATTTTTCTTCCCACGCCGAAATTCAATTCCGCTCTGAACTTGAAGAAGTCAAAAGGCTTTAGCCGGCGGAGTTCGAAGGGGTTGCCGTAATTGAGCTGGACATTCACCATCTCGTCTGTGTGTCCCGAAAGCAGGTGATTTGTTTGATTGTTGATGGAATGGGCCCCTACGAACAGGGCGATGTTGACCGGCTCCTTTTGGTAAATTTCTTTGTTGACATGCCGTTTGTATGTGCCGTCGAAAAGGCGGTTAACCTCTCTTACCGGATCGACCAGTCCTGCGAAGATCTCGCGGAAGACCCGTTCCGGGCCCCTGGTGCGATCGTCGAGGATATTGGAGCTCAAGCGATAGGTTATCTCCCCGAGCAATTCTCCATCTACAGTCGTATTGATCAGGTCTTCACGTTCGGGTGTTCCGTTCTCGCCAAAGATCTTCCACATATAGCTGCCGGCAAAGACAATTGGAAACGATTCCCAGAAGCTGTAGCCATTGGTGCGGGCCGCGCTGAAGTAGAAGCTGCCCATCATCGGATGTGACAGGAAATTATTGCCGAACCTGTCCTGGTCCCATTCCCAGCCGTTGCCCCAGGGCCAGCCCGCTTTCAGGTTCCGGCTCCAGGAATGGATATCCGTTTTTGCAAACTGGAGATGCATTACGGTCCGGTCCACGATGTTGAGGACCGTATTCTCGATGACTACCTGGGCGGCGGGTCGCCAGATCTTGCTTTTTTTAGTGTATTCCGGGTCGTCGTTGAGGAGGTCACCGTACCTGCTGTATTTGGTGGTATCCAGGCCAGGCAGTTTCCGGGGTTCTATACCGGCTGAGTCTCTGTTCCAGGCGATCTTGCGTGCCTTTATCGCCTTCAACTGCCCTTCGATATTGCCTTTCGAGGGCACGATGGTGTCAGTTGCCGGGTTTTGGGCTACAAGGATCTTTGCAGGGAGGATCAAAAGAACGAAATAAAGGAGTTGCTTTTTCATCGTGCGATGAAAGAGCTGTCACAAAATATGGACCATTTAGGCTAGGAGCCGGAAAAGCGGTATGTCACAGCAATGGGCAAGCGAAACGCCCCCAAAAAATCCAATGTCCCTTCAGGATTGATTCACTTTTTCCCCATAGCGTACCGGATGCCCGCGAGAACGTGGTGTAGAAAGAGCGGGTCCGTCCAATCTTCGTCCCGGTGGCCGAGTGCGGTATAGAAGGAGCGGCCGCCCTCGTATTCGTGGTACCAGGCGAATGGGTGGTTGTCGCCGTTAGCGCCACCTTCGTACGAGGTCTCGTCGATCTTCAGCAGGACTTTGATATCGGGGTTGAGGTATTTGAAATTGTACAGTTCGTCCAAATGCGTCCATGGGTTGGGGAAACCTTGCATGGCGGCGTTTGTCGAATCGACGACATAGAACCGAGCTTCCTGCTGTTTGGGGTGTGATTTGAAGTAACCGCCCACGAGATCGCCGTACCACTGCCAATTGTATTCACAATCCGTAGCGGCGTGGATGCCCACGAAGCCGCCGCCGTGATGGATGTATCCCTCTAAAGCCTGTTCTTCCTGTGGGCCAAACACTTTGCCCGTAGGGCTGAGGAAGATGAGCGCTGCGTACCGCTTTAAGATCTTGGGCCGGAACCAGGTGGAGTCGGCGGTGGTGTCGACGAGAAAGCCGTTCTCCGCGCCAAGCTTCTGGATCGCCGCGATGCCGGTGCTGATGCTGGCGTGGTGGTAGCCGTTGGTCTTACAGAAGATGAGCACTTTGGGTTTGGTGAAGACTTCGGGCCAGAGACCCAGGGGGCCGGGGCCTTGCAGGGAGCCGATGGCCGGGGCGATCGGGGCTGCCGGGACGGTGGCCTGAACTGTAGGGGCTGCGGGGGTGGTGGCCTGAACTATCGGGTCTGCCCAGGCGGAGGCCGGGAGCTGTATAAAGGCGATTACGATCGCGATGGCGAGAAGGAGACGACGCATGTGTAGTAGTTATAAAGATTTGATCCTGATGTTTCGGAACCAAACGGGGAAATCGTGGTACTGCAGGGCGATCTTGCCGTTATGGAAGGTGCCGAAGTCGGGCCAGTGTTTGAATTTGCTGTGTGCGACCATGTCGCGCCAGTGGTCGTCCCACATGGTCGTCGTCACGACGTTCACGCCATTCAGGAAGAGTTTGAGCGTACCGCCTTTGCTGATGATCTCGACCTGGTTCCATTGTCCCACGGGTTTGGTCTCATCGGGCCCTGCGATCAGGTCATATAGGTTGCCGGCGCGGTGGGTATGAATACGGCCATCGTGGTTGCTGTCGTTGTCGAGGACCTGCATCTCGGGGCCGGTGAAATAGGTCTCTTTGTATTTAGCGGTATCTTCCTGGACATAGAAGAGGATGCCGCTGTTGCCACCGGGGGCGATCTTCCATTCCAGCTTGAGATCGAAATCTTTATATTTTTCGTCGGTGAGAAGATCGCCGTGGCCTTTGCCGCCGTTGGGATTGGGTGTGAAGGCGCCATCCTGGACGGCCCAGCGTGGACTTGCCGAGGGCTGGCCATAGGTATGCCAGCCATTGGTGGTGGATCCGTCGAAGAGGAGGTGCCAGCCTTCTTTCTTTTCGGTTTTGGTAAGCGTATTCGGAGTTTGAGCGGCTGCGGCGATGGGCAGTGCAGCGACGAGGGCGATAAGGATCGACTTCATCATAATTTATTTTTCTGAATTTTCTTTACTAGGATTTTTTTAACGATAGGATATAAGTCACCATGGTCTTTACGTCGTCCGCTTTCAGTGTCGGGTGTGGCGTCATCGGGACGGTACCCCAGATGCCGCTGCCGCCGGAGATCACTTTTTTAACCAGGCGATCGACAGTGCTGTCGGCGGCGGGGGTGTATTTGGCGGCTACCTGATCGTAAGCCGGTCCGATGCTGGAACCCTGGCTTGCTTCGTGGAGCCGGTGGCAGGTGGTACAATCGCTGGAGCCGATGAGGTCAAGCGCCTTGTCATCCGCGGCGTTGCCGGTAGACGTCGAAGCGGTGCTGTTGCCGGGAGTCGTGGCAGCGGTGGTGTCTTTGGTGGTAGCGGTTTTATCGTTGTTGTTACCACAGGCACCCAGCAGGAGGGTGGAAGAGAGAGCGAATACGAGTGTTTTGCCAATATTCATTAGTGAGCGTTTTGAATTGAATGTTGCGAAGTTATGCCAGGCCCAGCACAGTACGGTTAAATTTTTCATCTTTTCCGGTGCCGGCGAAATCATCGAAGGCCTTATCGGTGACGTGGATGATGTGTTGTTTGATGAACGGGGCGCCTTCACGGGCGCCGTCCTCGGGATGTTTGAGACAGCATTCCCATTCCAGTACGGCCCAGCCTTTGAAATCGTATTGGGCCATTTTGCTGAAGATGGATTTGAAGTCGACCTGGCCGTCACCCAGCGAACGAAAACGGCCGGCGCGATCGATCCAGGATTGGTAGCCGCCGTAGACGCCTTGTTTGCCGGTAGGGTTGAATTCCGCGTCCTTGACATGGAACATCCGGATGCGTTCGTGATAGATGTCGATGTATTCGAGATAATCGAGACACTGCAGCACGAAATGTGAAGGATCGTAGAGCAGACAGGCGCGGGGATGTTTGCCCGTGTGTTCCCAGAAGAGCTCGTAGGTGACGCCGTCGTGGAGGTCTTCGCCGGGGTGGATCTCGTAACAGAGATCGACGCCGCATTTGTCGAATTCGTTGAGAATGGGTGTCCAGCGGGTGGCGAGCTCTTTGAAGCCCGTTTCCACGAGGCCTGCGGGGCGTTGCGGCCAGGGATATACCGTTGGCCAGAGCAGGGCGCCGCTGAAGGTCGCATGAGCATTAAGGCCGAGATTGAGCGAGGCTCTTGCGGCATATTTCAGCTGTTGCACCGCCCATTCCTGGCGGGCTTTGGGGTTGTTGTGTACTGCTGCGGGGGCGAAGCCGTCGAAAAGCGCGTCGTAAGCAGGATGTACGGCGACAAGCTGTCCCTGCAGATGGGTCGAGAGCTCGGTGATCGCCAGACCCGCACTTTGCACGATGCCTTTGATCTCGTCCGCGTAAGTTTTGCTTTCGGCGGCTTTTTGAAGATCGATGATCCTGCTATCCCAAGAGGGTAGCTGCACACCGATGTATCCAAGATCGGCAGCCCATTTACAAATGGAAGCGAGGGAATTGAAAGGGGCCTGATCGCCGAGGAACTGTGCGAGGAAGATAGCGGGTCCTTTTATAGTTGTCATGACAATTATTTTAATATGTGCCGGAATTGCGCTTTCAGAAAATTAGCGCAATTCCGGCAAAGCGCTAATGTCTGTCCTTCGGACGAAAACGCTATGCGTTTTCAATAGTGAAATCAGTCCATTTCTGTGTGCTCTGGTTGCTGCGGATCAGGTTGTCGATAAACGCCAGGCCGCGGACGCCATCCTCTACGCCGGGGAAGTCGAGGGCTTCTTTGGGCGGGGTGGTTCCGTCGATGCGGGCCATGAGGGTGATGGCGAAGTTGCGGTAGAGGTTGGCGAAGGCTTCGAGATAACCTTCGGGGTGGCCGCCCGGGGTGCGGGTATTGAACTTTGCGATTCCGGAGAGATAGCCATTGCCGGCGCGATAGATCTGGGTTGGCTGGTCGAGCCATTTTACCAGCAGGGTATTGGGTTCCTGCTGAGCCCATTCGATGCCGCCGTTCTCGCCATAGATGCGGATCTTTAGCGGGTTCTCTTCGCCTGCGGCGACCTGCGAGGCGATGAGCACGCCGGTGGCGCCATTATTAAAACGCAGGAGCACGTTCCCGTCGTCGTCGAGGGCCCGGCCGGGAACCATGATGCTGAGATCGGCACAGAGCTGCGTGATCTCGAGACCGCTGATGTATTCCGCGAGGTGGGCGGCATGTGTGCCGATGTCGCCCATGGCGCCGCTTTTTCCCGAGCGTGCGGGGTCGGTGCGCCATTCCGCCTGTTTGCTCCCATCTTTTTCCGAGAGGCGGCTGAGCCAGCCCTGGGGGTATTCGACGTATATCTTCCGGATCTTCCCGAAGACTCCGCCCGCGATCATGGCCCGGGCCTGTTTTACCAGGGGATAGCCGGAATAGGTATGGGTGAGGCAGAGGAGGAGGCCGGTGTCTTCGACCTTCTTTTTTAGATCGAGGGCTTCTTGTAGCGAGAAGGTCATCGGTTTATCGAGCACGACGTGGAAGCCTTTATCGAGGGCCATCATGGCCGGTGCAAAATGCAGATGATTCGGCGTGACGATGACGACAAAGTCCATGCGTTTGTCTGGCGGCAGCCGGCTTTCCTTATCGAATAGCTGCTCGTACGAGGTATAGATGCGGTCGTCGGGAAGAAAGAGCGCTTTGCCGGATTCCCTGGCGTTATCTGGCTGGCTGCTGAAGGCACCGCAGACGAGTTCGATAAGGCCATCCATATTGGCTGCAATGCGGTGGACGGCGCCGATGAAGGCGTTCTTTCCGCCGCCTACCATTCCCATCCGTAATTTTCTAGTCATATGATCAATTGCCGTTTGTGGTTTGCAATTTTATGATTTATTAAGGAAATAAGCGATTAATTAGTTAATATTGTTACGTCGCATTGTGTACATTTGACAGATAGGTCACCGTTGCTAAAATTACTAAACCGATTGCCATGCCTGCGAATCCAACCTCGTTGTCTTCCGAGTTTCCAGCCGTATCATCAGCCGATATTCCCACCCGAAAACTTTTTGTCGCCAGCTGTTTGGCTTTATTGGTCACCTCCCTCTCGTTTGGTATCCGCGCGGGCATATTGAACATGCAGGGAAAAATTTTTCATCTCAGCGGTTCGGAGTTGGGAACGATCACCGCTACGGCTTTCTGGGGTTTCCCGCTGGCGATCATCGTGGGTGGTTTCGTCGTCGACGTCATCGGCATGAAGAAGCTGCTGCTGTCGGCCTTCGTATTCCATCTGGCGGGAATCATTATGACGATATTCGCCAATGGGTTCTGGACCTTGTTCCTCTCGACGCTGCTGATCGGCATTGCCAATGGGACAGTGGAAGCCGCGTGCAATCCGCTGGTGGCTTCGTTGTTTACGCGCAATAAGACTACGAAGCTGAACCATTTCCATCTTTGGTTCCCGGCGGGAATTGTCATCGGGACACTTTTGGTCTATGTGCTCAATAATCTGCTCGCGTCCGGACAGGAGACGCAACCATTGTGGCTCGCGCAAGTCGAGATCGCGATCATGCTCATCCCGACGCTGATCTATGGGTATCTGTTCGCGCGGCTGAAGTTTCCGGTGACCGAAAGGGTAGCGGCGGGTGTCAGTACGCAGGAGATGTATCGTGCGCTGGCCAATCCCTTATTTATTTTCATGATCATCTGTATGTTCGGTACGGCGATTACGGAATTGTTCACCAACCAGTGGACGGATGTGTTGTTCCGTACGGTAACGCAGAACTCGATGTTGATATTGACCTTTGTCGCTTCGGTGCAGGTATTGGGGCGGGCGTTTGCCGGGCCCGTGGTGCACCGGCTGGCGCCGCAAGGGGTATTGTTGCTTTCGGCCATCTTTTCCGCGCTGGGCATTTATCTGCTCGTGAATTTGCATGGCACGGCGATCTTTGGCGGCGCGATCATCTTTGGGCTCGGGGTCGCTTTTTTCTGGCCTTGTATGATCGGCTTCGTTGCAGAGAATTTGCCGCGTACGGGAGCGGTGGGGTTGAATCTCATGGGCGGCGCGGGGATGTTCGGGGTTTCGATCTATATGATGTTCATGGGTGGCTTTTACGACCGGCTGATGATCGGCAAGCTGCCTGCGGGCGCATCCCTGGATGCGTATCGCAGTGCTCCGGCGGGTAGCGAGCTGGCGCGTGCGTATGATGCGGCGCGGTCGGCGGCGGGCCCACAGGTGCTGATGACGACGCTGGTCATTCCGGTGGTGCTGATAATCGCATTTGCTGTCCTTGTTATTTATATGAGGGGAAAGAAAAACACCCTGGGCGGGGGACTGGTGCCTCAATTTGAGGCACCGGCCGAAGGCCAATAATTGGCGGTTCTTGCCCGAGGGCTATATTTTAAAAGCCCGAAGGGGCAAGAAATTAATCGCAGCGAATCAGAACATTTTGTAATTTCCACCCGGAGACCCTGGAAGGGGCTCGTCCGAAGGACAATCATTAGCGTTATGCGGGAGATGCGCTAATTTTTCGTGAAGAGCATCTCCCGCATATTTCACTATGTCTAATCTACCCACACGACGCAGCGCCATTAAGAACATTATTGCGGGCACCGCAGCCCTTGGAACAACAGCAGGAATGTTCTCTCCACTGGACGCTTCAGCAAAATCAGAAAAAGAGCATAAATTGAAATTAAAAGGCAACATCAATCATTCCGTATGCCGCTGGTGTTACGGTGATATACCTTTGGAAGACCTTTGTATCGCGGTCAAAAAAATAGGGTTCTCCGCCATCGATCTGGTGGGGCCTGCCGACTGGCCGGTGTTGCAGAAACACGGCATCTTTTCTTCTATGTGTAACGGCGCGGAGATCAGTCTTACCAAGGGCTGGAATCATACGGAGTATCATCCCACGCTGATCAAGAGCTATACCGAGCATATCGATCTCGTGTCGAAGGCCGGGTATAAAAATCTCATTTGTTTCAGCGGGAACCGCGAAGGGATGGATGACGAGACGGGGATCAAGAACTGTGTCGACGGGCTCAAGCAGATCCTGGGGCAGGCGGAGAAGCAGGGAGTGATCATCCAGATGGAACTGCTGAACAGCAAGGTCAATCACAAGGATCAGATGTGCGATAATACGAAATGGGGTATCGAGCTCGTCAAGCGGGTGGGCTCGGAAAATTTCAAGCTGCTCTACGACATCTACCACATGCAGATCGACGAAGGCGACGTGATACGGACCATTACCGACAGCCATCAATACTTCGGGCATTATCATACCGGCGGAGTGCCGGGCCGGCATGAGATCGACGAAACGCAAGAGCTTTATTATCCGGCGATCATGCGGGCGATCGTCGCCACGGGTTTCAAAGACTATGTCGCGCAGGAATTCGTGCCCTCGTGGCCGGACAAGCTCAAGGCCCTCAAGGAGGGTGTGAAGATCTGCGATGTATAAAAAAAACACTAAAAAATAAGTAACGATTATGGCCGACAATACTTACGACGCAATTGTCATTGGTTCGGGCATCAGCGGGGGCTGGGCTGCCAAAGAGCTTACCCAAAAGGGATTGAAAGTGATCATGCTGGAGCGGGGAAGGAACATCGAGCACATCAAGGATTATGTAAATGCGAATAAGGAAGCCTGGGATTTTCCGCATCGCGGGCATGCTACCGAGCAGATGAAAAAAGATTATCCGGTGTTGAAGCGGGATTATCCCCTGAATGAATGGAATCTCGACTATTGGTGTAAGGACAGCGAGAGCCCGTATACCGAGATCAAGCGGTTCGACTGGTTCCGCGGTTATCATGTCGGCGGCCGTAGTCTGATGTGGGGCCGGCAGAGCTACCGGTGGAGTGATTTTCATTTCGAGGAAAATGCCAAGGATGGGATCGCCATCGACTGGCCGGTGCGCTATCATGAGATCGAGCCCTGGTACACTTATGTAGAAAAATATGCAGGCATCAGCGGCTCCAATGAGAATCTCCCCCTGTTACCGGACAGCCATTTCCTGCCGCCTTACGATATGACGTGTGTGGAGAAGGATGTTTCCGCGCGGTTAAAAGAACATTACAAAGGCCTGCGGCAGATGATCATCGGCCGTGTGGCCAATATCACGGTCCCGCATGAGGGCCGGCCGGGTTGCCAGTTCCGTAATAAATGCTGGCTGGGATGTCCATTCGGTGGGTATTTCAGCACGCAAAGCTCCACGCTGCCTGCGGCAGTGGCCACGGGAAATCTCACGGTAAGGCCATGGTCTATCGTGACGAGGATCCTCTATGATAAAGACAAGAAGAGGGCCACGGGTGTCGAGGTGCTGGATGCAGAGACAAACAAGACCATCGAGTACAAGGCCAAGATCGTCTTCCTGAATGCATCGACGCTGAACAGCGCATGGGTGCTGATGAACTCTGCCACCGATGTATGGCCCGATGGTTTGGGCAGCAGCAGCGGTGAGTTGGGGCATAACCTCATGGATCATCATTTGGGTGTGGGCGCCAGCGGCCTTGTGGAAGGCTATGAGGACAAATACTATTTCGGCCGGCGGGCAAACGGCATCTATATCCCACGGTTCAGGAATGTGAATGGCGATAAGCGGGATTATATAAGAGGCTTTGGATACCAGGGTGGAGGTGGCCGTCAGGGATATACGCATGAGGTCGCAGAATATAGCATCGGCAAGGAATACAAGGAGGCGTTGACGGAGCCGGGTCCGTGGATGATGAACATCGGGGGGTTTGGCGAGATCCTGCCGTATCATGAAAATAAAGTGACGCTGGACAAGACGAAGAAGGACAAATGGGGGTTGAATGTGCTGGCCATCGATTGTGAGCTCAAGGATAATGAGCTGAAGATGCGCAAGGATATGGAAGCGGATGCCGTAGAAATGCTGGAAGCCTGTGGGGTAAAGGATATCAAGAGCCGCAGCGACAATCCGTTCCCGGGCCGCGGCATTCATGAGATGGGGACCGCGCGGATGGGTAAGGATGCCAAGACCAGTGTGCTGAACAAGAACAACCAGATCTGGGATGCACCGAATGTTTACGTCACGGATGGCAGCTTTATGGTTTCGGCCAACTGCTGTAATCCTTCGCTGACCTATATGGCGTTCACGGCGCGTGCCGCGGATCATGCAGTGAGTGAACTCAAGAAAGGTAATATCTGATACGATGCCAGCGGAGCAAAACACCTATGACGCGATCGTGATCGGTTCCGGTATCAGCGGAGGCTGGGCGGCGAAAGAGCTCACGGAAAAGGGGCTCAAGACGCTCATGCTCGAGCGCGGACCGAACTACGAGCACATCAAGGATTATAAGACGGCGAATCTCGATCCCTGGCAATTCCCACACCGGGGGGAGGTGACGCAGGCGCAGCGGAAGGAGCGGCCTTATATCTCCAGGACCTGGGGTGCTAAGGAAGAGGTGATGGAAAGCTGGGCGAAGGATATCGATTGTCCGTATACGGAGGTCAAGCCCTTCAACTGGTGGCGGGCTTACCGGCTGGGTGGCCGTTCGATCCTTTGGGGCCGGCAGAGCTATCGTTGGAGCGATCATGATTTCGAAGCCAATCTAAAGGATGGCTGGGCGATCGACTGGCCCATTCGCTATAAAGATATTCAGCCCTGGTATGATCATGTGGAGAAATTCGCCGGCGTGAGTGGGTCGCTCGAAGGGCTGGAGCAATTGCCCGACGGACATTATCTGCCGCCTTATGATATGACCTGCGTCGAGCGTGATGTAGCCGCCCGGATCAAGGAGCATTACAAAGGGCAGCGGCATATGATCATCGGCAGGGTGGCCAATCTCACGGCACCGATACCGGGACGTACAGCGTGCCAATTCCGCAACCGGTGCTGGGAAGGGTGTCCGTTTGGCGGATATTTCAGTACGCAGTCGTCTACGTTACCGGCGGCGGTTGCGACGGGGAATCTCACGGTGCGGCCGGATAGCATCGTCATGCGTATCCTGTATGACAAAGACAAGCAAAAGGCAACGGGTGTCGAGGTGCTCGATGCCGTGACCAATAAGACCTACGAGTTCTATTCGAAGATCGTTTTTTGCAATGCAAGCGCGCTGAACAGTGCGTGGGTGTTGATGAATTCGGCAACGGATGTCTGGCCCGGCGGTTTGGGTAGCAGCAGTGGGGAACTGGGACACAATATCATGGATCATCATTACAATGTCGGCGCGGCCGGGGTGATGGAGGGGTATGAAGACAAATATTATTATGGCCGGCGGGCAAACGGGATCTATATCGTACGGTTTGCGAACCTTTTTGGTGACAAGCGGGATTATCTGCGCGGGTTCGGTTACCAGGGTGGGGGAAGCCGGGAAGGGTGGAGCAGGGATGTGGCGGAGATGAGTGTCGGCGCCGGTTTTAAGGAGGCGTTGACGGAGCCGGGTCAATGGGGCATGGGGGTCACGGGTTTTGGCGAGATCCTGCCGCATCACGAGAACAAGATCACGCTGGACGCGACTACGAAGGACAAATGGGGTTTGCCCGTGTTGTCGATGGATGCCGAGCTCAAGGACAATGAGCTTAAGATGCGGAAGGATATGGCAAGCGAAGCGCAGGCCATGCTCGAAGCCGCCGGTGTCAAGGAGGTGCGGACCTGGGATAACGGGCATCACATTGGCGATGGGATACATGAGATGGGGTCGGCGAGGATGGGCCGTGATCCGAAGACCTCCGTGTTGAATGCGTATAATCAGGTGTGGGATGCGAAGAATGTGTTTGTCACGGATGGTGCATGTATGGCCAGTTCGGCGTGTCAGAATCCGAGCCTGACGTATATGGCGCTGACGGCGCGGGCCGCCGACTTTGCCGTTAATGAACTAAAAAAACAAAATATCTAAATATTATGAATAGAAGAGACGCGTTGGGCCGGGTCGCCCTGTTGCTGGGCGGAACCGTTGTCGGAGCCGAGCTATTCTTATCCGGCTGTAAGAATGCGCCCGACAAGAATATCGGGGCTGGCGGCACAAATTTCTCCAATGACGATATCGCCTATTTCGATGAGATCGCCGAAACCATTTTGCCTGCTACGGATACGCCGGGCGCCAAGGAAGCAAAGGTGGGCGCGTTCTGGGCAACGATCGTGAAAGACTGCTATACCGAGGCCGACCAAAAGGTCTTTTTGGATGGCATGAAGAAATTGAACGATGCCTGTCAGCAGAAAAATAGCAAGTCCTATATGGAGAGCACGCCCGAGCAGCGGCATGATCTGCTCGTTGCCCTCGATAAGGAGCAAAAGGATTACATGGCTGCCAAGAAAAAGGACGATCCGTCGCATTATTTCCGGATGATGAAGGAGCTGACCCTTTGGGGTTATTTCACATCGGAGCCTGGTGCGACCAAGGCGCTCCGTTATGTCCAGATCCCCGGAAAATATGTGGGTTGTATCGATTACAAGAAGGGTGATAAGGCCTGGGCTACGACGTAGGCTAATGATGAACAGCCAGGACTAATGACGAACAGCTAAGGTCATTTGATAACTTTCGCGTAGTCCGTCGAAACCTTTCCCTGAATAAAACCTGTGGTATCGGTGCCGTTTTGCCGGTGAAGTTTTACCGTGAAGCGGCAGCGGTACCATTCGCCTATTAGGAAGTAATCGACGTCCGTGATCTGGAACTGCGGAGGCGGCGCGCCGGGGGCATGTGCGTTTAGCAGGTAATCGGTCATGGCTTTCTCCAGGTGTGTTTTTATGGGGTCGGCTGGTTTTTTTTCGCATCCGGCCGTTAGCAGGCAAAGCAGCAATATATAAATTGGTAATCGTCTGTTCATGTATATAAAGATACAGGTAATTCTTTTTTGTGCATTCGCGTCGATAGGGCTATGTGGTTGTCATTCATCCGCGAAGGATGCCTACGGGCAGCCGGTTGCGGATTCTTCGATGCTGGCCGGCAAGGTGCTGGCGGCAAAATATTGCGTTTCGTGTCATCAGCTGCCGGACCCGATGCTGATCAACAAGCTATCCTGGCAAAAGGGAGTGCTGCCGGCAATGGGTCCGCGTTTGGGCATCTTTGTCTACAAGGGCGTCCATTATCCATCTTATGTCTATGATCCGTATATAGGGCGAAGCTTCTATCCTTCTCAGCCGATCCTGGCGGATTGGCAATGGCAGGACGTCATCGATTACTACGCAGGGACGGCGCCCGATTCCATGCCGCCGCAACCTGCGCATGCGGCTATCCGTGAGGATCTGACGCTATTCCAGCCCGTTACGCCGGACGTGGGGGGAGGGGGGAGTTCGGTGGGGCCCGTGCCGGCCACGGGCGTGAAGCCGGTGACTTGTTTTGTAAAGATCGACACGTCGGGTAAACGGCGTCGGCTGCTTACGGGCAGTCTTTTTCCCGGAGTGCTATCGCAATACGATCCGCAGCTGCACCGCATCGATACGGCGGCGGTCTATGGCGGCATTGTGGACATGCAATGTATGGGCGATTCCGCGGTCGCGTGCAATATCGGCGACATCAATCCCACTAATGCGGAGCTGGGTAGTGCAGTCCGGATAGCTTGTACTGCCGATGGAAAGATGAGGCTGGAGAGCAACCCTTTTTTAAAGGGGCTGATGCGGCCGGTGCAGATCAGCGAGGCCGATCTCAACGGGGATGGGAAGCAGGATCTGCTGGTATGCGAGTTCGGGAATCAAAAGGGGGCGCTGACCTGGATGGAGAACACCGGGAAGGGGGACTATGTGCGTCATATCCTCCGGGCGCAGCCGGGAGCCATCAAGGCCTATATCCGGGATGCCAATGGGGATGGGCTGCCGGATATATGGGCATTGTTCGCGCAGGGAGACGAAGGGATCTTTTTGTTTATCAACAAAGGGAACGGGAGGTTCGAGGAGCAGCGGGTCCTGCAATTCCCGCCGATCTATGGTTCCTCCTATTTCGAGCTGGCGGATATGAACAAGGACGGTCATCCCGATATCGTATATACCTGCGGGGACAACGGGGATTATTCAGTGGTGCTCAAGCCATATCATGGTGTTTATATCTTTTTGAATGACGGGGACAACCATTTTACGCAAAGCTATTTCTATCCCATAAACGGCTGTTATAAGGCGATGGCGCGGGATTTTGACGGGGATGGGGACCTGGACCTGGCGACGATCGCCTATTTTGCCGACTTCAAGCATCATCCCGAGGAGGGGTTCGTGTACCTGGAAAACCAGGGTGGGATGAAATTCCAGCCGTACTCGCTGCCTGCGATCCGGGTAGGCCGTTGGTTGTCGATGGATGCGGGTGATCTGGATGGGGATGGAAAGATCGATATCGTCCTCGGAAATTTTTCGCTGGGGCCATCCAAGAGCCATTCTGCAACCGATTGGAAAAAGGGTCCGCCTTTCCTTTTGCTCCATAATTTGGGGAAAGGGAGATAGGCTGCTGGAAAAGTATCAGAAAAAGTTAAAAAAGTATTAATTTTTGTCAATGGTTGGGTGTAGTTTCATCTGTCGATTTTAAACACCATTCAAAAACTACTACGCGATTTATGCCATTCAAAACTAACGGCGCTTGCAAAGGCCTCAGCCTTGCTTTATTTGCCTTACTGCTAAGTTTTAGTGTCTTCGCTCAGAAAACCGTCACCGGTAGAGTTATTGGAAAAGCTGATAATCAGCCGATCCTGGGTGCAACGGTGGTCATTAAAGGGAGCCGACTGGCGACTACGACCGCTGCCGACGGTACCTTCGCTTTAAAAATTCCCGACAATCAGGCCAATGCCACGGTAACCATCACGGCGATCGGCTTCGAAGCCTACAGCGCTCCGCTGGCGGGAGGGCTCAATCTCGGCGATATCGTGATGACACAGGCGAACTCTACGTTGAACGATGTGATCGTCACGGGTTATACCGCCCAGAAGAAAAAGGACATCACGGGGTCTGTATCGGTGGTCGATGTGAAAGCCATGAACAGTGTTCCCGGTTCGACTACGGAGAGTCTGCTGCAAGGGCAGGCTGCCGGTGTTACGGTGATCAACTCCGGTTCCCCGGGTGGTGGCAGTAATATCCGCATCCGCGGTATTGGCTCTACCCGCAGCGTCGACCCGCTGGTGATCGTGGACGGGGTGCAGAGCAGTCTGCATGATCTCAATATGAATGACGTAGAGTCCATCCAGGTTCTCAAGGATGCCGGGTCTACGGCGATCTACGGGGTACAGGGGTCTAACGGGGTCATCATCGTAACGACCAAGCGCGGTCGGGGCAAGCCCACCGTTCAGTACAATTCGTTCTATGGCACACAGCAGCCGCTGAAAAATGGTTTCCGGCTGGGGGGCAGCCAGAACTATGCGGATGTATACGCATTACAGTTTTCCAACGACATCGCCTATGGCGGGGCAAGCCCCAACAACGTGTACGCCAATAATTGGTTCGGGGTAGGCACGGCAAATTACACACCGCCTGTGTTGCCGGATTACCTGAGTCCGACGCCCTATACTACAAACCCAGCGGGCCAGACGATCCCGAACGCGAATTATGCCGCCGATCAGGACCCGTCCAAATATGATATCGTGAACAACCAGATCACCCGGACCAATAAGATCGGGACGGACTGGTTCCATGAGATATTCAAGGCGGCGCCCTGGCAAAGCCATACGATCAGCGTGGCCTCGGGCAGCGATCGCAGCAGCTACTACTTCTCGCTGAACTATCTGAATGACCAGGGTACGCTGATCGACACCTATCTCAAGCGGTATGCGGTGCGGGCCAATACGGTCTTCAATGTAAAGAACCATATCCGGATCGGTGAGAATGCCTATATCTTCTACAGACAGAATCCGCAGATTACGAACCAGAATGAAGGGAATGCCATCAGCTATAGCTATCGTATCCCGCCGTTGATCCCGGTGTACGACATCATGGGCAACTACGCCGGTACGCACTCGTTTACTATCAACAACTCGTCGCAACCTGTCGCGGTACAGACCAATAGCGCTTTGAGCACGGGAAATGACTGGCAGATCACCGGCAATGTCTTCGCCGAAGTCGATTTCCTGAAGCATTTCACGGCCCGGACGAGCTTTGGCGGAACGATAGAGAACTATGAGTACTATTATTTTACGCCTACCCCGTACATGAATGCGGAAGGCAGTACGGCCGTCAACAGTTATACGGAAGGTTCCGGCGACTCGTCTACCAAGGTGTGGACGAATACGTTAAACTATCACCAGACCTTTGGGGATCACGATATCAAGGTACTTATCGGTACGGAATCCAAAGAGTACTACGGCCGTGGTATCGTCGGACAACGCGCCAGCTATTTTTCCTCAAACCCCGCGTATTGGAATCTGAGTACCGGCCTGCCCTCCACGCAATCCAATGGTAGCCTTCAATATGCCTATATCTCCGGGTATCCGCAGCAGAGCAGTCTGTGGTCCTATCTCGGCCGCGTGGATTACGCCTATAAGGACAAGTACCTGGTGTCTGGTACGTTACGCCGCGATGCCTCGTCGCTTTTTGCCCCCGGCCATCAGGTAGGTTATTTCCCCTCGGTGTCGCTGGGCTGGCGTATCTCGCAGGAAGCGTTTATGAAGGATATCACCTGGATCAACGATCTGAAACTGCGTGGCAGCTGGGGTAAATCGGGTAACCTCCAGGCCGTGCCGAACGGGAACTCTTATAACCTCTTTGGTTCCGCTTCGTATAATTCTTACTACGACCTTAACGGTACTTCGACCGGCAGCCAGCTGGGTTTATATGCCAGCCAGATCGGTAACAGAACGACCACCTGGGAACAGGATAAGCTGAGCGATATCGGGGTCGATGCCAGCCTCGGGCATTTCGATGTGACGGTGGACTGGTTCAAGAAGGCGATCAGCGGGCTGATCTTTCAGGCCGCGCTTCCGAACACGGCAGGCGGCGCTCAAGCCCCTTTCGTCAACTTCGGGAATCTCCAGAACGTAGGTTTCGACGGATCGATCACCTACCATGGGCAGGTCAACCGGGACTTCAAATTCGATATCACGGGTACCTTTACGCATTATACCAGCAAGGTTCTGAGTCTGCCCGCCGGCATCCAATATTATGCGTATAACAGTACCGGCTCCAGCCGTATCAATGCCTTTACCCGCCTTCAGCCCGGCCACGCGATTGGCGAATTCTATGGGTATAAGGTTATCGGCTATTTCAAGGATAACAACGATGTCACGAAATCGCCCACCCAAAACGGTGCCTCGCCCGGCTTTTTCAAATATGAGGACGTCAATCATGATGGAAAGATCACGGACAGCGACCGGACCTGGATCGGCAACCCCAACCCGAAATTCACCTATGGCCTGAACCTGAATGCGCAGTACAAGAACTGGGATTTCAATGCCTTCTTTTATGGCAGTTATGGCAACGATATCTTCAACTATATCAAGTACTGGACCGATTTGCCGCAGGTATTCGAAGGGAACGTATCGTCAGATCTCATCCAGAACTCCTGGAGTCCGACCAACCTCAACCCGAAGTATCCCAGGATCTCCCATACTTCCAGCGATGCCAATACCAATCAGGTCAACAGCTGGTATGTTGAAAAGGGTTCTTATCTCCGGCTGAAATCGCTGACAATTGGTTACACGGTACCGAAGAACGTCTTTAAATGGGCCGGCATCGACAATCTCCATTTCTATGTGGAGGGGGCCAATCTGTTCACGGCAACAAAGTACAAGGGCCTCGATCCCGAATTGCAAGGGTCCAGCTTGGCCGATCAGACAAACTTCGGTATCGATCTTGGCAACTATCCTGCCAACCAAAAGACCTGGATCTTTGGGCTAAATCTTAATTTCTAAAACGGGAATCTGGTAAACCTACGATAAAATTAACTGTATGAACAAGTTAAAAAAGATATCCAAAATAATGATCCCTTTGGCGTTGAGTATTGCTGTATTGCTTTACGCCTGTGGAAGCAAATTTCTCAATAAACCGCCGTTGGGTACGATAAGCCCGGACGTGGTCCAGAATGCCGCCGGTATCCAGGCCATCCTGATCGGAGCATATGCGGGCCTGGACGGAGCGGGTTTGAACAATTCCGGGTGGGGGTCTGCAGTCGACAATTGGACGTATGGTGAGGTCGCCGCGGACGACGCCTACAAAGGTTCTACGCCTTCGGACCAGGGGGATATCGTGGGACTGTTCCAGTGGAATGCCTCCGCTACCAACCCCTATGTGGGCCAGAAATGGGCGGCGATGTACGACGCGATCCAGCGCTGCAACGACGTGATCCGCAATATGCGCCTGGTCAAAGGTGTGAGCGGCACCGATACCACCGAATGGAAGGCCGAGGCGCTGTTCCTGCGAGGATTCTTTCATTTCGAGCTGCGGAAGGTCTTTCACTACCCGCCGTTTGTCGATGAGAACATCTCGTTTGCAAATAACAACCTGAATGTACCGAATATCGATGGCTCGGGAAACTACATAGAGATCTGGCCGCGAATTGAAGCGGATTTTGCCTATGCTGCGGCGAATCTGCCGGCCATCCAGGCGAATAAAGGCCAGGCTAATAAGTATGCCGCCGAAGCTTTTCTCGCCAAGGCGTATATGTTCCAGCAGAAATATGATTCTGCCGAACCGCTGTTGATGGATTGTATAAACAATGGCGTCACTGCACACGGGGATAGATATAAAATGCTGACCAATTACTCCACTAATTTCGATCCTGATCCAAGCGCCAAGAATAGTTCTGAAAGTGTTTTTGCTGCGCAGATGTCGGTCAATGACGGTTCTGCCAGCAATGGCGGTAGTGGTAAGGCCTATGGGGATGCCCTGAACTTTCCTTACGGCGCCGGCCCTGGCGCTTGCTGTGGTTTCTTCAACCCTTCCCAGGACCTGGCGAATGCCTATAAAACGGATGCCAGTGGTCTGCCTTTGTTGGGTACGGCCTTTCAATCGGGTTCAGGGGTGAGTGATCCTACCGGCGCCTGGACGGGCAATGTCGACCCGCGAATCGATATCACGATCGGTCGCGCGGGTATTCCCTATCTCGACTGGGGTCCGATGCCGGGTGATTCCTGGATCCGGAGCCCGGCAGATGACGGCCACTTCGTTCCCAAAAAGAATGTCTATGCCAAATCGCAGCAAGGGACCCTTTCCGATAACGAAAACTTTTGGGCCAACGTGGAGCTCGATGCCAACAACGTAAATCTAATCCGCTATCCTGACATCCTGCTTTGGGAAGCCGAGTGTAAGGTGTTAGGTAAGACCCAGGATCTGGCGGGTGCCCAGGCGCTGGTGAACCAGGTGCGGGCCCGTGCTGCCAATAAAAGCTACTGGGTCACTTCCGACGGTTCTTTCAATGCGGCCAACTATACATATAACGGTTCGACATATGCCGATAAGTATGCGGTCGGGCAATATACAACGGCTTGGACCGATGCTACCACTGCGATGAATGCAATCATCATGGAACGCCGGCTGGAATTTGGGATGGAAGGCCATCGCTTCTTCGATTTACAGCGTTGGCAGGCAGCTCTTCCAGGGACAACCTCCTTGCCTGGGAACTATATGACCACGGTGTTGAGCACTTATGCGACGATCCAGAATGCGATCCATCCGACGCAGTATCCGCCTACCGTCAAGTTTGTTACGGGGCAATCGGAATACTTCCCCATCCCGCAAGGCCAGATCGATGCCGAGAATTCGACCGGCAAGGTGTATCTGAAGCAGTTGCCGGGGTATTAATGGACGCATGAGCCGCCGGAGAAGGCGTACAGACTTTTTTGATACGCTACACATAAGACAAGCAGGCAGGGTGAGAACCCTGCCTGTTTTATTCGTACCAAAACTGCCGGAGGCAGTTTAAAATTTTTTATTCCGGGGTTTTTTCTTGAAATTCCGGTTATGATTGCATATCGACGGTCTTGGGCGGTGCTGGTTTGCCTGGTACTCGCGGCCTGCGGAAAGAAAACCCTGTTCGAATATGTCAGCCCCGATCAAAGCGGTATCCACTTCAACAACCAGATCATCGAAAACGATTCCATGAACCCGATGGATATGGTGAATGTCTACAATGGAGGTGGCGTCGGTATCGGCGACTTTAACGGGGATGGGTTGCCGGATATCTATTTTACCGGCAATCAGGTCAGCAACAAGCTGTATCTCAACAAAGGGAATTTTATCTTCCAGGATATTACCGATGTGGCGGGGGTAGGGGGCCGAGGCGAATGGTGCCGGGGCGTTTCGGTGGTCGATATCAACAACGACGGCCGGCCGGATATTTACGTCTGCGCCAATATTCATTCCGATCCGGCGCATCGGGTCAATTTACTGTATGTGAACCAGGGGAATGATCCGCAGGGGATACCCCATTTCAAGGAGATGGCGGGGGAATATGGGTTGGCCGACACCTTGTATTCGACGATGGCGGAGTTCTTCGACTACGATCATGACGGGGACCTGGACATGTATCTTACCGTGAACAAGGTACCGCCCGGATACAATACAGCCGTGTATCGGCCCATTGTGACGGATGGGACTGGCATGAGCACAGGACATTTGTACCGCAATGACTGGGACAGTGCGCTGGGGCATCCCGTATTCCACGATGTGAGCAAGGAGTCGGGAATTACGATCGAGGGATTCGGTCATGCGGCGACCGTCGCCGATATCAATGGGGACGGTTGGGATGATATCTATGTGTCCAATGATTTTATCGGCAACAATATCCTGTACATCAACAACCATGATGGTACGTTTACCGATAAGGTCAGGAGCTATTTTAAACATGTTTCCGCATCGGCGATGGGCCAGGATATCCAGGACATCAATAACGACGGGCTGCCGGATGTGATCGAGCTGGATATGAATCCGCCGGATAATTACCGGAAGAAGATGTTCCTGAACAGTAGCAATTATAAGATCTACCAAAACTCGGATCTCTATGGCTATCAATATCAATATACACGGAATAGCCTGCACTTGAACCAGGGGCCGCGGGTGAATGGCGCGGACTCCATAGGGGATCCGGCATTTAGCGAGATCAGTTGGTATAGCGGTATTGCCGAAACGGACTGGAGCTGGACCCCGTTAGTCGCGGATTTTAACAACGACGGATTTCGCGATCTGATCGTCACCAACGGATATCCCAAGGATATTACAGACCATGACTTCAAAATGTTTATGCGGGAGGCCAATAACCTGATGTCCAAACAGGCGATCCTGCAGCAGATCCCGCAGGTGAAGATCCATAATTTTGCTTTTTGCAACAATGGCGATCTGACGTTTTCCGACGTATCGGCGGACTGGGGGTTGCTGATGCCGGGGTTCTCTAACGGGGCTGTCTATGCGGACCTGGATGGCGACGGCGACCTGGACCTGGTGGTCAATACCATCAACGATCCTTCGAGGGTGTACCGGAATATGACGCGGGAGCGCGATCCGGCACATCACCATTTCATTCGCGTGAGCTTTGCCGGTGATTCGCTGAATAAGGATGGCATCGGGACCCGGGTAGAGCTGCATTATGATCATGGGAAGCAGCAGGTATATGAGAATACGCCTTACCGCGGTTATCTTTCGAGTATTCAGAATGTGGCGCATTTTGGACTGGGCGGGATCACCAAGGTGGACACGGTGCTGGTCAAATGGCCTGACGGGAAGATGCAAGTGTTGCGTGATGTGGCGGTGGACCGGACGATCAGGGCGGACTGGCGAAATGCCATTGTGCCCTATTCCTGGGTGCAGCCGGCGCTCGATACGGCGGCACTTTTTACGGATGTCACCGGTGCTGCCGGCATTCATTTTTCCCAGCAGCAGCGGGATTTTATCGATTTCGATCTACAGCGGTTGTTGCCGCATAAATTCTCACAATATGGACCGGGCATTGCGGTGGGGGATATCGACGGCAATGGGTTGGATGATATGGTTGTCGGCGGCGCCGGCGGGCATTCGGCGGAATTCTTTTTTCAGCAGGCCGATGGACGGTTTACCCAGCAGGCGTTGATCCCGGACTCGGCCGCACTTATTAACAAGGAAGCCGACGATCTGGGGCTGCTCCTTTTCGATGCGGATGGGGATGGCGATCAGGATCTGTATATCGCCAGTGGTGGGGATGCGTATGACGAGAACAGTCCGGCCTATGGAGACAGGCTATACCTCAACGACGGCAAGGGGCATTATACCCTGGCGCCGGTGGGTTCGCTGCCGGTGAATTTCACCTCCAAGTTCTGTGTCCGGGCGGCGGATTATAATCACGATGGGAAGCCCGATCTTTTCGTGAGCGGGCGGGTCGACCCTGCGCATTATCCGAGGGCGGTATCCAGCTTTATCTATCGTAACGACTCCAGGGATGGGCAGGTGAAGTTCACCGATGTCACGGCGACGGTCGCTCCAGGGTTGCAGAAGATCGGGATGGTCGCGGACGGGATATGGACGGACCTCGACAACGACGGCTGGCCGGACCTTATCCTTGCGGGGGAATGGATGCCGCTGACGGTGTTCCATAACGAAAAAGGGGTGTTCAGGGATATTACATCGGGGACGGGCGTAAGCGACCGGCATGGCTGGTGGAACAGCATCGTCGCCGGCGATTTCGATAACGACGGGGATATCGACTATGTGGTGGGTAACCTGGGGTTGAATAGTTTTTACCGGGGCAGCGACCGGTATCCTGTACGGGTGTATGGGAAGGATTTCGACAAGAATGGCAGCTATGATATGCTGCTCTCGTTGTATCTGCCGGACGAGAACGGGGAGAAGAAGGAGTTTCCGGCCATGTCGCGGGATGACCTGTTCAGGCAGATGTATACGATGCGGAAGAAGTTTCCGACCTATAGATCGTATGCGGTGGCGACGATGGATTCGGTGCTGACGCCGGAGGAGCGGCAGGGGGCGACGATCCTGGCGGCCAATGACTTCAGGAGCTGTTTGTTCCGCAACGACGGCCATGGTAAGTTCACGATGATCCCGCTCCCTGCGCAGGCGCAGTTCTCGGTGCCAAATGGGATGGTAGCGGGGGATTTTGATGGCGACGGCAATCTGGATCTGGTGATCAACGGTAATGACTATGGGACGGAGGTGTCGACTGGCAGATATGATGCGCTCAATGGGTTGTTGTTGAAGGGGGATGGGGAGGGCGGATTTCAGCCGGAATCGATCCTGGAAAGTGGCATCTATATACCGGGAGATGGCAAGGCCCTGGCGGCGCTCAGGGGAGCCGACGGGCGGTATCTATTGGCGGCGGCGCAGAACCAGGGGCCGTTGAAGCTTTTTGCGCGGCGGGAGAAGGGGTGGATGACCCCTTTGGTGCCGGGGGATGCGGCTGCGCTGGTGACGTTGAAGGATGGGCGGGTTCGCCGGGAAGAATTCCATTTTGGAGAATCGTTTTTGAGTCAAAGCGGTCGTTTTCTTTGGGAGTATGGGCCGGTGTCCGCTGTGGAAATCCTGGATGACCGGGGAAAGAAAAGGAAGGTAAAGTGAGAATATCTTGCTATTTTTAGGGGCGTGCCTTTTGAAGGTTTAAATAACGAACGCTTGCTGTTACAGCAGATCTCCCAGGGGGACCGGTCGGTATTTAAAACTTTATATATCCATTATTTCTCCGATGTTCAGCGCTATGTTGCTCTTTTTGAGCCATCCGGGACCAGCACGGATGAGCTGACCCAGGACGTCTTTATTCGCATCTGGGAGAAACGGAGCTATCTCGCCGGGGTGGATTCTTTCAAATCGTATTTATTCATGGTCACGCGCAATGTGGTATTCAATTACCTGCGTGGGCTCAAGGTTCAGCAGAAGGTAAAGGAGCTGGACGAGGCGCTCGAGGAGGGTGGGGGTGCGGGTGTCATAGAGGACCAGCTGCTGTATAAACAATATTACCGGATCGCGTTGGAGGCCATGGAGAAATTGCCGCCCGGCAGACGTAAGGTCTTAAAAATGAGTATCGACGATGGGTTGACGTTGGATGAGATCGCCGTTGAGCTCAATATTTCGCGGGCCGGGGTCAAGAAGCAACTGTATGCGGCAACGGCGTTTGTACGTCAATATCTACACGAGCATGGGGAGATCACGGCCCTCCTCTTCGTTTTTCTTTCCCTTTTCGAGCATTGATCAAAATTTTTTAAAAAAAGTTTGATCCCGAGGTATCCCGGGAGTACCCGAACGTGTCTTTATAGTAACACCTTGTTTTATGAGTTTACAGGAAGCCAAGCAGTTTGTCGCCCAGTTCGTCGGCGGGGATTACACCCCGGAGGAATACGCGGCGTTCCTGCAATGGCTGAGGGGGGCGGATCTGGAGGAGTTGAATGCGATTGCCGACGAACATGAGGCGTTGCATGAGGTTTGGTCCCTGCCTGTTACGGAGCCCTCACCTGAGTGGGTAGCTATGCTGGAAGGGAAGCTGGATGAGCTCGGCAAAGAAGAGGTCGAGACACCTGTTCGACATATCGGAGACCGCAGGGTTATCCGGCGTCGGGTATGGGTTGCCGCTGCTTCAGTGGTGGTGCTTTTATCGGCGGGTGCTATTTTGTACACACAGCGTCCTTTGGTAGACGAGTCTTTGGTCTCTTCAAATAACGGTTCGGTAGTGAAGGGTCAGGGTTCGGTAGTGCCTGTGTTTTCGCAGACGGCGGAGAATCCGGCCGGTAGTGGTCAAAAGGAATTGACGTTGGGCGATGGGAGCAAGGTTTGGTTGAATTCAGCTTCTACGTTAAAATATCCGGCGGTCTTTACGGGCTCCGAGCGGGTAGTCGAATTATCCGGCGAAGCTTTTTTTGAAGTGGGCAAAAGCGCCGGCAAACCTTTCAAGGTCCTGATAAAGGATGCGGAGGTCAAGGTCCTGGGAACACACTTTGATATTATGGCTTATGAAAATGAGCCCGTTAGTAAGACGACGCTGATCGATGGTGCGGTGCAGGTGGAGAGTGATGCGAAGCAATTAGCGCTTAAACCCGGGGAGCAGGCGATCGTGCATTATCCTGCTGCGGGTTCGGTTGCTAATGTCCAGGGGCCGCAGATCGAGCTGAAGCAGGTGGATGCGAATGCGGCGTTGTCGTGGAGGAAGGGGTACATCGATCTGAACGATGCCGACCTACAAACGGCAATGCGTGCCCTAAAACGGTATTATAATGTTGATATACAATATGCTCAGGGAGTGCCGGAAACGCACCGGATCACGGGAGGTTTGATCCTTCAGGATGGTCTACAGCACAACTTAGAGATTTTGGAAGGGTTTTTTGAAGGCTTCCATTTCAAGAGCAATGGTAAAATTGTGACAGTCACACGTTAGCCACATAATTGTCCATAACCATTGAACCGAGTCCGACAGTTACAGCCGCGGTCATGGGTAGATAGCAAAATAAGTATTTATTTTACATCTATTCATGGTTTGTAGGCTGTAACTTTATTTATTAAACCTTGCGGCTTGATGTGGACATCAAAACTGACTGCCATACTGCTGTTAGTGTGCTTGATAAAGAGTCGACCGGTTTTCGCCCAGGGCGGGAAATTGATCTCGTTGAAGGAGGACAATGCACCGCTCGAGCGGGTGTTGCAGGATATCCGCGAAAAGGCCGGGTTCTCCTATGGTGGAGAAGCCGGCTGGCCGCAAATGAGCCATCCCGTTAGTCTCGACGTAAAAAAAGCCACGCTTCAAGAGGTTCTTGACATCTGTTTCAGGGACCAGCCCTTGTATTATACCATCAATTCCAAAAAACATGTGGTCAATGTATCCATCCGCGTCAAAGAGGAGCGGGAGGTGCATGGGTATGTCTATGATGAGAAAGGGTCGCCGGTTGCCGGTGCCTTTGTGCAGGCGCCCGGGGATAATGGTACGACCACTGGTGACCATGGCGAATTTACGCTTCACATGCATCTGACGAATGCGCAGCTCGATATCTCCGGTGTTTCCTTCGAGTCGCAGCATGTGCTGTTGCCGGAGCGCGGGAAGGATGTGACCGTCGTCCTCCGGGCGCGGGTGGGATCGCTCGAGGCGGTAGAGGTTCATACCGGTTATGAGGATACCAGGCGGGGACATACAACGGGATCGGTGGACATCATCGATAACAATTTGTTGAACCGGCGGATCTCTACGAATATCCTGGACCGGATCGACGGGGTGGCGAGCAGTGTACTGTTCAACAAGAATGTCCTTGGCAGTGTCAATGAGTCGAGCATCACGATCCGGGGCAGGAGCACGATCTATGCGAATCCGAATCCGCTGATCGTGGTCGACAATTTTCCTTACCCGGGTGACATCAACAACATCAACCCGGCGGATGTGGAGAACGTCACGATCCTGAAGGATGCCGCGGCCGCTTCGATCTGGGGGGCTTATTCGGGGAATGGCGTGATCGTACTGACGACGAAGCAGGGGAAGCTGAACCAGGCGCCGAGGGTCAGTTTTACCTCGAGTCTCACGGTGGGCCAGAAACCTAACCTGTACTATCAGCCGATCCTCTCCTCCAGCGACTATATCGCTATCGAGGATTCACTGTTCAACCGAGGATATTATAATCCCACTTTTGCGCTTCCGCTTAGTGCCGGCGGAGTTTTGCCGCCGGCGGTCGAGACCCTGGACTCGGCGGCGCAGGGATTGATCTCTCCTGCTCAGGCGGCCGCGGAGATCGATGCCTATCGGAAGATCGACAGCCGCAAGGACCTCAATAAATATTTTTATCGGCCCAGCATAAACAGCCAATATGCGTTGAGTGTATCTGGCGGCGGCAGCCAGGACCGGTATTATCTATCGTCGGGGTATGACCGGGACATCAGCAATGCGGTGCGGGATGAATACGATCGTATAACTTTGCTGGGGAACAATACGCATGAGATCGTCCCGGGCAGGCTTGAGCTGACCACCGGTTTTGGGTTTGCGGGCAGCTCGACTTATTTCAACAATCCGGGTGGGAGTGGCGTGAATTATCCTTATGCACCGTTAGCGGATGCGCAGGGCAATCCCCTCCCTGTGGCCAATCAATTTCGAATTCCCTACCTCAACTCGCTCAGCGGCGGGTCTTTGCTCGACTGGAACTTCCGCCCGCTGCAGGAACTTGAAATTGGGGATAATAAGCTGACGCTGACCGATTACCGGATCAATATCGGGTTGCGGTATACCATTCTGCGCGGATTGGAAGCGCGGGTCTATTATCAATACGGGCATGGCGATTCGGACCTGGTATTCTATCACAATCCGCAGACCTTTTTTACCCGCAACATGATCAATGAGTATACCCAATTCACGAGCACGGGTATCGTCACGCCGGTGCCACCGGGCGGGATACTCGCTGAACAGCGTCTTACCTATGTTGCCAATAATGTGCGTGCTCAGGTGAACTATTCCACCGATTCGCTTTTTCATGGCCGGTTCAATATCATCGGGGGCTGGGAGGTGCGCGATCTGGAGGGCACTCAAATGACCACCTGGCTGTATGGCTATAATCCCGCCGATGGGAACAGTGTGCCGGTGAACTATACGCAGACCTTTCCAACTTATCCCTCCGCGGCGCCGTCGCTGATCCCTTATCAGGATCAGAAGTTTCAGACGGCGGAACGCTATATCTCGTATTATACCAATGCCGGGTACACTTTGAAGGACCGGTATATGGTGACGGGCAGCGTCCGGCGGGATGAAAGCAATCTGTTCGGCGTGCGGACGAATCAAAAGGGAGTCCCGCTTTGGTCGGCGGGTTTGGGCTGGGATCTCTCGCGGGAGGAATTTTATCATTTTGATCCGATCCCCTTTTTGAGGCTACGGATCACGGATGGATTCAATGGGAATGTGGACCGGGGCATCTCCGCGTATACGACGACCAGTATCAATCCGCAGGTGAATATCTATGACAATGTGACTTCGACCGTGGTCAATCCGCCCGATCCAACCCTGCGTTGGGAAAAGATCCATATCTACAATTTCGGGGTGGATTTTGCCAGCGTCAAGAACCGTTTTGTCGGAACGCTCGAGTACTATATCAAATCGGGAACGGATCTCATCGGGCAAAGCCCCGAGGATCCGACGACGGGCATCAGCGTATTTACGGGCAATACGGCCGATATGCGGGATCATGGGGTGGACCTTACCCTGCGGACGGATGACAGTTTTGGCGCGCTGCGGTGGAACAGCGTATTGCTTTTTAGCTATGAGCTGGACAAGGTCACGAAATATGAGGAAAAGCTGGGTTCGGTCTACGACTATATGGTTCCGACGACGATCAATCCGCTGGTGGGGAAACCGCTTTATTCCATTTATGCGTTGCCTTGGGCGGGGCTAAGCCCAGTGAACGGTGATCCCCAGGGAATGCTGAATGGGAAGCCATCGACCATTTATTCCTCGCTGGTGGATACCAGTGTGCTTAGTTATATGAAGTATAAGGGCCCGGTGAATCCGCCGGTATTCGGGAGCTGGCGGAATACTTTTTATTGGAAGCAATGGGGGCTCTCGTTCAATATCCTTTACAAATTCGGGTATGTGTTCCGGCGGAATTCGATGTTCTTTGGTCCTGTGTTTACGGCTTCATCGCCGGGATCGCCTGATTATGATAAACGCTGGCAGCATCCGGGGGATGAGAAATTCACGACGATGCCCTCGATGGTCTTTCCGGTGAATTCGCTTCGCGACCAATTCTACCAGTATTCGGATGTATTGGTGGTGAAGGGCGATCAGGTGCGGCTGCAGGATGTACAGATCAGCTATGATCTCTCTAAAGAGACGCACCCCGGGCTGCCGGTGCAGCTGTTGCGGTTCTATTTGTATGCGAACAACCTGGGTATCCTTTGGAAGGCGAATCATGTGGGGATCGATCCCGATTATGTGAATTCGGTCCCAAATCCGCGTACCCTGGCATTGGGTATCAAGATCGACTATTAAAATCTTTTATATGGGCTTTTTTAGCTTACATCGCGGGAACCGGTTGGTCGCCTTGTTGCTGTTGCCGGTGTTTTTGCAGGCCTGTCACAAGAATTTCCTGGATGCCAAGCCGTCGACGACCCTGAGTGTGCCGACGACGCTCAGCGAATTCCAGGCCTTGCTGGATAACAATGCCGTGTTCAACCAGGTTCCGACCCTGGGCGAGGCATCCTGCGACGATTATTTTTTTACGCAAAACGCCTACCAGTCCCTGGATATCCGGCAGCAGAACGCCTTTCTCTGGCAACCCGATGTCTTCGAAGGGCAAGGCAACCAACTGGATTGGAATGCTCCTTATAAACAGGTGTTTTATGCGAATGTCGTGCTGGACGGGCTGGGCAACAGGCCGGAAGCGGACAGCGTGAGCCAGTGGGACGCGCTGGAAGGCGGGGCGTTGTTTGCCCGGGCCTTTGCTTTTTATAATCTCTCACAGCTCTTTGCGCCGATGTATGGGACGGTAGCCGACACGGCGCATTTGGGCATTCCACTGCGTTTGCATTCCGAGATCTCGTCGGTATCCACCCGTTCGACCCTGCCACAGACCTATCAGCAGATCATCAAGGACCTGGATTCCGCCGAGGCGTTTCTACCGGTGATGCTTCCGTCTAACAACGCGTCCCGGAACCGGCCCGTGCGGGTAGCGGCGCAGGCCTTGCTCGCGCGAGTCTATCTGAGCATGCGAAATTATCCCTTGGCGCGGGCCTATGCCGACAGCGCGCTGCAATTCTATGATTCGCTTATAGATTACAATAACCTGGATACGATGGCGGGGATACCCGTGGGAATACGGAACAGCGAGACGATCTATCAGGCGAACTTTCTGGGCTCGAACCAATTTAGCGGCAACTATTTTTGTGCGATTGCCGGCGGTTTTTACTCGGGCACGCGTATCGATTCCTCGCTGATCTCGTCTTATGATCCCAATGATCTGCGTCGGGTGGTTTATTATCACTATAAATCCAATGACTCTTCGTATCTGAAGGGCAGCTATACGGGGACTAATTATTGTTTTGGCGGGTTGGCAACGGACGAGCTCTACCTGATCCGCGCAGAATGCGCGGCAAGGGCGCAGGACTTTGGTTCCGCAATGAACGATGTCAATAAATTGCTTGCCGCACGGTGGCGGTCGAGAAGTTTTCCGGGCTATACCGTAACCTCCTGGCAGGAAGCGCTGGACACGGTGTTGCTGGAGCGGCGTAAGGAGCTGGCGTTTCGCGGGCTGCGGTGGACCGATCTGCGGCGGCTGAATTACGAGGGCGCGAATATCGTCCCAACCCGTAACCAGGGAGGTTTTTCAGGGTACAAGCTGGATACCGGCAGTGTTCTCTATACGTTGCCGATCCCACCCGATGTGATCAATCTCACCGGGATGGCGCAAAATCCGGGCAGGTAGCAAAAGTTAGTGCCTTAGGGACGCAGGAGGTCACCATGGAGCCATAATGACCGATGAGACGCGTCTTTGACGAGAGTGCGGAAATCGAGGATCAGCGAAGCGGCGGTGTGGCCGGGAGATCGGTAGTTGCCGATACACAAGTCTCGGCGGCATAGAATGGTTCTGTATTTTTTGACGTGGAGCGGGTGAGAAGGGCGCCACCGATACCATGAAGCTATCCTGCGGTGGATGTTTTTTCGGCACGGGAGGGTGAAAAAAATTGCGCCAATATGACGCTGATGCATAACCTATCATGATCAGGCATATTGGCGCCCGCGTGACAATAACATCCTTCAGAGCCTTGTTCGGCTTAATGGGATTGTTGGGAATTTGCTGGTATGGTGGCGGGTTTTGAGAGTTTGCCTGTTTGGCTCTTCTCGCGGACGAAGCAGTTGCTGGTACAGTAAAGACCGCCCTGGCAGGGGAGAAAATTAATGCCATTGTTGGTATAGTAGGTGCATGTTCCCGAGCCGTTGGTGCAGGTATAAGCCACTCCTTCCTCGCCAGCGGGGAAATATACGCCTCCCTGGTAATAGTACTGGGTCATCGTGGAACAATCGAAATGGGGACGGGTGACGAAGGCGCCACAGACGCTAACGATAACCGCAAGAGACAAAATGGTCCATTTGAACTTTTTCATACGAAACTGTTTTTAGTGATTACTATTGGGTGAAAAGATTTTTTTCGCTGTGCGATTACGCCGATAATGGATAACGTCACGAAAAAAAGATTGAGCACAAGATGCTGCTTCCAGGTTAGTCTTTTGATCACACCTCCACAGGAACAGGGAACATAAGGAAACACGTGTGAAAGGATAAGGATCGCATAAATGGTGAAAAGGCCCATGAGAACCAGTGAGCCATAGAGACCTAACAGTCTCGTACGTTCGAAGATAAGCGCCAGGGAAATAAGGATCTCGGAGCAGGGGATGAACCAAACCAGGAAAGGGGTCCAGGAATTGGGTAGCGGTTGATTGTTCATCTCCCTGAAGAACGTCTTGAAATCCAGAAATTTGCTTACACTTGCATAGATAAAAAGCAATATCAGTAGAGCCGAGATACACTCCAGCATTACCTGTCTTTTGGACATAGTTAATTAAATTTTGGCACAAAACAAATGGCTAAGCCAAAGTAGTCGTTAAGGTAATCATGAGTGGATAGGAAAAAGAGTGGCATTGTTCGGGTCGGGATACGCAATAAAGGAGGATAAAACGAGGATGAGGTTGTTGTAAATTAAAATTCGTAAAAAAAGATAAGAATACAAAGTGTTGTCGAAATAATTTTTATTGTTCCGTATATATGAAATGTTAATTATCGTTTAACCATTAAAGCTATCATGATGCGCATTACGCTGTTCGTATTTCTTTTATTCCTTGTCTCGCGAGGTCAGGCGCAGTCTGCGAAAACTGTCTATGATGATCCACAGTTCATCTCCGCTATCCTCAAAGAACATCAAACGTACCGGGGCGAATTGCAGTTGCCTGCACTGTCCTGGTCGCCTGCGTTAGCCAGGGATGCGCTGGCCTGGGCGCGGCATCTGGCGGCAATTGACAGGGGGGAGCATGATCAAAGCGTCCGGGGGCAGGAGGGAGAGAATCTGTGGTGGGGGACGGCGGATGCGTTTAGCTATGCGCAAATGGTAGACATGTGGGGGAACGAAAAGACCTCGTTCAAATATGATGTCTTTCCTAATTGTAGTACGAGACATTCCGCCGTTGTGGGTCATTACACTCAAATGATCTGGCGGAACACACAGCGTATCGGTTGTGCGCTGGCCAGCAATGGCAGGACCGATTTTCTGGTTTGTAGGTATTCTCCGCCCGGAAATATTGTCGGTCAAAAACCTTACTGATCGTAAACTTGACAATCGTCAAAGTATTTGGCCGGTGTGCGACTAATGGTCGACGCAAGGCGGTATTTTTGCTTACGCCGCCGACGCGTCGCAGAGCCGGCCACGGGCCGGCTGGCCGAAGGCC
>JAICXX010000259.1 GCA_025934485.1 Chitinophagaceae bacterium
AAATATAGATGGTGGCTGGAGAGACGCCCGCAGCTTTGGCCAGCTTTTGCATGCTCAACCCGTCGAAGCCTTCTTCCACGACCATTTTCCGGGCCTCGGCGAGAAGTGCTTCTATCTTATTTTCGTCACGGACGCGCATGTTGCAAAATAAGTGAATGTTCATTCATTTTTAACTTGCGAGCAGACATTTTTGTTTATTTAATGCCTTACTCTTTGTAAATCTTTTCAATACCAAGTTAGAAGTAGCGACCCGTCGTCGGCCTGCCCGAACTTTCCGATGCAGCGATCTGGAGATTGTTCTTTACCCGGTGATGGATGTCTCACTGCTGACTTGCTGCATTTCGTCTTTTGACGAAAATGTTGCAGCGAAATGACGACTTTTATGACCACATGAAACAAAAACTACTGACGACACTGGAGATGGTTGAAAACTATACCACTGGGGTAGCCGAACTGATGACGGAGGAAGGATATGAGTTCAAACCGGCGGATACGGTATGGAATTTCAGGGAGCTGATACACCACCTTGCCTATGGCATCTATTGGTGGGAAGACAATTTCATCCGCCGGAAAACAGTAGGCTGGGTGCCGCCAGTTGTTCCGACGACGAGACAGGAGACCCTTCATTACCTGGGGCAGGCCTTTGCCTCGCTCAAAAAAACAGTGCAAGGTATTGAGGCAACGGATGACGTGATCTATGGTTTCTTTGCTACAATGGATCACATCACGCATCATCGCGGACAGGCGACGATCTATCTGCGCTGCCAGGGCATCACGCCGCCGGAGTATGTATTCTAGTTTTCCTATCTTTAAAAGATGGCAACAGTCCCTTTAGGCAGTCCTGCAGGCAGATGGGTCCTTGCGTCGACCATACTGGCGTCGGCGATGGCCTTTATCGACAGCACGGCTCTCAATGTGGTGTTGCCATCCCTGCAGAAAAGCCTGCAAGCCACCGCCGCCGACCTCTTTTGGATACTCAACGCTTATCTCCTGATGCTGGCAGCGTTGATCCTCGTGGGTGGTTCCCTGGGCGACCGGCTTGGCCGAAAGCGGATATTCATGATCGGTATCTTTGTCTTCATCTGCGCCAGCGCCGCCTGCGGTCTTGCGCCGGGGACGACTACGCTGATCGCTTTTCGCGTGATCCAGGGGATGGGAGGCGCATTGATGATCCCGGGCAGCCTCTCGCTCCTAAGCTCTTCCATCGACGAAAAAGAAAGAGGCAAGGCGATCGGCACCTGGAGCGCCATAACGACTATTGTCACCATCGGGGGCCCGGTGGTGGGCGGAGCGCTTGCGGATGCTGGTCTATGGCGGTATATCTTTTTCATCAACGTACCCATAGGCATCATCGCCTTGCTGGTGCTTTCGCGGCGTGTTACGGAAGCCGGGTACGCGGAAGCCGTGCGCGCACCCCTCGACGTGCCAGGGGTAGCGGCGATAGCATTGGGTTTGGCGGCGCTGACCTTTGGTTTTCTCCGCATGCCCGCTTTGGGCTTTGGCCATTGGACCGTCAGCGGGTCATTGGCTTTTGGGGTGTTGCTGCTTTTTGTTTTTATCGCCATCGAACGCAAGAGCCAGCATGCCATGATGCCGCTTCGTCTCTTTGCCAATCGCGTATTTTCCGGTGTCAATTTGCTTACATTTTTTTTATATGCCGGCTTGTCGTCGGCGATGCTATTCCTTTCACTCAACCTGGTGCAGGCGCAAGGATACAGCCAACTGCAATCGGGGCTGACCTTCCTCCCCTTTACCTTGCTGATGATCGCTATCGCCCGCCCGGCAGGCACGCTGGCCGACAAATGGGGACCTCGCTTTTTTTTGACCTTCGGACCGGCGCTCGCCGGCTGCGGCATGTTGCTGCTTTCTTTTGTTGGTTTGACAAAGGGACCGGCTTCCTACTGGACAAGTTTTCTGCCTGGTGTCCTGGTGTTAGGGCTGGGCATGTCGTTTACCGTGGCACCCCTGACGACAACGGTGATGAACGCCGTAAGCGATCAATATTCCGGCGTTGCCTCCGGCATCAACAATGCCCTTACACGGGTAGCCAATGTATTTGCCAATGCGATCCTGGGAGCATTGGCAGTATTCCTTTTTACCCAGGCCCTGCATCATCGGCTGGATACGCTGCCGATGCAACCAGCGACCAGACAGCAGGTGATGGCGCAAGCGAGTGATCTGGGGAATGCGCATGTTCCTGTCCGTTCAGGGGATAGTGCCCTCATCACCGCAGCCTATCGAACCGGGTTTATCCAGGTCTATCAGCAGGTCATGCGGCTATCCGCCTGCCTGGCTTTTGCCGGCGCGATCATGGGCCTGCTTTTTATCCGACGACGATCTCCTACTTTAACCTTACATCAATGAACATTACTATTGCTCAAGCTCCGCCCACTTCCTATGAAGCCATTTTACGGGCTACCGCCGATGCCGGTTTCACGATGGCTTCGGATAGGGAAACCTGCAGGTTGCTTCGGACGCTAGCCATTTCAAAGCCCGGAGGGCATTTTCTCGAATTAGGTACCGGGACGGGTTTATCCACAGCCTGGATCCTCGATGGCATGGATCAGCTGTCGACCTTGATCTCGGTAGACAACGCCCCGGCTTTTCTTGGGATTGCGCGGCAGTATCTGGGTGAAGATCGCCGGCTGACCCTTGCGGAGTCCGATGGCGGCGAGTGGATAGAGCGGCATAAGAGCGAAAAGTTCGACTATATCTTTGCAGACACCTGGCATGGGAAATATCTGATGCTCGAAGAAGCGCTGAATATGCTCAAGCCCGGCGGGTTATACATACTCGACGATATGTTGCCTCAGCCGAACTGGCCGGATGGGCACCAGGAGAAGGCGATGCGGTTGATCGCGTCGTTGGAAGCGAGGGAGGATATTTCTTTTACCTCGCAGGAATGGGCGACGGGGATTATTATTGGTGTAAAAAAATAAGCCGGTCGATTGACCGGCTTTTGTGCCCCCGACAGGAATTGAACCTGCACCCCACTTGCGTAGGACAAGATTTTAAGTCTTGCGTGTCTACCAGTTCCACCACAAGGGCTGAAGACTTTTTTCTCGCCCGGAAGGGCGATTCCTTTTTGCCCGGCTGGGCTGAAACAAAAAATTCCACCGCTTGGGGTGGAACTTTGAGCGGAAGACGAGGCTCGAACCCGCGACCTCAACCTTGGCAAGGTTGCGCTCTACCAACTGAGCTACTTCCGCATGAAAACTTATTTAGAAAGAACTGCTTCCGTTTGTTTACCGGGGGGTGCAAAAATAGGGAAAGAATGCTTTCCGAAAAACTTTTTTTGAATTATTTGTACTGCGGCGTGTACAGCGTATTACCGGGCACTTCCACTTCGGGCTTACCCATGTAACGATGTGTCCACAAGGCATAGCTTCCGCCGAGGATCAGACAAACCGTTATCAAAACATACAGATAAAAGATGAATGCAGATGTATCTACCCAGCTGTTTGCAACGTCCTTCAATTTTGGGTCTTTCAGCTCTATTGGTTGATCTAATGCTTGATCCATAAGAAGTTAAATTACTGGTGCAAAAATAAGGGCATTCGCCCGGATATTCAACTTTTGGCCTTTACAATTTCCGTAAAAGTTTTCTTTCCCTTTACAAAGTATTGCCACACAACGCTCCCCACATACCACCCCTGAAGCTTTCCGCGCTTTTTTGCCGGGAAGAGGCTTTTTTTCCTGCTGACGAACAGCCATTTGAAAAACGCCAGATGCGCCTCCAGAATTGCCCAGAAATACACGGCTTCACCGGCAAATAACGACTTCCAGGCCGATATGGAATCCAGCAGGAACCGAAAGGGTATCTTCCACAGCCATTGCTCCACCGGCAGGCATTTGGCCATCATAATAAGATTGTTCCTGAAATTCAGAAACACCTTCCTTTCGTTGCCCTTCGGTAGTGTACCCCCACCCACATGAAACACCACACTCCGGGGACAAACATATACCTTATACCCTGCCAGCTGCATCCGCCAACACATATCGATCTCCTCCTGGTGCGCAAAGAAGAAGTTCTCCAATCCCCGCATTTCATGCCAGACCTTCGATCTTATAAACAACGCAGCGCCACTGGCCCAAAAAACAGGCGCAGCGTCATCATATTGCCCCTGATCCTCCTCACAGACATCGAATATCCGTCCCCGGGCAAAAGGATACCCCAGGTAATCCAACCAGCCACCGGCGGCGCCGGCATATTCGAACAGTTCCCGCTGCGCATACATCCGCATTTTGGGCTGACAGGCGCCGATAGTGGCGTCACTTTCCATTAACTTTACAATAGGCTCCATCCACCCCGGCGTCACCTCCACATCCGAATTCAACAGGACATAATAATCGGTGTGGACCTGCTGCAAGGCCATGTTGTAGCCGCCCGCAAAACCATAGTTGCGATCCAGCACGATCACCCGCAATTCCGGATATTTTTCTTTGAGAAAGGCCAGCGAATCATCCGTGGAGGCATTGTCGGCGATGATCACCTCACCGCCGGGACAAGTATTGGCCGTGACAAAAGGAAGAAACTGCTCGAGGTACCGGCGTCCGTTGTAATTGAGTATGACTATTGCGATTGTTGGCGTCATCTTGTGGTGCACCGAGAATGGTTTGTTCCTAAATTTGCCCATTCCCGGTGCACGGCTAATGATGGGCCTTCGGCCGGCGGGCTCCGGCCCGCCAGGAGGCTCAAAAATAAGGGAATCGACTTGGTTTTTATAAATTCGGCTTATGATTCGGAGTTTGCTTAACTGGAGATCCCTTTTGGCGCTGGTAGGTATCGTGATCGTCACCGCGACCATTTTCTATTCCCACTACCTGGCAAAAAAGATCGCGACGGACGAGCGGCAGAAGGTTTCCCTGTGGGTAGCCGCCAGCAAAGCCATGCTCAGCAACCCCGGGATGGACCTGACCTTGCCCAATTTGATCCGTAACGGGCAGCAATCCATCCCCATAATCGAGACCAATGAAAAAGACAGCGTCATCGACTTCATCAACCTGGACTCGACGCGCGCGGCACAGGATAAGCCCTGGCTCTACCGGGAGCTAAAGAAATTCCGGGACGAGAACAGCCCGCTCGAAATGGTCCTGAGCGACACTCCTTATGTGGCTAACCGCTATTATTATGGTCATACCACACTGCTCGATGAGGTTCGGTATTACCCACTCGTTCAGCTTTTCATCGTAGCTCTTTTTATCTTTTTCACCTTGTATTCGATCACGATCCGAAATAAAGCCGCCACCAATCAGCTCTGGGCAAGTATGGCCAAGGAAACGGCACACCAACTCGGAACACCCGTGAGCTCGCTCGAGGGCTGGGTAGAAATGCTCAAAGAGAGCGGCCTCGATCCCCGAACCGTGGTGGAGATCAAAAAAGATGTGGATCGGCTGAAACTGGTATCGGACAGATTTGGCAAGATCGGCAGCACGCCGCAACTGGAAGAAAAAGATCTGATCGGGCAGGTACGCACGATGATGGAATATATCCGGAAACGAGCGGCGGGCAAGGTGCAATTTGCCCTGCAAGCGCAGGGATATACGGAAGAGATCGGGAGCGGCATCGGAGCGCGGGGTCCTTTGGTGGCACGCATTTCGGGGCCGCTGTTCGACTGGGTCATCGAGAATCTCCTTAAGAATGCACTAGACGCCATGGAAGGCAAGGGCTCGATCACCGTCGCCATCGCCGAGCAGGAAAAAGAAGTGCTGATCGATGTCACCGACACCGGCAAGGGCATCGCGGCCAAGAATGTCGCCAAAGTTTTCAAGCCCGGATTTACGACAAAAAAACGTGGCTGGGGACTGGGGCTGAGTCTTTCGAAACGGATCATAGAGCAATATCACGCAGGATTGTTGTTCGTCCGGCATTCCGAGCCGGGCAAGGGTACGACTTTCAGGATCGTGTTGAAAAAATAGACTTTGAAAATCCCGGGCGAAAGCCCTATTTTTGCAACCCACTACAAAATGACCTGCCCACTGGTAAATGCGTGGGTGGCGAAATTGGTAGACGCACTACTTTGAGGTGGTAGCGCTCGAAAGGGCGTGTGAGTTCGAATCTCATCCCGCGCACAAAGCAGGTCATTTAGAGCCTTGTAAACGAATGATTTACAAGGCTTTTTTATTAATTGCTCGCCGTTCTTTGCCGGTCTTTTCCGCCTTTTTCCGCCTGTTTTGGCGAGCAAATGGCGAGCAGATCGGGACACAAAATGAACGAGCATGAACCAAATTTGTGTCACGACCAGACCCTCCCGGGATGGCAAAAAAACGTGGTACTATTTCGAGTGGGGAAAGGCAGCTGACCAGCGCCGCGCCGCCGGCATCTTTACTTATTCTCCGGCCAAGAACCAAACCCAGCGCAACCACAATAAGGAGGCTGAGGCCGTCCTGGAAATCAAAAAATCCCAACTGACGATCGAATATCAGTCAATTGGAACTGGATATATTCCGAGCCATCGATTCAAACATAACTTCCTTGATTTTTACAAAGACTTCGTAGAAACCAACGCGAGGCCCGGAAACCGGCATTTGCAAGGATCATTGTCGAGATTTCGGGAATTCATCAAACGGGATCGGATCGCCCCAATTGAAGTCACGGAGAACCTCTGCAATCTTTTCCGGGCATACCTACAAGATCGGTTTACCGGCAGGACACCATTGGATTATTTTAACGCGTTCAAACGGGTCATTCGCTCGGCTTCTAAAGAGGGGTATTTCCGGGTAAGCCCTGCCTCTGATCTTCATGCATCGACGAATGCCTCCCTCAAATTGAAAGATTTTTTGGAGGCGGACGAACTCGTCGCCCTAATCGACACTCCTAATCATAACCGAGACATCAAGGAAGCCTTTATCTTCTGCTGCTACACCGGTCTGCGGTGGTGCGACGCTAAAACGCTTTCCTGGTCGCAAATCAGGTTGACAAAAAAGGGGTGGATTCTACAAACCCCGATTATCCAGAAAAAGACAGGCAAACCCGTTGAGATCACGCTCCACTCTATTGTCGTTTCCATCCTCGACGAAAAACGTACCCAAGTCGAAAACCGGCTTGGGCCTCAACTTTTAGTACTATCCGGTCAACCTTCGGGAATATGGTGGAGATTTCGGAGAAAGTATACCAGCATTTCGTCGCAAAGTATACCACCTGGAAGGAGACGTATAAGCTGGTTCAAATTTAGTTGTTTTTCCTTTTCCTGAGCGAGTCTCCTTTAAGTTCTATTCTATGCGCATTGGCTG
>JAICXX010000029.1 GCA_025934485.1 Chitinophagaceae bacterium
CGGGTCTTTAACGGGCAGTCGGTAATGGACGCGGTCAATAATCCCTATGTCTTTCATCAGCAAAATATTCCCGTTACGACTTTCCTGCTGGATACACTGAAATATGGGCATATCCTGGTTCCGGGTCAACAATATATCGTTCGGGTAAAGGCTAATTTTATCCCGATGGTGGGCAGTCCGCTGGAGGTCGCCAACCAGGGCTGGAGCGAGATCGGGGCCTTCGATTGGACGCCGGTCTCTTATTTCCCAAAAACAGCGATTGCCGTCAACAAGCCTGCGGCTGACAAGCCGGTGCTGCCGGGTTCGATCCAGCCCGGAGGATATATCAATGAACCCTATACGCCGGTGACGGCTTGCGTGGTGGCGACGCCGGTAGGCAATACCAACCCTATGTCGGGTTCACCCGCAGGGCAGCAGGTGACCATCGATGGGTTTGCAATGCAGATCTCGCAGGCTGCCGCCAATACCGATGGCAGCTTTAAGGGGTCGGGTACGATCTCCTGGCATCCCTTTTCGGGCGACATCAAGCTGAATGTCAGCTTTGACAGTATTCGGGTCAACACGGACAAGGTGGTATATGCCGGGATGGCGCAGACGGTGAGCGACAACGGGTACCCGGATTGGTCCGTGTTTGGCGCGGCCGGGGCAGACCCCGTGGCAAAGCTCGCGGGTATGGACGATGGGGTGTTGAGCGCCATCAAAACCAGGATCGGTGATGGGACGCACCTGCTGAATACGGGTGGCGGCAGCCCGGTGAGCTTCCCGATGGGGCTTTCCACGACCCTGGGCGGTGCGCCTGCCACGCTGGCCGTGATGGGAATTAGCTTTCGCTCGTCCTGTACGAATATGGATGTGCTCTTCGATCTCAACCTGCCCGATATCGGCGGCTGGCTGGCGCTGGCGGGAACAGGGTTATCGATTGGACCCCATTCACTTTTGGTGGGGACAGGCGGGGTCTTGTATCTGCCGCAGGACAAAAGTTTCGCGGCAGGTGGGATCAACTATACGATCGACGGCTGCCCGGGGGCGGGCGCCGGTGCCGTGGATACCTCCAAAGGAACGTATATAGCCTGGGATGCGGTGAAAGGATTGAGCGCGGTTGTCGCAAATGCCGACATCCGGTTTACGGACGGCAATGGGATCGTTGCCGTCGATAAAAATGACCAGCGGCTGACGACGTCAGCGGCTATCCATGCCCGTTTCAGCTTCTCCGATTGGAACGATTGGGTGGCGACGGCCGTGTTACCCAACGACTTCGAGCTGGCGGGTCTGCCGGGTTTCCCGATCCACTCCGATGGGTTGTTCTTCGATCATTCGACGCGGCAGAACCCGGGTGGGATCGGCTTCCCCACGGGCTACACAGGGGCGGAGGACGCCGGTTTCGAGGGATTGTATATCCCGACACTGTCGATGTCCTTGCCGGCAAGTTTTCAAACGTTCTCGGGCGGCAAACCCGGGGCGATCAAATTTATTGGTTTCATTCTCGACGGCAACGGGGTAACGACAAACATCGATGCCACCAATATCCTCGATATCAATAGCGGGAGTCTCGGGGGCTGGGCCTTTTCGATCGATAAGATAAGTATCGCGGTCGTGAATAATAATTTCCAGAGCGGGATGGCGATGTCGGGACAGGTCCGGTTGCCGGTCAGCAGTGACGGGTTGGCCTATACCTGTGCTTTGAACAGCGTGGACGGGAAAGTGGATTACCAGTTTGTGGTACAGCCGGGTGGCGGGCTGAATGTGCCGTTGTGGCTGGCGAAGCTGAATCTGGATCCCAACTCGTCGTTGGTGATCAGCAGCGATGCGACAGGGATGGCCGTCAAGACGCATTTGAACGGGAACATCGGGATCACGATCGACCATTCGGGAATGCCGAAGGTGTCGTTGCCTGGTTTGTCGTTCCAGGATATGGCAATGGCGAACCGCACTGATACGAGCGCCGGTGCTGGTACGGGCTTCTTTTTTTCGCCGGGTAAATGGAGCCTTGGCGGCGGGATGCCGATCCCGGCAAGCTTTACGGCCGGAGCAATGGCGGATGGCGATCTGGCTTCGGGCCCGAACGCAGGAGGTGGTGGCGGAGCTGAGGCAGCAACCGATGGGATAGCTGGTGTCGCGAGGATGGCGCCGCCGTATGACGATGCGTCGTCGCAGGGTACGATCGCGGGTTTCAGCCTGGACTTATCGGATTTTCAACCCTATTTCAAACCAAAAAGTTTGAGCGACTACGAGGCGGGAGTCTATTTCAACGTCAAGGTAGGCATTGGATTCGGGGATGCTTCCGTGATCAGCGGCACGGCCCGGCTGGGGATCCTTGGCGATATCCAGATACCGGGAAATGCGTCGCCGAGCGCGAGTTTTGAAAAAGTGGACTGCGATTCGGTCTCGATCGACGGCGGCGTGGGCCCGGTGCAGGTGCATGGGAGCCTGGCCTTCCGAAATGGCGACGCAACGTACGGAGATGGCATTTCGGGGAAGCTGAGCGCCGACTTTACGTTTGCCCAGCTGAATGCGGCTGCCCAGTTCGGGACGACCCTTCCGGGCTCGGGTGGATTTCACTATTGGGCGATCGGGGGCAGTGTCTTTATGGATGCGGGCGTCCCCATTGGTCCCGGGTTGTTCGTCAACGGGTTTGGCGGCGGGGCCTTCCACAATATGACGCTGACGCCGCCTAGCGACGATGAGATCCGAAGTCATCCGTCTACCAGCCCCGGCTCTATTCCCATGGTGCCGCAGGTCAATACGGATGGGATACAGGCCGAGATGATCGTGTCGGTGATCGAACCCTCGGTCTGCAATGCGTCGCTGACGCTGACCGGGACCATCGTGAATGGAGGGCTTGGGCAGTTGCGGATGGATGGAGCGGGCTATATCGTGACCAACGCACCTTCGAATTCCAGCGCTTTGGTCAATGCGAATATGGTCATGGTGTATGACTTTGTACAAAAGACATTCGATCTGAATGTCGGGGTCGATGTACATTTCCTGGTGGCCGAGGCAAGCGGCACCTTGTGGATGCATGGCGGCCCCGACGGAGATTATCTTTATATCGGTCAGCCCGAGCAGGACAAACGGATCTCGCTGGAGCTGATCAAGATTGGGAGCCCGGGAGATATGCTGTTTGTGGATCTCGGAGCCACTGCCTATTTCGATGCGGGCACCGAGCTGCCCGATTTCCCGCCGTTGCCCGACAAGGTGGCGGGTATGCAGGGGGATAAGAGTGGCAATGACAATGCCGTCCATACGATGTTGCAGATACTTGGGAATGCCAAACCTCCGAATCCCGGATTTATGTTTGGCGCCGAGCTGCACGGCAATATCCACCTCAGCCTGCTCTTCCTGTATGCACAGGTGAGCGCCGAGCTGGGTTTCGATGTGGCGCTCGAGCATGTCGCGAATCCGCCCGGGGGATGCATTCAGCCCGATGGCAGCTTCGGTTTGAACAACTGGTATGGCATGGGGCAGTTCTATGCCTGGTTCAGCCTGGACGTCGGATTGCACGTCGATGCGTGGTTCTTCGATGGTGATGTCGATCTCGTCAGCTATGAAGCAACCACTGTCCTTCAGGCGGGGCTGCCGAACCCCAGCTGGGTCGACGGCGAGGTGCATGTGCAGGGGTCGGCGTTGGGTGGGTTGGTGAGCGTGAGCGGGAGCTTCCCATTCAGTTTCGGCAGCAAATGCGTTATACCGTTCAATCCCCTCGATGAGATCCAGATGATCACCGACATCGGACCGAAAGACAGCGCCACGGTCTTTGCCGATCCGTCGGCGGCATATAGCGTTCCGATGAATGGACAGGACTATCCGATACAGGTGCCTTCCGATAAGGATCACTCCAATCCCTATACGCGGACCTTCCGGTTCTCGGTAGCGCAATTCAAATTATTCAAGGAAGAGTCGGACGGGAGCGACTCGCTGACTGCCGGAGAGGATTTCAATGGCGGGTTTGCGATGTCGGACGATGGACTGGGCAGCTCGCTCTATCCTTCGACCATGTTGCAGCCGCATACCCGGTATAAGATGTATATCCAGTGCCAGGTACAGGAGCTCGTGAACAATTCGCTCGTCACGCCGGCGGGATCTTCCGGGTTCCAGGATACTACTTATTTCTTTACGACAGGTTCGGCGCCCGATCATATCGTGCCCGAGAATACGGCTTACTCCTATCCGATCGCGGGCCAGCGCTTCCTGCTGAAGAACGAATTCGGGCAAAAAGGGACGGTGAAAATGGGGGCCTGGCAATATAACCTCCTGCCACAGACTTCGGTGACAGCGGCTGCGGAAGGTTTCGGGTACAACTACTTCGCCTATTTCATCTCGGCCGCGGGCGATACGGTTACGACGGCATTCACCCTGAACCCGGCGAATAATTCTTTGGATTTCTCGATCCCGGCGGCCTTGAAAAATAACCAGGTTTATGAGCTGGAACTATGGGTGCGGCCGCAGCATGCCGTGGCCGCCATATCGGTGGCGCCGGGAGTCACCCGGTCTGCGGTTACGACGACGAATAAGGTCACGGATCAATCGACGAGCGTAGATGCGCAGGGTAATTTCTCTTCCCGGCAGACCCAGGTAGTCTCGTCCGTTGCCGTCGCCAAAAATTATCTCACGATGCCCACCACCTCGCATGCGCTGGGAACGATCCCGATCTTTTCATTGCGGTTCCAGACCAGCCAATACAGCTCGTTCGCGGACAAAATGGCCGCCTATGGACAGTGGTCGAGCAAGGCGGAGGACCCGAGCCGGGATATTCAGCTCAGCGCCGCCGCGTCACCCGAAGGATTCGATGAGTTCGAGATCAAAGGCATCACGTCGACCTGCCAGGATTGCGATCCCGAAAAGATCTCATCCAGCTTCCCTGCTTTGTTCAGCGCCGCCGTTCCCTGGAACAATGCCGCGCAAAACGACAAATTTGCCAGCGACGATCTTTATGCCAGTGCATTCCAGATGGCCTTTTACAATATGACGCTCAACCTCGGTGCGCCCGAAGTGCGCGACGGAATGGTGCCGGATAACTGTCTCTCCACCGAGCTGATGCCCTATCAGCCCAAGTTACCGCCACTGAGTATCGCCCTAGGGGTCATGTCGAAGACAGGAGTGCTGAACGGGTCGGGTCTATCGGCTTCGACGGCGAAGAAGCCGGCTGGCGCCGGCGGCGGAATGCTCATGTCCAGTACCGCGACGATCCATTTGCCGGCATCATACTCTACAGGATCGGGCGCGCCTGCGCCACAGACGACCGGAACATTTTTGGGATCGTTCCCTTCGACGGCAGTCACCACGATGCAGCAACCGCGGCTCCTGTGGAAACACGATAACTATATCTATGCAGACTATACGCTGCTGCAGCAGTTTGCCGTCAATTTCCTGTCCAACCAGCAGCAGGTCATCTACACACCGTTCATGGGGACCATCCCTGTAGCCCTCCTCAACGCGTTGTCTTATGGGAACGATGTCACGCTGGCGACAGGAGAATACGGGAGCATCAGCATCGGCACCGCGGCATATACCACGCGGTACAATGATCCCAATCTGACGAGGATCGCGGGTGGATTGAAGGGGCTCGCGTTCCAGCCTTTGCCGGCTTCGGGTCATGTATTGCAGTTGAAATACCTCTATCCGTTCTGCGGCGGATGCAGCGTGGGCAGTACCGTTCCGGAGAATTGGAATTTCGGGCTCGTGATACCACTGTCCCAAACAATCATGAAAATACAAAAATGAAGAAGCTATCGATCATATTATGCTTGCTGACCGGGCTCGGGGCATGGTGCCAGGTTAAGAAAACGGCCGGGACCACCGGGCCAAAGCACCTCCATGTGCGGATGTTGACCAAAGCATATGCCGACTCCATCGTCGTCCGGTGGGCGCCTATGGATCCTGTCGCCTGGTTGATGGGGAATGATTCGGGTTACCGGATCGTACGGATCGATTACACTGACCGCGGGCATCCCGTGACTACGGTTTTGAGCCCGAGGTTGCGTCCATTGCCGCTGGAACAGATGATGGCGACGATCGGCCCCAACGACAAATATGCGGCGGTTGCGGCGCAGGCCTTGTATGGCAAGGACTTTCAGATGACAAAGGAGGCGCCATACGGGTTTGCAAAAAAGGTGAAACAAGCGCATGAAGCGTTGAGCTTCCGGTATTCGTTTACGATGCAGGCAGCGGATTTCTCGCCCGCGGCCGCAAGCGCCATTGCGCTACGATGGGTAGACAGGGATGTGAAAAAGGGATCGGACTATATTTATGTGATCACGGTATGCGGCGCCACGAAGGACTATGTGGTCGACTCGTCGGCGGCCTTTGTCGTCGATAACAACGCCAACCCTATCCCGCCGCCGGACGGGTTGCAGGGTTTTGGGTTCGACCGCAAATCCGAACTGCACTGGAACCGCAGACAGCGGGGTAATTTCAGCGCATATGACATCGGGCGCAGCGACGATGGAGGCAAGACCTGGTTAGTCTTGAACAAGGCGCCTTATCTCAGTCCCGATAAGGTACCGCAGATCCCGGGTGCGGTAAAGGGCGGCAAGGATACAACGATTGTAAAGATCGACGCCCTTATGCGCGACCACCAGGTCTTTATGGACAGTCTGCCGCGGGACTATCTTCCCTATCTGTACCGGGTGCGGGGGATCGATGCTTTTGCCGAATGGAGTCCATGGTCGGCGCCGGTTGCAGTGGAGGGCAGGGATCTGACACCGCCGGTGGCGCCCGTGATCGATTCGGTTCGGAACACGACGGGATCGCAGTTGCGGATAGTATGGAGTCAGCGTGCGTCGAGCCCCGACCTGGCCGGGTATTATATCAGCAAAGGGAATAGCGTCAAAGGTCCATTTTATCCGCTGACAAAATACATGCTGCCGAAAGAGACGCGGGTTTTCACCGATTCCGCCGCGGTGGCGCATGTGCCCAATTATTATGTGATCGTGGCGGTCGACACGGCAAAGAATGTCGCTGCTTCCGGCGCTTTCCCGGGTTATCTCACAGATACGGTCCCGCCGTCGGCGCCGGTGCGGGTAGCCGGGTCGATCGATTCGATGGGAGTAGTGCGGCTTCATTGGGCGGCCAACCATGAACCCGATCTCAAAGGGTACAAAGTCTATTTCGCGTATGGCGCGAGGGACCAGTTTGCGCAGGTGACGCACGTGTTATTGGCCGACACCAGTTTTGTCGATACCGTTTCCATGCGGTCGTTGAACCGGCGGGTATGGTATACCGTGGTGGCGGTCGACAACAGCAATAACCATTCGGCCTATTCGGCGCCGGCGATGTTGAAGAAGCTGGTGGTCGTTCCGCCGTCGGCGCCCCTTGCGGGAACCGTTACGGTTGCCGCCCGCCGGGTGACGGTCGAGTGGATCGAAAGCCGGAGCGAGGGTGCAGCAGGGTATGAGATCGCACGGATGCGCGGTCAGCCGAAAACCCCGGATGCCGGTGGGCCGAAAACGCCGGATGCCGGTCAGCCTGCTCGTTATGCCCTGGTCGGAAAGATGGCCCAGGACTGGAACAGGCGGTCTCTTTCTTTTGGCGACACGATCAGCGTCAATACCGATTATTATTATACGGCGCGAACGATCGACAGTACCGGTGTGCGGTCCGAATGGTCGTCACCGGTGCATGTGGTATACCGTGCGACAGACAGCCTGGCGGCTCCCGCCGGTTTGCAGGTCCGGCTGGATGACCAGCATCACCATGTCCGGTTGAGCTGGCAGTATAAGGATAAAGGCGAATATTTTTTTGTGGTCTACCGGGGCTTCAATCACGGTGCGTTGAGCGCCTGGCACTCTTTTGACAAGGAGGCGTCATCCGGGGAGGACGATGAGGCCGGCAGCGGCGGATATGACTATGCCATCAAAGTGGTATACCGCGACCGGCCGGCAATTTCCACTATGAGTAAACCTGTTCATATAACGATTCCCTAATAAAAGCAGTCATGAAAAGTAAGATTTATTCTCTTGTGATAGCGGCGTTGCTGGTGCTCGGGGCTTGTTCGCTGCTCACCTCCTGCGCAAAGGAGGGACCGCAGGGTATCCCTGGTGCAACGGGACCCGCGGGTAAGGATGGCAGCCAGATATATGCCGGTACCGGAGCGCCGTCCCAATCGCTGGGGCAGGATGGCGATTATTATCTCGACAAGAGTATGGGCAATTTGTATGGTCCCAAGACCGATGCGGGCTGGGGTACCCCGTTGAATCTGACCAATGGACAGGGTGGGTCCGGTCAGCAGGGGCCTGCCGGGCCACAAGGACCATCGGGACCACAAGGACCACAAGGACCGCAGGGACCGTCGGGGCCGCAAGGACCACCAGGTGCGGCGGGGGCGCCCGGTACAAGCGGAAGCCAGATATTCAGTGGCAGCGGGGCGCCGGCTTCTACTCTTGGGAATATTGGAGACTATTATCTCGACGCTACCAACTATGAGCTGTATGGACCGAAGACGGCAAATGGCTGGGGAACGCCTATGCTGTTGCGGGGGGCGCGGGGACCGCAGGGGCCTGCAGGGCCCGCGGGTGTGGCTGGGAGTCAAATCTTTGCCGGGACCGGGGCGCCGGCCGCCAATCTCGGGAATATCGGAGACTATTATATCGACAGGAGTACCGGAAATTTCTATGGCCCGAAAACTGCTAACGGCTGGGGGCAGCCGATCCTATTGGGCGGTGGCAGCGGTAGCCAGGGACCTCCCGGACCACAAGGGCCGCAAGGACCTCCCGGGCCGCAAGGGCCACAAGGACCGCAAGGACCACAGGGGCCACAAGGGCCACAAGGCCCTCAGGGTACGACCGGCGCGGCAGGGAAAGCGGGAAGCGTGATCTATAGCGGGAGCGGTGCGCCCGCGGCCAATATCGGGACAGTGGGTGACTACTATATCGATGACACGCATGCGATCATGTATGGACCGAAGACCAGCACCGGGTGGCCGGCGACAGGATTGTCGCTGCAGGTCAATAATACCATCACGTATGATTTTGTGAACAAGGTGCAGCACAATCTGCCCTACAGCTGGGTGGTGCCGACTTCTTTAGTGGGGGGTGGTCCGGTGTATGAAGAGATCATGCTTCCCTATAACAATTCAGCGGCGCAAACCACGGGTTTCACGATCCCGCAGGCGGTCGTCGACAATGGGGTTGTTCTGTCCTATATCCGGTATTTCCCCGGGGGCCCGAATGACACGGCTACGGATGCCGGCATGACAGCCTGGATAGAGCTGCCGGCATCGTTTGTTACGAACTACACGATTAACGGCGTGTCCGCGCAGGCGCAGATCAGCCTCACGCCGAATTTCGACGACGCGGGTTTGTATATCTATCTAAGCGCTACGTCATCCAATATTGGTGCAGGTTATGCGCAAAGCCATATCCCGGCGGTCATCCGGGTCGTAGAGATCCCCGCGGCCCAGATCAATACCATCACGTCGCTGAAGCCCGGAGCGATACCGGCGCAGCATGGCAAACTTGTCACTTTAAACTAAACTATATGGGACTTTTTGATCAAACATCGACCGGGCCAGCGAATGGCCCGATAAACACGGACCGGATCAAGACCGATGTCGAGACTGTGATACAGTCGATTGCCAGTGGGAATCCGGACACGGAAAAGATAAAGGAAGCGGGCAGCGACCTGCTCAATACCGCCGCATCGATCCTTTCGAACCAGGGGATCGATCAGCTGGCGGGTGGCGGCGCCTCTGAGGAGACCGCGGGCGGAATATTGAAACGGTTACGGGATGGGCTGGGGCTCGATGGTCATGCCCTGGACGGATTGAAGCAAGCCGCTGAGCAATTAAAAAACAAGCTTTAAAACCTTTTGCTATGAACAGTTGGAAAAAATTGGCGTTGGCAGCGCTGATATTGCTGCCCGCCTGTAAAAAGGACAACAATAAAGGGTCCTCGTCCGCGACCGGTTGGATCGATGGGTTCTGGACCTATAAAGAAGACCCGGCAGAAGACTATTGGCCCGCCAATGTGCTTTTCAAAAGCGACGGAACGTTCCGGATGTACCAGGCGCTTTCATTAACCGATACGGCATCGGGCCCCGCCCTGGCGGACACGGCCGGCCAGGTGGTGACTTTCGGGACCTATACGGTCAGCGGCGCGACGGTGACGATGAAGTATACGGAGTTCAACACCATCAACTTCACCTTTACCGGTTCCGTCAACGGCGCACACAATATCATCGTCGGAAATCTTTCGGACAACACTCCCGGCGACGCCGAGCCGCTGTGGTATTTAACAAAACCATAAAAAACAAAACACATGAAAAAGAACCTTCTTGTTTTGCCGCTGTTCGCGGCGATCGGTTTGGCATTGACGCTGGCAGGGCATAGCCTGGTCGGGCATTGGAATGCCACTTATGGAAACGGGCCAAAGGGTCATATGGTGTTCAGGGATAACGGAACCTTCGAGGCCACTTTCACCGGCCAGCAGTGGAAGGTGGGGGGCCAATATAAGGTGACCGGGAATACAGTGGCATTCGCCGATAGCTCCTGCGGCCTCGGATATTGGGGAAAATACAAAATGACCTGGCTTTCCGATGACTCGGTAAGGGCCACCGTCGTGGAAGATTCCTGCTCGGGCCGGCGGGGCAATGGGGACGGCGCGGTCATCGTGAGAGCCAAAAGATAGGGGTCATGGTGCCTTGGTCATGCCATGCCTGCGGCGAGAGATTTAAAAGGCGCCGCTCGGAATGCTGCCTATGCCGCAGGTCAGGCGGCAGTGGTGGCGCATGTCGCCTGTCAGATGCTTGATCTGGTATGGTTTTAAAGTGGCAACTATTTTTTGCTCCCTATTGTCACCGGAAAAGCTTCATTGATCCGATGGGTCCCTTCCTTAATGGAAACCTCGCTTCCATTATCCCCAATTTTAAAATCGATTAAATATTTATTGATCCTGGATAGCATATTCCACTCGATCTCGAATTCATTGCCGGCTTTCCAATAGCCTCTTAACGTATACAAATGACCCGAACCGGCATCCTGATAAAATTTATAGGCTGCATCCTTTCCCAAGGGATAGATGACGGTTTGTTCCCCGGCTGGCGTTAATAGAAGGGACAGCTCTCCTTTTTCCGCGATGATTTCCGCGATCTTTATCCCTAAACTATTCCTAGGGAAGACGATCGACTTATTGAAAAGCCTGCGCTTTTCCGTACCGTCGGAAATGTACCGCGGCGTATCGATCATCGTCGTTGCCGCCTGCCCTTCCATTTTTTTAAAGGTATCAAAGCCTTCGGGATCGCTTTTTAATGCTTTATCGGAGTGGATCGCATACCCGATAAGATGACCAATCCCTTCCTTATCCTCGTCACTTAGCCCTCCTCCCGTCACCACGACAATGGCGTGGTGGATGGAATCGATGTGTAGTCGTTGTGTGCCCCTGCCCTCCATATTGAAAGCATGATCCTTATCGATCCAAAAACCGTAGCCGTAACCATTCCCGTTTGGAAATACCGTGGTCATCGTTTTGGCCTTTTTTACCCAGCTCGCGGAAAGAATGGCTTTATTGTTCCACTTGCCGCCATCTAACAATAACTGACCGATCTTGGCAAGATCATGTGGTTGCAGGCAAAGGTCACCCCACCCGTAATTGATGCCCTGCTTATTTTTCGACCAATAAACCGACGTTATCCCCAACTCATTAAAAAGATATTTTTTTGCAAAATCTTCGGGGGCCAGTCCGGTTGCCCGGTAAATAATTTCAGCCAGCAAATAATAATTGCAGCTGCAATAGGAGAAAAGCTGCCCGGGGGCCGCGACAAACGGGATATTGAAAATAAATTTTGGCCAATTGTCCGATGGAAATAATTCGTTGAAGAGACTATCTTCATTTGACCAGCTGCAATCTAAACCCGACTTCATCGTGAGCAGGTCTTTGATCGATAACGATTCAAACTCTTTTCCTCTAAGTTTGAGCTCCGGGAAAAAGGAAGAGACCAGTTGATCTTCACTCTTTAAATAACCTTTGTCTATGGCTATGCCAATAAGCAGGGATGTTACCGATTTTGTACAGGAGGCGATGTCATGCCGTAGATCCGGGCGAAAAGGATAGAAATAGGCATCGAGTACGATCTTCTTATTCCGGATGACTAAAAGACTATGGATATTGGGCTTTTTTTCTTTCACATAGGTAAATATCTCGCTTAATCCTTTCGAGGAGAATCCCTCTTCTTCCGGAGTAGCGGCAGAAAAGGCTTCTTCCCGGATCACCGGGGCGGGGGCTATTTGAGAAAACCCAAACCCTGTCTTAAACACCAGTAATAGCAAAAAGGTGATCTTTTTATAATTTAACCGTTGCATAAAAAGGAATTTATTTATATGTGTAACAGGACCTTACAAATCTATCTGATCCGGGTGCCGTTTGGATATTTACTTGACGTATGGACGGTTTTTGATGGTGAAAGGAATAAGGTTTGGCCTCATTTGGCTCATTTTGCCATACGATTTTACTTGTACTATGATCACCTGCAACACCTCTATAAAACCTCCCCTGCATGGGAGCGATTTGGAAGGATATTCGCCGAATCCGTGCTGCGTGGATCAGGAAACGCATGGCATTTAAGACCCGCGGCAAAAAAGCTGCGGGTTTTCTTTTATGCATCGCCCTCCACATACCGCTGCAACGCGTCATCCCGAACGATCGGCCCCATCCCAAAAAGAAAGATCGCCACCCCGATCAGCGCGGAAACGCCAAACCCGATAAACAAAACGTTGTACGCCGCCGTATACCCATGAAGCGCGGACACGGACTTCAACGTCACCCCGGAGGCACTTTGGAAAACGGCGCCGCCCAACCCATTCCCGATACACGCCAGGCCCCACGCCGACGCCGCCGCATTTTTCGGCACCACATCCGCAGGCAGCGCCAGACAATTGGCGGTATAGGAGGTATACCCGAAACCCGCGAAACCAAAAAGGATCAGCGCGGAAATAGGCGAGCCAATCAGCAGCGGTCCTAAAAGCAACGACAGTCCCATAAGCAGTCCGGAAAGGACCACCGCCAGCTTGCGGGCGAGGGGAATGGGCGTCCCCCGGCGAATGATCCACTGGGTAAAATAGCCGCCGCAGATGTTCCCCGCATCGGCAATGAGAAAAGGCAGCACCGCATAAAAACCGATCTTCTTCAGGTCCCAGTGAAAGACGTCGACAAGATAACGCCCCAGCCAAAAGGTGACGAAATACCACACGGGCTCCAGAAATACTTTGCCCAGCAGAAAGGAAGAAACAAACCTTGTCCGCAACAACTTCATAGGGGGCACCAGGCGTTCTCGAATAGCATACCGCAAGGGCGCCGGCGTATAATAGATCAGGCGGAACAAAATTACCCACAGATAGCCGAAAATGCTGAGGATCACAAAGGTCGACCGCCAGCCATAACGGGTACCCATAACAGCTACCAGCGGCGGCACGATGATAGCGCCCAGGGCGCTGCCGCTGTTGAAAATACCGGAAGCCGTAGACCGCTCACGCGGCGGGAACCACTCGCCGGTGACCTTCACACCCGCGGGCCAGTTACCCGCTTCACCCATGCCGAGCAGAAATCTGCAGACGCCAAATTGCAAAGGCGTACGGGCGATGGCATGAAGGAGGCCTGCCGTCGTCCAGAAAAGCATACAGCAGATATAGCCCAACCTCGCCCCTAGCCTGTCGATGACATAGCCGGAAAAAACATTCGAGATCATGTAAGCAATAAAAAATGCCGAACCGAGATAACCGAAAACATCGTCGGGGATCAGATGACGCAACGCGCCGTCGGCGCTGAGATAGTTGAAAGCGAGCCGGTGGACATAGTTCAGCACCGTGGCCAGAAAGGCCAGGCCGATCATTACCCAACGCATGCCGGAGGGGCGGTTGACCTGAACCGGACCATTCATAGCGGGACGACCCTTACCAACGTTTGCTTTTGCCTCATCTGTTTCAGCGGGTTTCGCAGCGGCCGGCCCATGCCTTCCCAGCTGATCTCCATGACATCGCCATCCAGCAGACCGAACCCACTGCCAAAGCTAAAGGCGTCGGCGCCAAAGAAATGGACATGTGTTTGCAAGGGGATACGGTGGTTCGCGTATTTGAAATGATGATGTTCGAGATTCCTGAGGCTATGGGCCATGTGTTTTTCGCCGGTGTGAATACCGGTCTCCCATACCCGCACGCCATCTCGTAAGATCCCCACAGTCCCCGCAATGGCATCGAAGTCCGCGCCGACCACTAGCTCCGGTCCTATCGCACAGCTCCGCAGCTTCGAAGGCGCCAGATAGAGATAATTCTTCTTTTCCATGACATGGTCCGAGAATTCATTGGCCGTGGTCAGCCCGATCCGGCGAGGGGTCCCAGCGTCATCCACGATGTAGATGCCGGCTATCTCCGGTTCTTCACCGCCGTCATCGCCATACGCCGGGATCTCCAGCGCCTCGTTATGGGCAAGCAGGCAATAGCTATTGCCTTTGTAAAACCATTCCGGCTGAACGCCGATACCACCAGCACCCGGGAACCCACCCTCGAGTCCCCACTGGTACATTCGCATGCTGTCCGTCTGCTGCGCAGAGGCCGGCAAAGCAGAGGCCGGCAATGCAGAAGTCGGCAATGCAGAAGTCGATTGATGCATCATCTGCCGGTTGAGTGCGCTGTTCTTATGCGTGAGCCCCGTACCCGACACGAGACAACCAAAAGGGTTTTCGGGCTGATCGAAAGCCGGCAACAGCCGCCATTCACTCCGGCCTTCATAAACAAAAGAATAATCAAGAGATTCGGCCGACACCAGGCTCACCACCAATTCCGACAAAGACATGCCTTCCCGGACAGAACGTAAAGCGAGATGATAAATGGAAGGGGTAGCCGTAAGCAGCCGAAGGACCGGCTCCTGCACGACCGCCACGCATCGGTGACGCGCGGGATGATTCAGCTGAACGAGTCGAAGCGTAGACATCGGTTAAGTTTTTATTGGCTTACCCAGCCGCCATCCACAGAGATACAGGCACCGGTGGTATAGCTCGAGGCCGGGCTGGCCAGGTATAAGGCGATCCCGCCGATCTCGTGCAGCTCGCCCCAACGGCCCATCGGCACTTTAGAAACAAAAGCCTGGTACTTCGCCGGATCTTCCAATAACGGCAGGTTCATGTCGGTGGCGAACGGCCCGGGCAGGATGGCATTGACATTGATCGAGTCGCGGGCCAGCTCTACCGCCAGCGACCGCGTCAGCTGCAAGATGGCGCCTTTGCTCGTGCAATAAGGTGTGCGTTCAGGGATAGCGATAAGGGACAGCGCCGATGCGATATTGATGATCCGGCCGTAACCATTGGCCTTCATCACCGGGACAACGGCCCTGGCGGCGAGCCATGAACCCGTGACGTTCACCTGTTGTACCTTGTTGAAATCTTCCGGCGACAATTGTTCGATGGACCCCCGGATATTGATCCCCGCCGAATTGATCAGGATATCGATCCTCCCCGCTTGCGCCACCACCTGGCTCACGGCCGATGCCACGCTGGCCGCATCACAGACATCGCACGCGACGCTGAAACAGCGGCTGTCGCCCGGAACCCCGCGCCCGAGGCCTGCCGCACCCGCCGCCGCGTAAATGCCCCCAATAGCTTCTTCGGCTTCCTTATTCTTCCCCTTATCCCGCGCCGCAATGACAATGGTAGCGCCCGCCTCCGCCAGCGCCTTCGCCATGGCCAGCCCAAGCCCGCGATTCCCACCGACCACGAGAGCGACCCGGCCTGCCAAGCTGAACAGATCGAGAATAGATTCCATTTTATTCGATGATATTGAAATGTTCATGATCAGCCTTCAGGGTAAGCCCCACACCAGGCCGCGCGTCATCTAACTGCAGCTTTCCATTCTGCGCCACCGCCTCGCCGTCGAAAATATACCAGAAAAGCTCATTGCCCACCTCGATGCCGGTCATCGGGAAATATTCCGCCATGGGCGCCGCAAAGCTGCTCATCACCACATGCAGATTGTGCATCTGGCCGCCATGCGGGATCACCTCGATGCCATGCACCTGCGCCAGCGTGCAGATCTTTTGCGCCTCGGTGAAACCGCCTACCCTATTCGTATCGAACTGAAAGATATCGAGGGCTTCGCTCTTTGCCAGGTCATAAAAACCGAACCGGGTGTATTCGTGTTCCCCGCCGGACAGCGGGATATCCGTGTATTCGCGCAGCTTACTAAAGAGATGGATCTCATCCGGCAGCAGCAGCTCTTCCACCCACCGGAGATTAAAAGGTTCGAGCTCCTTCAGGAGCGCGCGGGCATAGGCGAAATTAAACCCCATATAGGCTTCCAGCATGATGTCTACGTCGTCGCCCACGGCCTCCCGCACCACCTTCACCATTTCGACATTCTTCTTCATACCGGCCCGTCCCTCTGTAAGCGGGTAACCGCAGCGAAGCTTCATCCCGGTAAACCCTTCGCGCTGGTAGTGGGCTGCTTCTTCCTGCAGCCGGTCCAGATCCCGGGTATACAGCCGGCTATAATAGGTCTCTATCCGTTCTTTCGTCCTTCCGCCCAGTAGCATGAATACCGGTTGCCCCAGCGCAAGGCCCTTGATATCCCAAAGGGCGATGTCCAGGGCACTGATGGCGGCCACAACGGTGCCCTTCCTGCCGAACGCCACCGAGCTGCGGTACATCTTTTCGTACAGGTATTCCGTATTCAAGGGATTTTCGCCGATGAGGAGCGGCGCCAGCTTAGCGTCCACGATCGCTTTGGTGACATCGGGGCAAAGCCCTGCATTCCCGATGCCGGTTTGACCTTCGTCGGTCTCCACCTCCACCACCAGCCAGCTAAAGAAGCGGTAGGCCGCCTGGGAATCGCGTTGAAAAGGCAGCAGGCTCACGGGGGTAGCGAAGATGGTATCGCCGGTGGTCACCGGACCGGTCCATTTGTATAGCTTCGTACGTATAGCTCGTATTTTCATGATGGCTAACAAATATACGTTTATCCTTATGGTTTCTTACCCGGGTTCATCATGACCAGCATCCCCTCTAACTGCCTGATGATCGCAGTGGCCGTTTGCTGATCCCGTTGAAAATAATTGGCACCCGCATCACCCAGCGAATTATAATAGGTAAGCTGCTGTTGGCAATCCCGGATGGTGGCATTGGCGATAAGTGTCGCCATTTTCATATCCCCGGCCTGGTAAAAGGCAGTAGCATATTGCAAGGAGGCAATATCCTGCATATTCTGCGAAGACACCATGCCGTAAGACAGCGTCGTAGGGTCCATCATCTTATACCCATAGTTCAGCACCTTCAGGGCGCTGTCCCGTCTTCCACTCAAGGCCAGCGCGCTGCCGAGCTGGGAATAAGCTCCCCGGATCGATAACAATTCCCTTCGGCCATTCTCATCGAAATAGACGTCGGGCTTTTCACCACCGCCAAACCGGAATTTTGTCATCAGGTTCGTATACATGTTCTTCAGATCGATGCCCCCATTCACCGAATCCTTTTGCCGGATAGGTGTAAGCCGGTAGGCCAGCCCCTCGTTCTCGACGTAAGCATCCAGGCCAAGGCCAAAAGGCGGATAGGTAAAACAGATCGGTCGTTCCCATTTGTTGGCGGCAATGACATTCAGCTCCGCCATATCATTCTTGTAGAGGATGCTGCCCGGAAAGGTAAAATTGACCCTTTCCCCGTCGAAAGGTATATACCAATTCCGCGTCGGCATATAGTTGAGGTTCTCCCCGCTTTGCGTTTGCAGCTGATTGCTGTCGCTTGCCATGAACGCCATGACATCGCTCAGGCTCATGCTACTGTCTTTGGGAAAGGAGCTCTTGTCATAATAAGGAATATAATTTCGGTTGTCCCCCACATATTTTTCATGCGCCCAGCTAAAGGGAATGGGCTTGCTTTCATTGACCTTCGTCTGGAGCTGATCGATCATCCAATCCGTGCCAAGCAGGCTTGTTACGATCACCCGGATATCCGGCCGGATGTTCTCGACCTCCTGCGCATACCACAATGGATAGGTGTCGTTATCGGCGCTGGTGAACAGAACGGTCTGCGGCGGACACGAGTTCAGGTGATCGGCCGCGATATCCCTCGCGAGCGTTTTCTTGTGGCGATCATGCGCCGGCCATTCCTGGATAGCCATCCATAGCGGCACCGTCACCAGACACAGCAGGACGGCGAGGATAGCCGGGCGGCCGCCCTCCTTCCATTTCTTCAGGATAAGGCTATAGACATAGAGCACACCCAACCCGATATAGATGGAAAAGGCATAGAAAGACCCCACCAGCGAGTAATCCCTTTCCCGCGGCTGCGGGCCTGCCTGGTTTAGATACAAGATGATGGCAATCCCTGTAAAGAAGTACAACAAAAAGACGATAAACGCATCCGTGCGCTGCCGCTTCCATTGATAGACGAGCCCGAGGATACCCAATAGGAGCGGCAGGAGGAACAAGGTCGTGCGCGCTTTGTTGTGCTTGAGCGAATCCGGCAGTTTGCTTTGGTCTCCCAGCCGCAAGTTGTCCAGCGGCGAGATCCCCGATATCCAGTTCCCGTCCCTCGGATTGCCCGTCCCCTGCAGATCGTTTTGCCGCCCGGCAAAATTCCACATAAAGTATCGCCAGTACATCCAGTTGAACTGGTAGCCGATCAGCCATCGCAGGTTGTCCGACGCCGAAGGCGGTTCGGTACCGTCTATGCCCAGCCATTTTTTATAGTAGTCCACATGTCCCTGGCTGTTATCGGTGTCCCAGATGCGGGGGAAAAGATGGATATCGCTTGGGTCGTATTCGGGGCCCGTCTTCTTACCTACCACATCGTATTTGTCGGTATGCAGGTCTTTGTCGTAGATATTCCCCTCGTCCTTGTAGCCGGTGGGCCGGGCGGTGAAATCAGCGCCCTTGAACACGGGCCATGAGCCATACTGCGACCGGTCGAGATAGGCCACCAGATCGATGGGGTTGTTGACATTCTGCATATTGATGGCCGGACCGGCATTCGCGCGGATCAGGATCACGGCATAGGAAGAATAGCCTATCAGGATGAAGGCGAAACAGTGGATGGCCAGCGCTACCGCGGACCGGCCTTTCCGGATGGCCCAGCGCAGTCCCAGAATGATCGCCGCCGCAAGTAAGAAGAGGAAAAAATAACATCCCGAATTGAAGGGCAGACTCAGATCGTTGACGAACAGCAGTTCGAACCACCCCATCACTTTGATGGTGTCCTGGATGATCAATATCTGGACCACCCCCGTGAGCACGCAGGCGACCAGGAAGGCGAGCACCATCCCCCAACGGGAATAATTGAATCGCCGGAAATAATAGGTCATGACAACCGCAGGGATGCTCAGCAGACTCAACAGGTGTACCCCGATCGACAACCCGATGAGATAAGCGATCAGGATGATCCACCGGTCGGCGCCAGGCTGATCCGCCTGTTCCTCCCATTTGCCGATGGCCCAGAAGACCATCGCAATGAAGACCGGGGAAACACCGAACACGATCCCTTCCACCGCGGAAAACCAAAAGGAGTCCGAAAAGGTAAACGCCAGCGCGCCCACCGCGCCGGCGCCGATGATGGCAATGGCTTTCTCCCTGCTCACGGCTTCCCCTTTCTTAACCAGCAACTTTTTGGCCAGCCGCGTCGTCGTCCAGAAAAGGAAAAGGATGGCAAACCCGCTGCTCACGGAGGATAGCAGGTTCACTTGTTCGGCCGCGTGAGCATTAGCCGTGGTGGCATCGATATTTCCGCTAAAAAGGATGATGAACAACCGGCCCAGCAGGATGAAAAGCGGGGCCCCGGGCGGATGGGAGATCTGCAGTTTATAGGCACACGGAATAAACTCACCGCAATCCCAGAAACTGGCCGTCGCCTCTCTGGTCAGAATGAATACGGTACAGGCTATGGCACAAACGATCCACCCTGCGATATTGTTGGCTTTCCTGAAGTTCATGCGCAGAAGGTACGAAAGATTTCTTTACTCCAAAGCCTCCGGATGCACCTCCAGCCCTGCAAGCGTTTTCACGACATCGCTCGATTTTTAACCTTTGTCGTAAATTCGCACCATGAATTTCTATACCCGCAAATGGATCAAACCCGAAGACCTCAACGCCCATGGAACCCTGTTCGGCGGCAGCCTGCTTCGCTGGATCGATGAAGAAGCCGCCATCTACACGATCATCCAGCTGGGCACCAACCGCTGCGTGACCAAATTCATGTCAGAGATCAATTTCGTCAGCTCGGCCCGCCAGGGCGATATCATCGAGCTGGGCATCAAAGCAATCCACTTTGGCCGCACTTCGCTCACCCTTACCTGCGAGGTCCGCAATAAGATCACCAAAAAAAGCATCCTCACGATCGATAAAATGGTCTTCGTCAGCGTGGACGAGCACGGAAAACCCTGGCCCCACGGCCGCACCACGATCACCTACACCGACGAGCGCCTCCGCGAAGAGTAGATGCGGAGTCTCATTTTCCCCAATGCTCCGTCGTCCATTGTCGCAAGGCCGCCACTTTTTCTTTATTGGCGTCCACGCCGCTCAATTTTTTATTAGCTTCCGAAATTCTCCATTTTCAATATGCCCCTACCGCCTCCCCGCCTATAGCTTTGTCTCATTAAATCAAGCAACAATGACTATTCAGGAAGTAGCAGCCAGATTCGACGAGCTGGCGCAAAAAGAACAATGGTTCGAGATCCAGGACGAGCTTTTCGCAGAAAACGTAAAAAGCATCGAGCCGGCCCACTCCCCTTATATGAAGGATGCCCAGGGGAAAGCGGCGGTCCGCAAAAAAGCCACCGACTTTGTACAGAAGATAAAGGATGTCCATGGCGCTTCCACCACCCGTCCGACCATAGCGGCGAATCATTTTTCGGTAGGCCGGATGGTAGATATCACCGCGGATGGTTTCGGCAGAGTTAAGATCGATCAGATCATGCTCTACGAGATAAAAGACGGCCGGATCATTTCGGAACAGTTCTTTTATTGATCAGCGACGGCCGGGCGGCCCTCCGTCCGGCCGTATCGCCTTGAGCCGGCTACACCATCGCTCCCCTGATCAGCTCAATGCGCTCTACCGATGCCTCCTTGAGATGCACAAAGGAAGCACGCAGCGGGTCTTTGCCAAAGGCGATAAAATCCTTTTCTTCGGGGAAGCTCACGAGGTGGATCTCATAAGGCGCCCGGCCTTCCCCTTCGATAAAGGCGGAGTCATCCGGCCGGATGCGGAATAACAATTTTCCATTATAACGCGCGATCAGCGGGAGCGCCACGGCTTCGAATTCATCGAATACCTTCTCCTGGCCGGGTTTGATGTAGATGAGCTGGGTAAAATAAAGCATAGACCAAAGTTACTGTACTAGCTCGGGATGCGCCGATAAACGCGCCACCGCCATCCGCGGGGCATAGCTATACGCAATGAGAAAACAGATGCCGCTGAAACCCAGCGACTCGAAGACGCTCGTCAGCTCATTGCCGTTATCGGTCGGGGGCGCGACGACGGCCCGGGGGATATGCAGCACAAGAAACCAGATAAAGATCGCCCCGCCCAACAACAGCCCCGCCAGCCGCAGCTGGACACGCAGGATGTACCCTATCCCCGCCGCGATCAGCGCCAACCCGGCAAAATAGGTCCAGAAAAGATGCCAGGGGATCCAATCCGGCACCAGGTACTTGACGAATTGCGCATACATGAAATGCTCGGCGCCAAATACGATCATCGTCACGGCAAAAAAGATCCGGCCATAGCCAAAACCTCCCCGGTAAGAACCTGCGACGATCAGCGCCCCGCCCGCTATCGCCGATTCCTTCAGCGCGTTGTTCCATCCCCCGATGCTTTTTCCGGCGGGATCGACAAACGCTTCATAGGGAATATGACAGAACAGCAAAAGGGCGAAGAAAAGCCCCGCCAGCCCCAGGGCAAGCGTCCGGCCCTGCCTGTTAAGGACGATGCCCACAGCTGCCACGATCAAAAGGGCGCTTTGCAGATAGACCAACACGATCTCCCCGGGAAAATGAGTAGCATAAGAAGGTACCAGTACGGGTCTGAAATACCCGTCGTGAAGCTGCTGGCCCGCGAGCCCCACGATCATGAGGGCAAAGAACAATCGTCCGGCTTTGATCCAATTATCCATGGTCAAGTGTTTACCCTTAAATTTCGGGAAACAATCGAGGATGACCCGCACAAGGCTTTTTCAAGTTCGAACAATTTGGTACAAGCGCCCCGCGCCTGATCTTAGGTAAGTCGTATATTTAGCCGTTCTAAAGATAAGCATAGGATGAAAGACAATTTCTCTACCCGGGCCGATAAATATGCGCAGTTCCGGCCGACCTATCCCGAAGCCCTCTTCGATCACCTGTTTAGCCTTTCACCGTCCAAAGCGTCCGCCTGGGATTGCGGAACCGGCAACGGCCAGATCGCCCAACGGCTGGCATCCGTATTTCAAAATGTACAGGCCACCGATATCAGCCGGCAACAGCTCGATAACGCCGTCCGTCTGCCCAATATCCACTATTCCTTGCAGCCAGCGGAAAAAACCGATTTTCCGGATCATGGCTTCGACCTGATCACCGTCGCACAGGCCATCCACTGGTTCGATTTCGACGCCTTTTATGCCGAAGTTCACCGGACTCTCAAACCCGGCGGCATCCTGGCCGTCATCGGCTACAATCTCCCCCGGTTCAACGCCGCCGTCGACGCAGTCATCGCGGACTTCTATCGCAAGGTCGTCGGTCCTTATTGGGACAAAGAACGGCGCTATATCGACGAGAACTACCAAACCATCCCATTTCCTTATGCCGATCTGCCAGCCCCTGCCTTTACCATCGACGTGCAATGGTCCTTCGATCACCTCATAGGCTATATCGAAACCTGGTCGGCCGTCAAACATTATCAAAAAGAAAAAGGCGAGAACCCCGTCCGTCTCGTCGAGCCCCGGCTCAAAACGGCCTGGGGCGAAGCCGGTTTGCTACCCGGCCATTTCCCCATCCTGCTCCGGCTCGCGCGGGCGGGCTAACCCACATCCACCCGGCTTCGGGTGTCAGCCGCAACAGTCGCGTCAGCCGCATCAGTCGCCTTCGACTCCGCCGGACAGCGCTTCATCGATGCGCCGCTTCTGCCGCAGATGATGCCGCATATGCATCTCGGCAAACTGCAGCCACTCCAGCGGACTAAAAAAATGCAGCCCCGGATGCCGCGTCTTCCCCGTCGACACCGCCGGATCAAAATCGCGGAACAGGGCATCCACAGTCGTTTTGATTTCCATCAGCTGCCGCGCCAACTCTTCCTTGCTTTGAGGTTGAGGGATATAGGTATTGGTGGCAGGTCCTTCGATCTGTAGATCGGGAAACCCATTCCGGTCGAACATCGCCCGCGCATCGGGATGCATGGTCTTGTCCGCATCAACCCGGCTAAGCAAGCCTTCCTTCATCTGGCCTACAAACCAGCCGGTATCGTCTATGATATGGATATACACCTGACCCAACGTCCAGGACCCCGGGCGGGGCGGCCGGTGCAGCATCTCCAGGGTATAATCCCCGAGCATATCGATCCATTGCCGAATGGTGGTATCAAATTGCCGGAGCTGCGGAAGTTCGGCCGGCGTCATAGGGCCTGCTTGACTTCACAATGATAGCCGAACAGACACCGGTCCTTGATGATCGTCGCCACCTCTGCGGGTACGTAATCCTCCCAGCCTTCCGTGCCGGCTTTGATCATGTCCAGCACCTTGTCCGTCGAGACCTGCAGATTGCGTTCTTCATAATGCCGGATATCCTCGATCTTGTTGTTGGCGATCAGGTAGCGGAAAAGGTCGATCAGATGCGGCGGCAGATTGAACCGGAGGCAATTCATAATGACGCCGTTCCGCAAAGTGGGATAAATGAACAGTTTCACGTTCCGGCTAAACAGCGTGGCGAAGGATTCGAGGATACCGCCAGAGAGATCCTTGTAGTGTTCCTCGGAAAAGATATATTCGAGGTTGGGATATCCCATGACCACGCCCATCTTTAACGGCGTGATCTTGGAGAGATAGGAAACGAGTTTATAATATTCGTGGAAATCGGAGATCAGTACCTTTTGTCCCAGCGCACAAAGAATATCCACCCGCTCGAGAAAATCCTTTTCGTCGATCTCGGCCGAAGCATCGGCATTTCGCTCTTTTAGCGCCTGCAGCGTAAGTTCCATGACGACTTCTACAAGGTCCTTCTCTACATCGGACTCTTGCAGGAACTGTTTCACGCCCGTATGCAGCATGTCCATATGCACGTTGATCACCGGCCGGAAACGACCGCGCACCACGACGATATGTTTCTTGTGCAGTATCTCGGACGGCTGGAGATTCTTGCCGTCGGGACCAAAAAGGGCGGCATCCGAAAACCCGAATTTCACGAGGTGCAGACTCATCAGCCGGTTGTCGACCTTGCTGAAATCGGGTCCTTCGAACCGGATCATATCGATCTGAAACGAATCCTTGGAAAGGTTGTCCGCAAGCGATTGCAAAAATACGGTCGGAACGGTATGGTAATAAAAACAGGCGTAGATCAAATTCACCCCCAGGGTGCCCACCGCCTGCTGTTGCAGCACGCTGTCGTTATCGCGCAATTTGACATGGATCACAACGTCGTTGAAGGCGCCATTCGGCTCCAGCTGGAACCGGACCCCCATCCAGCCATGCCCTTCATTGGTCTTGTAATAGTTGAGGGCCGCCATCGTGTCGCCAAAAGCAAAAAAGGTGGTTTTATCGCCCCGGCTCTCGGCCAGCCGCTCGATGAGCAAACCATATTCCTTTTCGAGCATCGAGATCAGCCGGGCTTCGCTCACATACCGCCGGCCTTTCGATACGCCATAGATGGCATCGGAGAATGTCATGTCATAGGCCGACATCGTCTTGGCGATCGTCCCCGAGGAGGCGCCTGCTTTGAAGAAATTGGCCGCGACGTCCTGCCCCGCCCCAATCTCGGCGAATGAGCCATAAATTTGTGGATCAAGATTGATGGCAAGCGCTTTCTGTTTAGTCCCTAAATCCTTATTGTGAATGACATCCATACGATTCGTCATTTTTACTAAGCCGCTGGAGGCGGCTAGCCCGAAGGGCAATCATCAAATCTGGCTGGCCATATCAAAGGTAACCCTTTTTGCTGGCAAAAACACCCCATTACAATGTCGCTTTCCCACCCTGCTCATATATAACGCACCATTTACCTTTATCCGTATAAAACACGCCTATGCGCAAGCTAAAATTGCAGATGCAGGTCTCGCTCGATCTTTATATTTCCGCTAAAATACAAGGGATGAACTGGATGATCTGGCCCTACACCGGCCCGTGGATCTGGGACCAGGAGCTCCGGGATTATTTCACGGCAGAGACCGCTTCCAACGACACGATCCTCCTGGGCTGGGATATGGCCGACGGCGGCTATATCGATCATTGGACCCGCATCGCCGGGGATAAGGACAACTCACAGTCCGGCTTTGCCGCCAACGTCGTGGCTGCCCATAAATATGTCTTCAGCCGGAAAGAACGGGTCTCGAGATGGGATAATACCACCACTACCACCGCAGACCTGGCCACGGAAGTGGCCCGCTTGAAACAACTGCCCGGTAAAGACCTCATTGCCTATGGCGGAGCTACCTTTGCGGGTGCGCTGATCAGGACCGGTCTCATCGATGAATACCATTTCATCGTCAACCCGGCCATCCTCGGCAAAGGTGTTTCCGTCTTTACCCAAATGGACGATATGCTGTTGCTTTCCGCCGTCTCCGCCCGGGTCTATCCCTGCGGCATCACGGTACTCGTTTACAAGCCCCAATGAAATGGTATGACGAATGACGTATATTTGAGCCCATGGAACCATTGAACGATCACCGTTACTGGTATGAACTGCGTACGTGGCATTTTTCAAACGATGCACAGCAACAACTCACCGAGACCTGGCTCCGGCAGGCCTTTCTGCCCGCACTCAACCGCGCCGGACATCATCCCGTCGGCGTATTCAACGAAACGCAGACCCAGGGAACGGCCCGCCTCTTCATGCTGATCCCCTACCCCGATCTCAAGACCTTCGCCGCCCTCGAGGCCAGGCTGGCGGCCGATAGCACTTACACTACAGCGGCAGCGACCTATCTCCAGGCGCCGGCAACGAATCCGGCCTATGAACGGATCGACAGCTTCCTCCTCCATGCCTTCCGGCACATGCCAGCGATCGAAGTCCCCGAAAAAAAACCACGGCTTTTCGAGCTCCGTTGTTACGAAAGCCCATCCGAGTCGGCGGGACAGAAAAAGATCACCATGTTCAACGACGCCGGCGAGATCGACATCTTTAAGCGTATCGGCGCGCGACCGGTATTCTTTGGCGAGACCGTCATCGGCGAACGGCAGCCCAACCTGATCTATATGCTATGCTTCGATAATATGGACGACCACGACGCACGCTGGAAGACCTTCGGCAGCGATCCGGACTGGCAACGGCTCAAAGGCATGGACGAATATTCGGACGCCCGCCTGATCACCCGCATCACCCGTACCTTTCTCACGCCCACGGACTATTCGCAGATCTGACGTGCCCACACCCCGGACCGGCATGGCACTGCCTCCGCTACCCAAAATGGCGCGCCGCATAGGCGCACGGCAGCCCAATGGTAACGATCAATATCAGCATATTGACAAGCACGAACGCGGGCGTCAATGGCCTCGGCACCGCCTTTGAAAGCGGCACGACCACGAGATTCATCATGCACCAGACAAACACGCCATACACCACCGCATCGACAAGCACTCCGCCACCCCAGCCGGCCACCCTGGGCCACACGGCAAAATAAAGCCCCACCCAGCACAACGCGACACAAAAATGAAGGAACAAACCCAGGATCGCCATGCGGCGGCCTCCCTGAAAAGCGGCAGGACCATAGACGGCGCTGGCAATGTATTGAAAAAGCATCCCCGGTCTCCGATTACCCCGGGCCAGAAAAAAGCCTAAGGCCGCACCGGCATCGAGGATACCGGCGATCAGCCCTGTTACGAGTAAAACAGCCATTTTTTTGGCATCAAAAGTACCTGCCGCCGGCTATACCCGTTTTGTAAAAATGCGACAATTGGCTGGGGAGTATGCCCGCATATTTTTTGAACTCATTGGTAAGATGCGCATGATCGTAATAGCCCAGCTCATAGGCTACGCGTAGCAAACTTTCTTCCGAGACCGCCGGCATCCCCCGCCGATCGCCCATCGCCGGCACTTCCTTATTAGCCGCTTGTCGCAACCGCTTCAGCACTTCCTGGAATCGGGCGATCCGCAAAAATTCCTTGGGCCGGATACCCACGTTTTCCTTGAAGATGCGTTCGAGGGTCCGGTTGCTCACATGCGCTTCCTTTGCCAAGGCCTCCACCGATACCTGCCCGCCTGAAGAATCGACCAGCGCACGCAGCGCACTAAAATCATAGCGCCCCACACGAGGCTCTGGCCGTGAGTCGAACCAGCGATCCAGCCGCGACGCCAGCCCCTCTTCGCCTTGCATCGCCAAACGTAAACCCTCCTCAGGGAATTCCAGCACCGTATCGACCGCCGGCTCCATGGTTTGCCCGAACAACGCATAAAATCCACCCGGCCGGAACCGAATGCCGGTGAACAAACCACAGGGCTCGCTTCGGACCACCCCATAGGCCGTCATCGTCCCGCCGAGGTACAAAACGCCGGGTTCCAAAGCGACCACCACCTCCGGCCGCGCCATGGGATGATAAAACGCCGTGCTGGCCCCCACATTGCAGAAAATATCGGCGCAGCCGTCGGCATACACCCGTCTGCCCGCGGGCCCTGCCCCGGCCCTGCGTACCCAATAGGCCGCGATATGCGCCCGCCATGCCGGCGCCGGTAGATATTCGAGAAAAGCCATACCTGCAAGTTACGTCCCAAGATACATTATTTTATCCGCGCCCGCTCCTCACCGGAACTGCCCTCCTCATGGTGGGTTTTCTGACCCGACCCAAAACTCCGGCTATACGTCAGCTTCAAAATGGGAAACCGCCGCGACTCCGCATTCCAGCTCATATAAGACCGGCTGTAAAAAGCATCGACACCAACCATCCCGACCTTGCTCACGACATTCATCGATCCCAGCACATCGGTGGCGCTGAATTGCAGGCTGCCGCGATTACCCCGCAGCTGTTTTTTTAGCCCGACATTCACCGAACCATATCCTTCATTTCGGAAAGGCCCATAATAATCCGGTCCGTTGTAAAAACCCGAGACCTCGGCGGTAAACGCCGCCGGCAGCCTGAAGGTCTCCCGGAAATTCATCGTAAAGGCCCAATAGGTCTTCCCCGCAGACACCAGCAGATAGTCGATCCTGGAGCGCCGCCAGCCGCCGATGAGATCATAGCTCATCTCCCACCAGGGAGCCACTTTAAAAGGCAGGTTTGCTTCGAGCGTCAGATAATTTTGGAACGCGAGATTCTCCGGCCGGATATAGATCAGCTGACTGCCGGGCTGAGCCGTTATCGCCCAGCCGATGATCGGGTCGTCGTCCCGGCTCAACAATACCGAGAACGCATAATCCTCGTCAGTATAGCCCAATTTCAAATTATTGGTGATCGTGGGTTTCAGCAATGGGTTGCCGGAAAGCACACTCAACGGATCGTTGTAAACGATATAGGAAGATAGATCCTTGTACGACGGCCGTGTGATCCGTTTGCTATAGGACAGCTGCAGCAGCGAATGGTCGCTAAGCTTTAAAACGGCATGCACCGAGGTGTAACCCGCGCCGATCCCCTCGTGCATGGCGATGGCATCTACGCTCCCAAGACTCGGGACCCAGCTGCCGTTGATCAGGCGCTCTATGCCGGAACTGCTGGAGCTGGTGGTATACATGAGCCGGAACTACCGCGAACAGGTCCTGCAACAGGTGGTGGCGAACAAGGTTATTTCACGGTCCGGTCAAACGCCGCCGTGAGCACCTGCCCGTTCCGCCGCACCTCGACCCAGATACGGTAGGTTCCCGGCTGCGGAAACGTATAGGGGAAGCTCACCATATTTTTCATTTGCATGGAAGTATCCATCCCCATCTGCCGTATCAGCGTCGCCTCGCGTTCCGCCACGGGCATCGCCCGCAACCGTGCTACCACCCTGTCCACACTATCGCTGAACATTCGGGCATCCGGCATCCGGTACTGGGACCCGGGTTGCTCCATCCGCTGCTGCAAACCCTCCTGCGCCGCAACAGAAAAGGTACCCACGGGATGCAGATGCACATAAGTGCTGCCATCGTCTTTGATGATCGCTGCATGCGCCATCATTCCCAGATAAGGCTCCAGCGCAGCCGGCTTGCCCTGGGCATCATAGACCGCGAAATGCAGATCATACAGCGTACCGGCCTCCAACGAGCCACTACCCTCCATCATCATAGAAGACCCATCCTTCATCCCCGCGCCCTTACCCGCAGTACCGCAGACGATCGCCTGCGCATCCCCCCGAAACGGATTGTCGACAAGATCATTGGGCAGCGCAAAGGCATAAGCGTCATCGGGATCGAGGGAATGCAGCCTATCGCTTAGATTCTGCCCGATCTCGAACGTATCCTTTAAGGTCTCGGCAAAACCGGAGATGTTTACGATGTCGGCAAACGCCAGATAACGGCCCCTGGGCAGGGGCGGCAGCTCCGTCCGAAAGTTGGCGGAGTCCAGCCGTACCGGATGCAGATGCGCAAAGGCATCCATGGTCGGAATTCGGACGATAAAAAGATGCATCAGCTTTCCATGGTCGGGTACGACATAAGAGAGGTCCCCGCTTCGGGTATGCCCGACATCGATATGAATGGTCAGATCGTTCGCACCATTATCCTGCCGCAACACATAACTCGCATGCATCGGCCGGTACATGAACCGCCGGTACCGGCCGGCCCAGGTCTGCCACCAAAGATTACCTCCATAAACGAGACCGGTGGAAAAAAGCGCGGCAACTACGATGGCGATGCGTTTGGCGCGGCGCCGCGACGCAGTCAACTCTTCACCGCGAGGCATCAACCCATCCGCCACGCTGCTGCCGATGATCGTCAGCATCAACCCAAACAACAACACCCCCAACCCGATCAACACATAACCCGTTCCCGCCGGCAATTTCTTCTGCGCCGTCGAGACCGCCATCACCGGCGCCACGATCTCGCCGCTACCCAACGGGCCGCTCACATGCAACACAATGCCCGAAGAGCCATCGGTCATCAACCAAACGATTCCCTTGTACTGTCCGGGCTGCCCGGCCACCGGCTGCAACGCGTCCGCCGAAGGCGCCCCCGTACGGCCGGAATAGAAATAGATCGGCTGCGCCGTCACCGTAATCCCACCGCCATTGAGCAGATAGACGGTCACCTGCGCCGTACCGGGGATCACATCCGGCGGCTTGACACTCACCAGCAGCCGGTAAGGACCCGCCGTCCCCTCCAGGGCCACATCGGGACTGCCCACATGGGCAAAGGAAGGATGGCTGAACCCCACCAGCAAGAGCAGTAGGGCGAAAAGTGAGGACCGCATAAACGAAAGATTAACGTTGAATTTTTAACATCCACTGGCCCCAGCGAATACTAACCCGGGCACAAAGCGTTCCCAGCGCAACGGCGATTGCAAGCCCCATGGCGAACTGCGGCAAAGACGCGATCTCGCCCGGCCGGAACTCATAGCGGAACGGTGCATCCGGCGGAGCTCCATAATACCAGGTCTGTGCACCAAAGAACCAGTTCCGCGCCCCCGGCGACTCCAGCAGGAACCCGCTCAACGGATATTGCACCGCCGCCAAACCTACGACAAAACAAAGGCTCACCAAAAAGGCCTTTGTCCAATCGCCCGGCTTTGACCGTTGCAACACCAGGTCCATGGCCATTGCGGGGATAACCACCAGCGCCGGGAATTGCGCCGGCTGAAAATGCGTGAGATGCGTGAGGATAGGTCCCAGTTTGGGCTCGGCAGGGAACAGCTGCAGGATCCAGTTCGAACAAGCGACCAGCAGGAAATAACCCGCCGCAACCGCCGTCATCCCCCAGCGCATCCGCAGGGCTATCCCAAAGGCCGGCAACAGGAACAGGCTGATGACGGCCGCAATGATATAAAAAGGGCCATTGCGTTCGCCCCGGATATGCAGAAAATCCGTGAACAGGGTGTAGACCATACAGAGCAGGCTGCAGGCGCCGATCACGAACAACGTCTGCAGGATCGCACGATTTCCGACACCCGTGTTGAGATATTTGCAGATGCTCACACACGCGCCGAACTGCAGGAAGATCATACCCATCGCCAGCAGCGTATGCGGCGGGCTCAGGATCTTTACATCCAACCCGTACGCGCTATGCCACCAGTTATCGAAAGGCGCCGAAGTGAGCATCGCAATGGCGCCCCAGATACAAAAAAGGCTGCCCAGCGAGCTGTAAAAAACGCCCCAGACGCGGATCGCGGTAGCCTGCGAAACCGCCTTGCGGAAAAAAGAATTGTACAAGACCTGCAACCCCGAGAACAGGCCGGCGAAAATAGCCCCCAGATAGATCAGGATATGCGGCGGCGACAGGAACTTGTCCCTGCCGATCGTTCGGTGCCAGGAGATATCCCACAGCACCCCGACCATGGTCAGCAACGCCGCCAGCGACACGGCATAGATATACACGGGGATCGCGCCCCTGCCTTCGGCAGCCCTGGAGCGCATGGCCGCGGGCGCCGGCGTTAACGGCGTGGGTATGGTGAACGACATACTCAAATGTAAAAATAAAAAAGCGCTCCACGAGGAGCGCTTTCGCAAATTTACTCTTATGTCTAGCTATTCAACACGGTGCTTTGTGCCAGGTACTTTTTGGACGGGTAGTAGATAAAGAAACACGAACCGTTCTTCACTACGGGGATGATCTGCGTCGTCATCTCCGTGGGGATGGCCGGGCAACCAAACGTCGTACCCATCATGCCATACTTATGCACTATTCGCATGCTTACATAATTGGCGCCATGGATCACGATCGCCCTTTTGCGCGCATTGTCATTAAAGCCTTTGTCGACACCTTCGATGCGCAGCGAGTAACCATTGACACCGGTATACGTACCTGACGTGATATAAAAACCAAGACTGCTTTTGCAGGATTCCATTTTATTGGAGAAAGCAGTGGCGTATTCATTACCCGAATTGATGCCATGCGCTACAAAGGTGCGGTACAGCACCCGGTGGTTCCGCACATCGATGACATACATCCGCTGATTGCTCGAGCTCTGGCTGAAATCACAGATCGTGAGCACATTGGTCTTTTTCAGCAACCCCCTCTTCTTGAGGTTGTAGTAACCGATCCACGCGTTCTGAAAAGCCTGACGGCTCAAACCGGAGTCTTCCAGATCCATATCGAAATAAGCGGCGGTGGCGGTAGCGAGGACCATCCGCATTTCGGCGCGCTTAGCGGCAATATTTTTATTGATGGTCTTGGTAGAGCGGTATACGGGGCCCGCGTGCAGCAGCGTCACAGTGCCAAACAGGATTGCCAGAAGTAAGCTGGCTTTAGCGGGGTTGAGGGTTTGAGCTTTCATAACAACGGATTTGCTTAATATGATCCAACCCGCGTACCAGAAGATAACCGATTGTCTTATAATGGGATATTCTCGTGCCAAGTGGAAATCGGCTCCCATTTCGGAACCGATTATCTCTTTTTGGGAAAAATTCCCTCTTTTTAAACTCAAATAAAAAATCACGGAGAGGAATCCCCGTGATTACCAAACCTAACTGCCTATGAAGAACTATAACAGTGTAGTCGATGTACGACAAAATGATAGGTATGGATTGGGAAATGTTAACTTTTTTTTAAGAAACAGGCTGGGGAAAATAGACCCCGCGGGAAGGCCCTGTTGCGCTGGCACCAAATTCGCCCCCTAAAGGTGATGAAGGCATTTCTACTACGGATGTACGATATCTACGAGTTCCTGTTGCGGTTCTATAAGGAAGCCTTCCTGCCGCCCTACGAATACAAAGAGATCATCAACCAGTTCTTCGACGTAGGGATCCGTTCCCTCTCCATTATCTCGCTCACCGGCTTTATCACCGGTATGGTCTTCACCAAACAATCCCGTTCTTCACTGGCCGAATTCGGCGCGACCTCGTGGCTGCCTTCGCTCATGGCCATCGCCATCATCCGGGCCCTGGCCCCCCTGGTGACCGCTCTCATTGTCGCGGGTAAGGTCGGGTCGCATATCGGTGCCGAACTGGGATCGATGAAGGTCACCGAACAGATCGAAGCCATGGAAGTATCTTCCACCAACCCCTTTAAGTTCCTGATCGTCAGCCGCGTACTGGCTACAACTTGCATGGTTCCCATCCTGGCTGCCTACATGGGACTGGTCGCCATGCTTGGCGCTTATGTCAATGTGCATTTTAACGAGGAAACCAGCTTTACCACCTTCTTCCAGGCCGCGTTTGTCCGTATCACTTTTATCGATATTGCCGTGCTGGTACTCAAATCGGCCGTTTATGGCTTCACGATCGGCTTCACCGGCTGTTTCAACGGCTACTACGCCGACCATGGCACCGTGGGCGTGGGCCGTGCCGCCAATACCTCCGTGGTGATTTCGATGTTTCTAATTTTTGTTGAAGAAATGCTTATAGTTCAATTGGTTCACAGTTATTTACATTAATACAGTGGAAACGAATAAGACATCCCTTAAAAAGCCATCCGTGAGCATCGACCGGGGCAATGCCGTGATCTCGCTGCGGGACGTGCATAAATCCTTTGGCGAGATGGCTGTCCTCAAAGGGGTGGATCTGGATGTTTTTAAAGGCGAGAATGTGGTCGTATTGGGACGCAGCGGCAGTGGTAAATCCGTATTGATCAAGATCATCGTCGGTCTCCTGTTGCCCGACCGCGGGACCGTGCGGGTGTTGGGCTGTGCTGTCGGCAGCCTGGACACCCGCGAATTGCAACAACTTCGGAGCAAGATCGGCTTTTCGTTCCAGAGCTCGGCCCTTTACGACGGGATGAATGTCCGTGCTAACCTCGAGTTCCCCCTCGTCCGTAATAAACGAAACCTTACGCGCAAAGAGATCGACGAAGCCGTTGCCCAAGTGCTGGATGACGTAGGCCTGTCTCAAACGATCAACCAGATGCCTTCCGAATTATCCGGCGGCCAAAAGAAGCGCATAGGCATTGCCCGCACCCTGATCCTGCACCCCGACATCATGCTCTATGATGAACCCACGGCGGGTCTCGACCCCGTGACCAGCGAGGAGATCAACGACCTGATCAACGAGGTACAGCAACGCTATAACAGCAGCGCGGTGATCATCACCCACGATCTCACCTGTGCGCGCTTTACCGGCGACCGGGTCGTGATGCTGTCGGAAGGCAAATTCATCCGGCAGGGCAGCTTCGATGAGGTGTTCAATACGGACGATACCAGGGTACAAGATTTTTATAACTATAATTTTATCACCAAGGCATGAGTGTAGTAAACGTCAGCAAACGCATGGCCGTCGGCCTTTTCATCACGATCGGTCTGGCGATTCTCCTCGTCACTGTCTTCACAATCGGCGGGCAGCACAAAGCCTTTGTCAAATCCATCCATCTTCATATCCTCTTCGATAACGTCCAGGGTCTCCAAACCGGCAACAATATCTGGCTCTCGGGCATCAAGGTGGGTACCGTCAAATCCATCGCCTTCTATGGCAACTCCCAGGTTGCCGTCATCCTGGCCGTAGATAAAAAGGCGCAGCCGCATATTCGTAAAGACTCCAAATGCCGGATCAGCACGGATGGGCTCATTGGCAACAAGATCATCGTCATCGACGGCGGCAGCGACAATTCCCCGCAGGTGGTCGACAACGACAGCCTCCAGAGCGAACACCTGGCAGGAACCGAAGAACTCATGTCCACGCTCGAGAAGAGTAACAGCAATCTTCTCGAAATTACCGGCAACATAAAGACCATCAGCAAACGCCTCACGGAGAGCCAGGGAACGCTTGGTCAGCTGATCAATGATCCTGCGATAGCGGACCGGCTCAAAGGCTCTCTCGACAACCTGCGCAATGCCACCGCCGGCAGCGAGGCCATGATCGCCAATCTCCGGGCGTTCTCGCAGCAATTGCGACAACCCGGCGGCCTCGCCAATACGCTCGCCACCGATACCACCGTCTTCAGTCACCTGCGGGGCGCCGTGACCCGCCTCGATGATGCCGCCGCAAGGGTCCAGGCCTTCAGCAATTCGCTCCAGACCGCCGGCGCAGGGCTCAACGATAAGAACGCACCCATCGGCATGCTCCTCCACGACGAGGACGCCGCCGACAATCTCCAGCGCACGTTGAAAAATTTACGCGTGAGCAGCCAGGAACTCAGTGATGACCTGGAAGCCATCCAGCACAGTTGGCTGCTTCGCGGCTTCTTCAAAAAGAAAGACAAATGACCTTCTGGGGAATTTTTTTCTCATACCCCATGGCACCCGTTTTTCGTTCTTGTATTCCGTGATTACAAGTTTACCAAAACCCGGGGCGTGGTACAACGGTCGGGAAACAGAGTTCGCCCTTTGGGCGCCCCTCCGAAAAAAAATAGACCTTGTCCTGGCTACGCCGCAAGAAAAGCTTCATCCCATGGAAAAGGACGCGGCCGGCTACTGGCGGGCAACGCTTCCCCTTGGGCCCGGAACCCGCTATGGCTTTCGACTCGACAACGCCTCCCCGACGCTGCCCGATCCCGCCTCGCTTAGCCAACCCGATGGCGTGCATGCGCCTTCCGAAGTCGTAGACATAAATGCCTTTCCCTGGAACGACCTTGGCTGGAAAGGTCTTCCCCTTAGCAACCGCATCATCTACGAACTGCATACCGGCGCTTTCTCGCCCACCCACGATTTCGAAGGCATCCGCCAAAAACTCGACTACCTCCATGAACTCGGGATCAACACCATCGAGCTGATGCCGCTGGCGCAATTTCCCGGCAGCCGGGGCTGGGGTTACGACGGCGTCTATCCCTATGCCGTCCAGCATAGCTATGGCGGTCTCGCCGGATTCCAACGCCTGGTCAACGCCGCCCATGCGATCGGTATGTCCGTGATCGTCGACGTCGTCTACAATCATCTGGGGCCCGAAGGCAACTATCTCAATGAATACGGTCCTTATTTTAGCGACAGATACAATACTCCCTGGGGCCGCGCACTAAACTTTGACGACGCCTGGTCGGATGGGGTTCGAAGCTTCTTTCTGCAAAACGCCCGTTTCTGGCTGGAGGACGCGCACGTCGATGCCCTCCGCCTCGACGCCGTACACGCCATCTTCGACAACAGCGCTATTCCCTTTATACAACAGCTCAAGGAGGTGGCCACGGAGATCGGCGCCCGCACCGGCTGCAAAAAAGAACTCATCGTCGAGATGGACCTCAACGCTGCCCGCTATATCAACCCACCCTCTAAAGGCGGCTATGGCATGGATGGTCAGTGGGTCGACGAATTCCATCACTCCCTCCGCGCCCTGCTCACCGGCGATACCAGCGGCTATTACCAGGACTTTGGCGAGATTACCCACCTGGAACGCGCCTTCAGGAACACTTATGTATACAACAATGTATACTCCACCCATCGTCACCGCACCTTCGGCGGCTCGGCGGATCATATTCCCTATGACCAGTTCGTCGTCTTCGCCCAAAACCATGACCATGTGGGCAACCGGGCCGAAGGCGAACGGCTCACGGCCGTGCTGAATTTCGAACAGCTCAAGCTTGCCGCCGCCACGGTACTACTCTCTCCTTATGTGCCGCTGCTGTTCATGGGCGAAGAATACGGGGAAAAAAATCCCTTCCAATACTTCGTGGACTTCGGCGACCCCGAGCTCATCAAATCCGTACACGAAGGCCGCGCGCGCGAGTTCAAACACACCACCGAACTGCCGGACCCGCAATCCGAAGCCACCTTCAACCGCTCCGTGCTCTCCTGGCGGATCACCGACGAGCCCGGCGCGACCCTACTCCGCTATTATCGGCACCTGATCCGCTTCCGCCAGAGCCGTCCCGCGCTACAGGGCAGGGCCCGCGATACCATGGTGGTCCACCCCCCGTCCGGCCTCACCCTGCCCATCGAACGCAAGATCCTCACCGACCAGCTTTTTATCTGGTTCCATTTTGGCGATCAGCCCGTGAGCCTGGAGAACATCACCTGGAAACATCTCGGGAAGATCTTCGATTCCGCCGATACCCAATGGAACGGACCGGGTTCATCCGCCGCCGCCGAGGTCCGGCCCGGTGAATTCCTTCACATCGCCCCCTACTCCGTGGTCGTTTACGAAAAGAACTATTAAATTTTTTGCCCGATGCTTAACCCGCGAAGCACCTATCGCATACAGCTACACGAAAAATTCACCTTCCGCGATCTCGACGCGATCCTGGATTATCTCCATGACCTGGGCATCTCCACCGTCTATGCCGCGCCGATCACCATGTCTGCCAAAGGCAGCAATCATGGGTATGACGTCATCGATCCGCTCCGGCTCAACCCGGCCATCGGCACCGAGGAAGAGCTGGCCGCGCTGGCCACACGGCTGAAAGCCTATGACATGGACTGGCTGCAGGACATCGTGCCCAACCACATGGCTTACGATACCGCCAATCCCTGGCTCTACGATGCGCTGGAGCGCGGTCCGCAATCTCCTTATTATCGTTTTTTCGACATTATTGGCGATCATGAATTGCCGGAGGGCGATAAGCTCATGGCCCCCTTCCTCGGCGCCCCCCTCGGCGAATGTCTCGAAAAAGGCGAACTCACCCTACAGTTCACCGACGCCGGTTTCGTGATCCGGTATTACGAAAAGGACTATCCCGTCGCCGCACGCCTCTACCGCTGGATCTGCACCATGTCGGACGGCTATCCGGCCGGAATGTCGACGGCACTCGATGCCTTCGAAAAAGCGCTGGCTTCCGACGGGCCCACCTGGAAGGCCGCCAGGACCCAATGGCTGCAACAGATGAGCGCGTATGCCGCCTGGCCAGATTTCGTGGCCGCGCGGACCCAGTTCTTCAACCAGCGCATCCACCTCCTCGAATCTCTGCTGCAAAGCCAGTACTATGTGCTCACCCACCACGGGCTCGCGGCGACCCATATCAACTACCGCCGCTTCTTCACCGTCAACAGCCTCATCTGTCTGCGAATGGAAGACCCCGTGGTCTTCCGGGATTATCATTCGGTTATCCATCACTGGTATACTCGCGGCTGGATCAACGGCCTGCGCATCGATCACATCGACGGCCTCGCCCAACCCAAACAATACCTGCAGTGGCTCAAAACGTTGTTCGGGGAAGACACCTATGTCGTGGCGGAAAAGATCCTTACCGGAGAAGAACGGATGCCGGCCGACTGGCCCCTGGAAGGCAGCACGGGCTACGATTTCCTCGCCGCGGCGGGTCAGCTTCTCACCGATGCCGATGGCAGCCGCGAGCTGCTGGATTTTTATTCTCACCAGGTGATCGGCCTGCCCCCCTATCCTACCATCGTTTATGAACGCAAGCTCGATTACCTGCACCGCCACATGGCCGGCGAATTGGATAACCTCATGAACCTGCTGACCGGCCTTCCGCTGCTCTACACTGCCGCGCAGGACCAGGACCGGCTAAAGGAAGCCCTGGCCGCGTGGATGGCGGCATTTCCTATCTACCGGGCCTACCCCGACCCCACCGGCGGCTCACCCGAAGATGCGGCGCATTTCTCCCGCTCGCTGGCTTCCGCACGGGAACACCGGCCTGATCTCCTCACCGAACTAGACTACCTCGACGGCCTCACCCGCTATGCGGCGGCCTCCGTCGGACCGGCTGCGTCCCAACAGCTTACCTTTCTCACCCGGCTCATGCAGTTCACCGGCCCCCTCGCCGCCAAAGGGATCGAAGACACCACCTTCTATATCTACAACCCCTATATCGCCCACTGCGAAGTCGGTGACACCCCCGCTATCGCGGGCATAATGCCGGAAGCTTTCCACCGGCTCATGCAGGATCGTCAGCAAAGCCTGCCGGATTCATTGAACGCCACCACGACCCATGATACCAAACGCGGCGAAGACAGCCGCATCCGTCTTTCCGTCCTCAGCGCGATGCCACAGGAATGGATAACCGCCGTGACCCGCTGGAGGCAACTCAACGCGCCACTCGTAGTCACGGTCCCCCGTCCGGCTTCCGCCCCGCGGCTTTCGCCCTCCCCCAACGACGAATACCTGATCTACCAGGCCCTGCTCGGCGGTTTCCCGGCCCATGGTATCGTGGACGACCTGTTCCGCGAACGGTTCGCCGGCTACCTCACAAAAGCACTGCGCGAGGCAGGCACCGAGACCAATTACGACGAGCCGGACGAAGCCTACGAGCAACAATGCCAGGCCTTCGCCACCGCCCTGCTGAAACCCGACGCTCCCTTTCTCGCGGAATTCGCGCCCTTTGCCCGGATCATTGTGAACCGCGCCACCGTCTATAGCCTTTCGCTCCTGCTGCTCAAACTCACGGCGCCCGGCATTCCCGATATCTACCAGGGCGCAGAACTCTGGGAAGAAAGCTTCGTCGATCCGGACAATCGCCGGCCGGTAGATTTCGCCCGTAGGATGACCCTGCTTCGCGAGGTGCGATCGGCCGAGAGGCAAGACGGCGACGCCCTGTTCGACTTCCTCCATACTCACCGCGACGAAGGCGTCGAAAAACTTTTTACTATCTACCGTACCCTCCAATACCGCAACACCCGACCCGAGGTCTTCAACAAAGGCTCCTACACCCCGCTGGTCTGCACCGGCCCCTGGCTCGCTTTTCTTCGTCATCATGGAGAACATTGGGCCCTCGTCGCCGTTCCGCTGATCCGCTACGGTGTCACGGAACCCCAGCCGCTGTCACTGCAACTTCCCGCCGACGCACCCACGCAATGGACCAACCGCTTTACAGGGCAAACCGTTGAGGCAGCCGTCCGCGACAGGCCAGCAGCCAACGACAACCGCGCCCCGTATGAAAGCCGCGCCACGGCTGGAAGCCCGGGACCCACCCTCTCCTGGCCCGACGGCCCCGGCGCCTGGCCCGTGATCCTGCTGACAAACAATCTCCAATAATGTATATTTACATTATGCCGCTGCTCGTCCTCGTCCGCCACGGACAATCCGCCTGGAATCTCGAGAACCGCTTTACGGGCGAGACCGACATCCCCCTCACCGCGCTGGGCCGCGATGAAGCCCGGATCGCCGGCGCCAAACTCCGCGACATTCCCTTCGTTCATGGCTTCAGCTCCGTCCTGCAACGCGCCATCGACACCATGACGCTCCTGCTCGAAGAAGCACATCAGCAAAACCTACCGGTGACCCGCAGCCGGGCGCTCAACGAGCGGAATTACGGGCAGCTGCAGGGATTGAATAAGACACAAGTGGCAAAAGATTACGGCGACGAACAGGTGGTGATATGGCGGCGTAGCTATGCGACCCGGCCACCGGGTGGAGAAAGCCTCGCCGACACCGCGGCCCGCGTGATCCCCTATTATAAAACGGCTATCGAGCCCCTGTTAAAGGACGGGCAAAATATCCTGATAGTAGCGCACGGTAACAGTCTGCGCTCTTTAGTCATGTTTTTGGAACACATCGGCGAAGAAGCGATTGCCGATGTCGATCTGCCCACGGGCATCCCACGGCGATATATCCTGGACGATTCCCTGCGCGTGCAGGAGGTAGGCTATTTATGACTCCGCCAGCACCTGGAACTCCTGCTCGAGTACCAGCGAGTGCTCATAAAGCGCCCGAATGAAGCCGGGGCCCATCGCCGCATACCACGGCATAAAATTCTCGACCCTTTCCTGGAGATTGTCATGCGGGAACAGCGCCGCCTTGAGCGCGGCCAGCTGCCGCTGCTGATCCCCGAACTTGCGCCGCTCCGCCTTCAACAATTTCTTCTCCAGCGTCTTGATCGGCTCGAGCGCCCGGGCCTGCAACGCCTCGACATGCTGCTCCAGCGTCGGGTCTACCGGCCGCGTCAAGGACTTCAGCCGCTCGTAATAGTTGTTGGCAAGGGCAATCTCTTCTCCCAGGCTTAGGGTATTTTCGGAATCCCGTCGCACCAGCTCGTTGACCAGCTCGGCGGCGCCTTTGAAGAGATCGGGAAGATCAAAACCGGCATGCCCGAGCTTTTCCATCCAATGCTGTTCCACCAGCAAAAAGGAGTTCCGCAGGATGAGCACGGGGAATGGCGTGCGATAGTGATCGAAAAGCGCTTTCAGCTCCAGCCAGTAGGCCGTTTCGCCGCCCCCGCCGATAAAGGCCAGGTTGGGCAATATCGTCTCCTGGAACAGCCCACGCAGGATCACATTGGGACTGAACCTTTCGGGATAACGTTGCAGTTCATCGCGCATCCCGGCATCCGTGAAACGCAAAGGAGTATCGACGACCTGGAAACCTTCAGGCGTCCGCTCGATGCGGTTGCGGAGATCGTCTTTCAAATAAAATAAGTTGATGGACCGTGGGTTGGCCTGGATCTTATAGTGTTCGCTAAGCCCCGCGATGGATTCGCTCACGATCCGCGTGGGTTCCTGCCGGAACAGATCGTCCTCGAAGACGGAGAGCAGCTGCTTTTTGAATACCGCATGGTCGGCAATGATGGTAATAAGCCCATATTCGGCAAAAAGCGCATGCAAAAGCTTGAACGTCGCCGTCTGGATATCCGGGCTATCGAGATAGGCTTCCTTCAACATCGCCATCAGTTCTTTGCCATGCGGCTGCACGGCCAGTTGTCCTTCGATGCGATAGTACAGTTTATCGAGCCCTTTGGTCTTCATCCGGCCGACCGCGCCCTTTTGTTTGGTTTCCCAGATCAGCTTGTCGCCGCCAAGGTAGATATGCCCCAGCTCGTCAAGATCGGCGTCCTCGCTGCCCATGTAAAAAATGGGCACGAAATGATAAGCCGGATGTTGCTCCTTTAACCATTCGGCCAGCCGGATGGTGTGCAGGATCTTGTAGATAAAGTAAAGATGACCGGTAAAGATAGCCGGCTGATGCGCCGTACACACCGTAAACGTAGTCTCCTCCGCCAGCCTGGCGATGTTCTCCCGGACCCGCGTCGCGCTTGCCCCTGCAATTTCACCCGACGCCCCTGATGCGCTTGGCCCCCCCGACGCCTCACCCGCCAATACCCCGGCATATTGCTCTTCCAGGACTTGCACCAGCGCAGCCCGGTCCGTCGGAAACGCCTTGCGCGCCTCCAGCGATTGCCGCAACCCTTCGGCAGAAACAGGATGCCGGTAAAAAGGAGACAGTTGCTTGGCCTGCTCCAGATAGTCTAGGATGATATGGGAAAAATAGCCAGTCTGCCGATATGGTAAACGCGTCGATATCCAGTCCATAAGAGAGCGAATTTATCACCTACCGGGCACATTAACACAAAAAAGTGGTGATTGTTCGCCCCTTTTATAGCACCTGAAACCCGTACGCGTACGGATCGTCTTCGGGATCGATGGAAATGGTATTGTACCCGTAGATCTTGGCCCACCCTTCGATGCTGGGGACGATGGCCGGCTTCCCGGCTACCGAAACGGCCTTTTCCACCCGCCCCCGGAACACCGAGCCGATGATGCTTTCGTGGAGAAAGACATCCCCTTCCTTGAGCTTCCCCTTGGCAAACCATTGCGCCATCCGCGCGGAGGTGCCGGTACCACAGGGACTCCGGTCGATGGCCTTATCGCCATAGAACACCGCATTCCGTGCCGTAGCCTCGGGGCTGATGGTCTTCCCCGTCCAAAGGATATGCGTGCAGGTATTGATGGTGGGATTCTCCGGATGGACAAATTGATGTTCGGCGTTGATCCGCTGCCGCATCACCCGGCTCCAGCTGATCAGCTGGTCGGCCGAATAGTTTTCCAAACCTTTAAAATTCTCCTGCGGATCGACGATGGCGTAGAAATTTCCGCCATAGGACACATCCACTTTCAAAGGCCCCAGATCGGGACACTCCACCTTGATATTCTCCGCAGCCAGATAGGCGGGCACATTGGTGAGCTTGACGGACTTCACTTTTTTTCCCTCCTGCTTATACTCGATCAGCACCAGACCCGCCGGCGCCTCCATCCGGACGAAGCCAGGCTTCTTAGGCTGGATCAGCCCTTCTTCGAGCGCAATGGTGATCGTCCCGATGGTACCATGCCCGCACATGGGCAGACAGCCGCTGGTCTCGATGAAGAGCACCGCGACATCGTTTTGCGGGTCATGCGGCGGATAGAGGATGCTGCCGCTCATCATGTCATGTCCGCGGGGCTCGAACATCAGCCCCTTACGGATCCAGTCGTATTCCCGGAGAAAATGCTGCCGCTTTTCGCTCATATTGGCGCCTTCCAGCACGGGGCCGCCACCTGCCACCAGTCTCACAGGGTTTCCGCAGGTATGTGCATCGATACAAAAAAAGGTCTTCTTCATGTTAATGGATCGCCATCACGGCGAGATGCAGACGTCAGGATTTAACCTCCGCCTGGGTGAGTTCGTTATTGATCATCCGCCAGATCCCAAGCGGATTGCTGTTCTTTAAAGCGTCGGGCAACGCCGCGTCGATCCAGCTCTGGTAGGCAAGTGGGCGTACCCAGCGTTTGATGGCATCCGCGCCTACCGACGTGAACCTGCTGTCCGTCGTAGCCGGGAAAGGTCCGCCATGCTGCTGTGACAACGATACCCGCACCCCCGTGGGCACGCCATTGAGGATCAGCCGGCCGCAGATCTCCTGTGCCGCATCTACCAGCGCCCCATGTTGCGCCAGGTCTTCATCCGTAGCCATCAGCGAGGCGGTAAGCTGTCCCTCCAGATGCTGCGCGGCCTTGACCAGCGTGGCGACATCCGGACATTGGATCACCAGTGAATAGGGCCCGAAGACCTCCTGATGCAGCAAAGGATTCTTGAAGAAGGCTTCCGCCGATGCCGTGGCAACCGTAGGCACGCCCTGGTTCTCACGCGGAGCAGTAGCCGCAATGGCGACCGTCTCGACATGATCCTGCGACAAGGCGCTCTGCCGTTTTTCCGTATAGGCCTTAGCGATACCCGGATGCAACATCGTCCCGGGCGTGGTTTTCTCGATGGCAGCGCCGAGTTCGCGTACGAAGCTGTCCAGATCGGCACCGGCAACACCCAGGATCAGCCCGGGGTTGGTACAGAACTGTCCCGTTCCGAGCGTGATCGAGCCCGCCAGCTGCGCGGCGAGTTCCCCGGCTGCCGCCCTGACCTTTCCTGGCAACAGGAACACAGGATTGATGCTGCCCATCTCGGCAAAAACGGGAATCGGCTCCTTCCGCTGGTTGGCCCAGTCGAAAAGCGCTTTCCCACCGCCCAACGAACCCGTGAAACCTACGGCGCGGGTCTGGGGATGTGTGACCAGCGCCTTGCCCACTTCGGTGCTGGAGCCATGGACATGCGCAAAGACCCCTTTGGGTAATCCGGTCTTTTGGACAGCCTTGGCAATGGCCTTCGCGACGATCTCGGACGTCTCCGCATGCGCGGGATGCGCCTTCACGATCACCGGACAGCCCGCCGCCAATGCCGATGCCGTATCGCCGCCGGCCGTGGAATAGGCAAATGGGAAATTGCTGGCGCCAAAGACGACTACGGGACCGATAGCGACCTGCATCTTCCGCAGATCGGGCTGGCTTTCCGCTGGGACCGCGGTATCGATCCGCGCCTCGAGCCAATGTCCTGCCTCGCAGGCCGCTGCATAGCTCGTGAGCTGGAACATCGTCCTGGCCCGTTCGTTCTTCAAACGTGCCTCGGGAAGGTTGGTTTCCTGCATGGCCACCTGGATCAGCTGGTTACCCGTCGCCTCGAGCTCCGCGGCAATGGCCCGCATCAGATCGGCCCGCTGTTTTAATGTCGTTTTACGATATACCTGAAAAGCCTTCCAGGATTCTTGTAACACCTGGTCGATCTCGGATATAGTTGCATCTTGAAATATCATACTGTAAAGTTTAATTCGTCAAACTGGCGTATTCGGCGAGGATCGGCCGGTTGGCGACACCCTCACGGATGACGCGCAAAACATGTTCCCGCTCTTTGCCGATCAACGGCAGCCGCGGCGCCCGGACATGCTCCGTGCCAAGACCGACTTCCGCTTCGGCCAATTTAATATACTGCACCAGTTTGGGATGGATATCGAGTTCGAGCAAGGGCAGAAACCAGCGGTGGATCTCCCGCGCCTCCGCGATCCTCCCCGTCTTTACTAACTTGTAGATGGCGACCGTCTCGGCCGGAAAAGCCCCCACCAGTCCGCCAACCAACCCGCAGGCGCCCATTGCGAGCTCTTCCACGGCGATGGTATCCACCCCGCAAAGGATCTTCAGCCGGTTACCGAACCGGTTGATCAAGCGGGTTACATTGGTCACGTCGCGCGTGGACTCCTTCACCGCCTGGATATTCGGAAGCTCGATGAGCTCCTCGAACATGTCCAGCGTCACCTCGATCTTATAATCCACCGGGTTGTTGTAGATCATGAGAGGTAGCTCCGTCGAGGTGGCAACGGTCTTGAAAAAAGTCACCGTTTCCCGGTGATCGCTCTTATACCGCATAGGCGGTAGAAGCATCAACCCGCGCGCACCCCATTCGGCGGCTAGCTTTGCCTGTGCTATCGCGTCCCGGGTGGACCCTTCGGCAATACCCAACAATACGGGAATGTGATGACCCTGTGTTTCCACGGAATAGCGGACAAGGGTTTCTTTTTCGGCTACCGTCAGGGTACTTGCTTCCCCAAGCGACCCGCCGATGATAACGCCCTGAACACCGGCATCTGCCTGCGCTTTCAGGTTCTTTCCGAACATCGGCAGATCAAGCGTGTCCTGTGCCGTGAATTTTGTGGTCAACGCTGGAAATACTCCATTCCAACTTATACTCATGTGAACTGATTTTCAGCAAAAGTACCGGTTTGCGGCGTCGGTTAGACAGCGCCGATTAATCAAAACTTTGCAGATTTTAACTCGTCACCTCTCCCTCCAGATCGTAGTCATATGCTTTGGTGATCTTCACCTGCACGAAATCGCCTACCGGCAGCTTTTCCTTGCTATGCACGATGACCTCGTTATCGACTTCCACCGAATCGAATTCGGTCCGTCCCAGATATCGCCCTGCTTCTTTTTTATCGATAAGCGTCGTAAAGACCTGTCCGACCTTTTCCTGGTTCTTCTCGTAAGAGATCTCCTGCTGCACTTCCATGATCTCCTGCGCCCGCTGCTGCTTCACATCGGCCGGTACGTCGTCGACCAACTCACCCGCTGCCGTCCCTTCCTCATGCGAATAGGGAAAGATACCTACGCGATCGAACCGGTGCAGCTGCAGAAATTCCTTCAGCTCTTCTACATCCGCTTCCTTCTCTCCCGGGAAACCCGCGATCAGCGTCGTACGTAAACAAATGCCCGGCACCTTCTCCCGGATGGTATGGATAAGATCCGTCATCTCACCCCGCGTGATCTGCCGCCGCATCGCCTTCAGCATATTGTCGCTCGCATGCTGCAACGGCATGTCGAGATAATTGCAGATATTGTCTCTTTCCCTGATCACATCCAAAATTTCCGTAGGAAACTTCGAAGGATAGGCATAGTGCAACCTGATCCAACGTAGTCCGGAAATGTCTGCCAGACGATGCAGCAGTTCCGGCAGCATCCGTTTCTTATAAATGTCCAGGCCGTAATACGTCAGCTCCTGCGCAATCAGCAGAATTTCTTTAACGCCGCGCTGCACCAGCTTCTCCGCTTCCCTGACGAGCTCTTCGACCGGCCGGCTGACATGCCCGCCCCGCATCAGCGGAATGGCACAAAAGGCACAGGTCCGGTTACACCCTTCCGCGATCTTCAGGTAGGCATAATGTTGAGGTGTTGCCAACAACCGCTCGCCAAGCAGCTCGGATTTATAATCGGCTTCGAATTTCTTGAGCAACAGCGGTAGCTCCATCGTGCCGAACCAGGCATCGACCTCCGGGATCTCTTTCTCGAGATCATCTCGATAACGATGGCTAAGACAACCGGTGACATAGACCTTGTCCAGCTTCCCCTTTTTTTTCAGCGCCACCTGGTCCAGGATCGTATTGATGGATTCTTCCTTGGCCTTGTCGATAAACCCACAGGTGTTCACGACGACGATGTTGTGATCCTTTTTTGTGTTCTCATGCACCACGTCGATATCGTTCGCGTGCAGCTGCCCGCTCAGCACCTCGCTGTCGACCATGTTCTTGCTGCAACCCAGCGTAATGATATTGACCTTATCCTTTTGTAAACTCCTCGTTTTCATATTATCTAATGTCTGTAGAACTTCGGCCTTGCCACCGGCAAGGCCTCGTTCGCAACCTTCGCCTTGCGGCTCGGTTGTGGCCGAGCGGACGGTCGTCCGCAAGGGCGCAAAGGTACGAAATGTGCCCCGGATTCTATCTGGCACGATATTTATATATTTGCCGCCAAAATGTAGGAAAAACTATGAGAAAAGCCTTGTTTTTA